>CAVFYJ010000044.1:0-25166 GCA_963626545.1 Acetatifactor sp. | reverse complement strand
GGCGCTTTCATCTCGGTCATTGAATGGCCGAGGATTCCCGCGCCAGATTCCTAAAGGTGTTGTTCACAGATTTCCTGTCAATTACGGCATCATAATCGCTTCTGCAAGCTTCTTGGATGTCTCCTCATCCTTTAACAGCTTTACAAGCTCAAGTCCGAGTAAAATGGACGTACCCATGCCGCGGCTGGTCGTGATATTTCCGTCAGTAACAACGGGAACTGCCTGAAAATCGGCGCCCTTTAACTGTTCCTCAAAGCCCGGATAGCAGGTTGCTTTCTTTCCCTCTAAGATGCCCAATACACCAAGTGCGCTCGGTGCCGCACAGATTGCTGCGATACGGCCGCCCTTTGCATTATGGGAAACAAGCAGCTTTCCAAGCTCTTCGCAAGCCTTTAAGTTCTTTGTTCCGACACCGCCGCCCGGAAGAAACAGTGTATCTGCTGCATCCACAAAAATATCCTTTAACATCACATCGTTTTTAATTCCGATTCCGTGGGAACCCTGTGTCATTTCCTTATTATGTATGGAAACCAGTTCCATCTCTTCTCCTGCTCTGCGAAGCAAATCAATTACTGCCAATGCTTCTACTTCCTCACAGCCATCTGCCATAAATGCGTAAACCATAATTTTTTCCTGCCTTTCTTTATTTTCTGTAAATCATTATAATTGCTGTCAACAGTATAAAAAATCTTGATGAATCTGTCAACATGGCTTATACTGATTTATGGAAATAATCTAATAGAAATTCGGTACTGAATTTGGATTAAATTCGGATTGATCGCACTAAGAAAGGTATGGTATTTTTATGGAAATTGAGCGTAAATTTGTCCCGGTTAAGCTTCCTGACAATCTGGAATCGTATCCACATACACGCATTGAGCAGGGATATCTGTGTACTGCCCCGGTCATTCGCGTGCGAAGAGACGGTGATTCTTATTATATGACCTACAAAGGCTCCGGCATGATGGTCCGCGAGGAGTATAACCTGCCGCTGACAAAAGAAGCCTATGAGCACCTGATTCCAAAAGCAGACGGCACCGTGATCTCAAAGGTGCGCTACCGCATCCCGATCGGAAATGACTTAACTGCCGAGCTGGATATTTTTGACGGTGCTTTAAATGGCGTACTACTCGTTGAAGTTGAGTTTCCTGATGAAGCTGCTGCTAACAGCTTTACACCGCCGGAATGGTTTGGCGAGGATGTAACCCTTGACCCACGCTACCACAACAGCAACATGTCAAAGGGTATTCGACCGTAAGAAAAAGGGGCCATTTCGCCCCCTTTTGTAGATCCGCCGCTATGCGATTGTCAACAACTCGGTCATTGAATGGTCAAAGATTCTCGTGTCAGATTTTGAAAGCATTATTCCAGATAATCAAGCGGATCAATTGGCTGACCGTCCTTTAACAGTTCAAAATACAGATTTGGTCCTTCTGTGAGATAATATTTGGTCGGCTCAGCCAATCCACCAAGCACAGTTCCCTTTAACACATAATCGCCCTCTGCCACAGATACAGTATCCAGATTGCCGATGAGTGCCTCATATTCGTCACCAAGCTTTAAGCAAAGATACGTTCCAATCTCCTCATTTGCTGAAATCTTTGAGACAACACCATCTGCTGGGGCAAGAATGGCATCACCCGGCTGGGCCTGCACCATGATTGCGGGACACACCTTATACTCCTCTAATGTCGGATAATACACAAGTCTATCCATTGAAAAAGACTTAATGAGTTCTCTGCCTGCTACCGGCCACTGAAGCTTCTGAGACGCATCAAAATTTAAATTCATCGAGACAAGGCTTGTCTGTCCTGCGACCTCTGCCACTTCATCAGATGCTGCCTGCACCGGATTCTGACTACGATCCTGATTCGCATCCTGTCCAGGCGCATCGTTTGCGGCAAGCTCCGAATTCTCCCCAGACTGCTCTGCAAGCTGCTGTTCACCCACCTCACTTCCGATTGGAAGATCATGGTTCATCTCCTCTGCTACCTGCTCGCCCTCTGGGTTCGCATTTGCAGAATTTTCATTTGAAAGATTTTCATTTGAAGGATTTCCTTGTGCCATTTCACCTGCCTGTGTCAGCGCATCTGCGCTCCCATTTGTTGTCACGTACCGGTCATTCTGCCCGCGGTAGAAATTTACCGCCAGAAGTGCAGTCAGCGCCACGACTGTTGTAAGTCCCACGCCGAGCATCTTTTTCCCCGATAAAAACGCATACCACTTTCTCATGATGATCTCCATTTCTGCACGGTCACAGCCGCACAATGTATATTAGGCGATCAGGAACGAATTTCCTGCTCCCTTTAGTCCTATTCTTGCCAATATTTGTGCGCTTATACCTAGAGATCTGGAAATTAACCATTAATTCATTTTATCCACAATATGATGTAAGCTATGAGATTCCATCGGTATAAGCAAAACAATAAGCGAAACACAAAAAAAACAACAGGGGGCATCTTACGCCCCCTTTATCTGACACTCATGGAAATAATGATCAAGAATCCATGTATAATCCCGTCCCTCTCTCGCATACCGATCTGCACCGTACTGACTCATACCATAGCCATGCCCGATTCCCTTTGCGATCACGCGAATCGTATCGGCGTAATCTTCGAGTCGAAACCAAAGAGACGGAACGCCAAGCGACAACGCGACTTCCTCTGCCGAAAAGGTAAGTCCTGCCACCTGCACAGTCCGTACATACCCCTGCGCATCAAGTGTCAGCGCCACATCTGCCGCATTCACTGGTGCCGAAAGCTGTCTGTTCTCATCAATCTGGTTAAGCCGTCCGGCAAATTCTTCTCTTGCAAATTGTTTTACGGTCTGGTACCCTGGTGCCTCGGCATCGTACACACAATCTACACCAACCAGATATGGACAATCTCCTGTCTGGTCGGAGCGCGTCATCCCAGCGCTGATCTTGTGAAAAAGCGGTGCCGCCAACCCACCGCCATAGAAAAGGCACTGTCCAGCAGTTTCCATTACTGCTGCATAAAGCTTTTCATAATACAGATATTCATCCTCGCCCCAGATGGCTTTCATCTGCGAGAGTGTCATCGCATGGATCGCAAGCGCACTCTCAGAAACAGATGTTTCCGTTCCCATAGCGCGGTACAGCCACGTCCTCGCCAAAATTGCCTGCGCTTTTATGGTCTCCTGCTCCATTGCTGGGTCAATTTCCTGCGCCAACACGCCAACAAGATACTGCTCGGCAGAGACTGATTCTCCATTTTCTAAAATCACACTTCTTGTATCCTCTGGCTGATACGGCTTTACTCCTGTGTCAAGAAATAGAATCGCTGCCGTGTACGGAAACAGAAGCGCTGCCAGAAACAGCAAAAATAATGTCACGATCTTTCCCTTCATTCTGGCACCACCTTTCCCGAACAAATCCATTTTCCCCGTCTATCCCCATCTATTCTATTCCGTTTAATTCTCAAATATGACTATTCTGTAAAGGAACACAGAAAAATAGAATCAAATAAGCGTTTTTCTCCTGCATTTCATGGCAAATTTGTGTTGCAACCTATTTATTAAGATGTTATAATATTTCTGATAATGTTCTGCAGAAGGCAGGACGAACAGATAGGAGGAAGCCAAATGACTTGGTGGCAAATTTTGCTAATTATTCTTGCCGTAATTCTTGTGCTTTTGGTTGTGCTTTACTTTGTAGGCTCCAAAATGCAGAGAAAACAGGCCGCTTCTCAAGAGCAGATGGAGGCGATGAAACAAACGCTATCCATGTTGATTATCGACAAAAAGAAAATGAAACTTAAGGATGCAAATCTTCCGGATATGGTTTTGCAGCAGACTCCAAAGTACATGCGCCGCATGAAGATGCCTTTCGTAAAAGCAAAGGTTGGTCCTAGAATCATGACTCTGATTGCCGATCCGAAGGTATATGATATCCTTCCGGTAAAGAAGGAAGTAAAGGCTGTTATCAGCGGTATCTATATCACAGAGCTTAAGAGTGTCCGTGGTGGAGCAATCCCAGCACCGCCGAAGAAGAAAGGTTTCTTTGCACGTTTTAAGAAGGATAAGACTGAAAACACTGCAAAGAATAACACTTCTGGAAAAGCCGATAAGGCAGATGCTAAAGGAAAGAAAAATAAATAATTCATTATTGGATTCAATCAAAAAGCAATGCAAAAGCCGTGTATCAATCGTGATACACGGCTCTTTTGTTGTTCTTTAATTTGCCTATTGTTCTCTTTTAATTGGTCTGTGGGCGAATCTGAACCAGAATTTCGCTGTCGCTGATATGTTGGTTGTTGATTTCAAGCAGATATTTTAGCTTCAGTTCCAGAAAGTCATCCTGTTCATCCAGACAAATGCCTGTGGTGTAAATCCCCATCTCCATCTGTCCATAAGGTGTCTCATAGATGCTAACAAGCTTACTTTCCCTCTCGAAATTCATCTGCGCATTGATCAGACCTTTCTTTCGAACCTCCACATGCTCATCGGTAATCTGGATTGAATTTTTTACAATCAGGTTGGTATCATCGCCAATCTCATCATAGAAAAGATAGCGTTTTCCGTCCTTCTCATAATATTTTCCAGTCGTGGTTACTTCAATTGTGTCATCCCCGTCTGGTGTCATCTGAAGTCCTCGCACCGTTACAAGTACGTCCTTTGTCATGCTCCTTCACTTGCCTTTCTATATTTCGCTGCACGCATTGCGCCAATACACTACACTTAATGCACTTTAATTAGCTTTCAATTAAACTCCTAATTGGGTTTCAATTAAATTCCAATCAAACTTCAATTCGATTTCAATTAGCGCTCAAATGCAAGATCAATCAGCTTCTGGACAAGCTCCTTCTTCGGGATTCCCTGTGCTTCCCAAAGCATCGGATACATGCTGATGGCAGTAAATCCCGGAAGGGTGTTGATCTCGTTAAATACAACACCACTCTCGGTCAGGAAGAAATCAACTCTGGAAAGTCCTCTTCCGTCGAGTGCCATAAAGATTTTTACTGCGTCCTGACGGATCTGTTCACGCATCCCGTCTGGCATCGGCGGATCAACCAGTGTCTTTGACTCAGGATTGTAATACTTTGCATCAAAATCGTAGAACTCATCAGCGGAAAGAATCTCGCCAACACCAGAAGCCTTTACATCCAGATTTCCAAGAACAGCACATTCAACCTCACGGCCGATGATGGTCTCCTCTACAAGAATCTTTCTGTCGTTGTCTGCTGCTTCGATTAACGCACTCTTAAGCTGCTCTCTGTTTGCTGCCTTATTGACACCCTTAGAGGAGCCTGCTCTTGATGGCTTAACAAATACTGGATAATCTAACTTGCTCTCAACTCTTGCAACCACCTCATCCATCTGCGGCAGCTCTTCCTTATAAACCGGAACATACTTTGCCTGACGGATACCAAGTGTATCAACGATTACCTTTGTGTACAGCTTATCCATACCGGCAGCGGATGCAAAAACACCACAACCAACAAACGGAATACCAGACAGCTTAAATAAGCCCTGAACGGTTCCATCCTCTCCGTACAGACCGTGAAGTACCGGGAAGATTACGTCAAGGTGAACGAACTCTGCCTTTCCATCCTCGCTCATGCGGTACAGACCCTTCTTGGTTGCGTCTGGAGACAGCACGATGCTAGTCTTTGACTGCTTCCAGGAGCCATCCTGCACAGTCGCTAAATTTGCCGCCTCTACCCAATGGCCTTCCTTTGTGATTCCTACTAAAATGATGTTGTAACGCCGTGCATCGATGCACTGAATAATATTGGATGCGGACATACATGAAATCTCATGCTCAGAGGACTGTCCTCCGAAAATAACCGCCAGATTCTGCTGACTCATAATTTTTCCCTTTCTTTGCCATCCCAAGCTGCAAATGCTGCTATACGATGATCCTTACTCTATATACTACTGCCTATTGCTCTGTTTCGCAATGTTTGCCTTTGTTATCATAACACATTTTCTCAAATATGCAAGTGTCTTGCTGGACAAACCTTCTGTTCATTAGGCATCATTGAACAATGTCGTAACCTGAATTCGCAGCGAAATTTCACTCATCCTTCTTATGATGTTCTTTATAATATTTGTCCGGATGCAAATAGACATCCTCGAAGAACTCTCTTTTTTCCTCATAGAGTGCATTTAACCAATCAACTGCGGCTGCGCGGCCTGCATCGTCAAAAGAAAATCGCTCTTTGATAAACAGCTCTGGCTTTGTAAAGTCCACAGAAAACGGTCCTGGGCAGGCGGCGGCCTCAAGAAACGTAACCTTTTCTTCCTTTGGTGCTTCCTCTGCCACTCCATTTGCATCCGCAGACTCGCCTTCTGTCGTAGTCTCCAGCGAGATGATACGAGTTTCTTCTACTTTATATACGCTATAACGCATTCCTCGATCCGATCCAGTGAACCGACTCTTCTTTAAAAACGGAATGGACAGCAGTGTGTCATGTTCAATCATTTTTTTCTCCACTCGTTGTTGTTTCTTCGATCGTGTACGGAATTTCTACCTGAACGCCATCGAAATTGTTGACCAGACGACCATTCTCCTCAAGACGAAATGCCCAGTTGACAATTACACTGTCTTTTTCGCTAGTATTTTCCTTTTCCTCAAGTGAATCATCATCAAGTGCTTTCTTTGACACCATCATCAGCTTTGCATAAACGCTTGTATCAGCGGTCAGTTCTTCCTTGTCACGGAAGGTATACGAAAGAAGATCCCCATTAATGTCCGTCATATCCATATCATTGTATGCGGCAGACAAGATCGCGGCATCCTTTCCAGCACGGCAGTTTAACTCAATATCGCGTACTGCAAATTTTTTATTAAAGTTAACTAACTCATCTCCCTGTGTTGCGCACATCGCAAATGACAGCGAAACCGTCCACTCCTTTGGCGTATCTGTGATCGTGTCTGTCGATACTGCACTCAAATATGGGCAGACATAGTAAGTTGTCGTGCGGCCACCCCACGCCTGATATTTTGTCACGCAGACGGAACCGTTCCAAAACATGGTTCCTGTGGAAGCATCCGCCTTGTCCGCCTCAAGCTGGCGACGAATCTCCGCCAGTCCTGTCTCATTTCCAGATGCCTGATCGCCTGCTGCATCCAGCGTGATCAAAACGGTCTTTTCATAGTGATGCACACTCATTACAATCGACAGCACCATCACAACCAAAAGTGCTGCGATCACAGTCGTAAATACGGCTGTCTTTTTTCTTGGCATGTTTACTCCTTTCTTCTGTGACATCTACCTGCTTTCTGCAGAATTCCAATCGAATCACCATCTCTTACAATTTTCAACGGCATTCCATAAACTTGTTCCAAATTTTCCTGACACAAAATGCTCTTCGCTGGCCCCCACAAGACTGTGGATGAGTGCAAAGACTCATTCTCTGATAAAAACAGGAGTACCTGATCCGCTATCATAAGCGCATGCTCTGGGCTGTGCGTGATAAACAAAACCTGTTTTTTCTCTGTCTCGCACAATTCCTTTATCAATCCCATTAACTGTGCAGTGTGCTTCAGATCAAGCCCACTCTCTGGCTCATCCATAATCAAAAGCTCTGGTGATGATACTAGTGCACGTGCAAGTTTTACTAGCTGTTGTTGTCCAGCACTAAGCTTGTCATACGAATGGTTAGAAAACGCAAGCATCCCAACGCGTTCGAGCGCTGCCTCTGCCATCTTTCTGTCGCTGTCATCTGGCTGCGCAAAAAGAGATTTGTATGGATTTCGACCAAGAAGCACCATATCCAGCACCGAGTATGGCACACTGGTGGACTTCTGGGGGACATATGCCATCTTTCGCCACAACTGTCTGTCTGGAATGATTCGCATATCGACACCATCTATGAATGCACCACCATGGCTCCATGACACGAGTCGCATTAAACTCTTCACAAAGGTGGTTTTGCCGCAGCCATTTACTCCGAGAATTGCCGTGATCTGCCCCGGTTCACTCGTCATATTGATATGAGATGCCAATATATGATTCTTATAGCCAATCGCTGCATCACGTATCTCTAATTTCATGTACGAAAGCCTCCTGCGCCAAAATCTTTTCTTTCTGTAACAAATACCTCTGTTCTAGCATATTCATTTTCATGTGCGAAGCCCTCCTGTTCTGGCAAGCAAAATCAAAAACAGTGGTGCTCCAATCAGACTGGTCAAAATTGCAGCCGGAATCTCCGATGCGGTAATGCAGCGCGCCGCTGTATCGGTAATCAAAAGAAACAGTGCTCCATACGCAATCGAAGATGGAATCACATCTTTGTTGCTTCCTCCATACAGCATCCGGCAAAGATGAGGAATCAAAAGCCCAATCCAACCGATCTGTCCGCACATAGAAACGACTGCCGCAGTAATCGCTGAGGATGATGCAATGACAAGCAATGAAAGTCCACGCACCGATATGCCAAAGCTTCGTATCTCTTCTTCGCTTAACATCAGTGCATCAAGTTTCCAGCGAAGTAACATTAAAATCACAATTCCAGCAAAAATCCAGCCTGCACCAGAGAGAAAAAGCGGCCAGCTCATATTTTTGAGACTGCCAAGCAGCCAATAGGTGATCGACGGCAGTTCATCCTGTGGGTCTGCCGCATACTTGGCAAAGGACACCATAGAGGAAAAAAATGCACCGACTACCATTCCAGAAAGCACAAGACGAAGCACCTTTTGCTCACCGCTACGCCCAGCAAACAGATAGACAAGACACACAGAAAACAGACCACACAACAGCGCGCTGCTTTGAATTCCGGTTCGACCTGCTCCCGCTAAAATCGCAGCCACTGCACCAAAGGACGCGGCATTTCCTACTCCTAATGTATCTGGTGTAGCTAGCGGATTTGCAAACACAGCCTGAAAACCGGCTCCTGCAACCGCCAGTCCTGCTCCGCAAACAAGCGCTCCCAGAATGCGCGGTACACGCACAAAACAGACCACATGGCGCACCGTCTCACTTACGGTCTCAGAACCCGTGAGCACATCACAAATCGCCCGCACTACATTTTCTGGCGCGATGACGTAACGCCCCATGCCCAGAGAAACAGCACATGCGACAAGGGTAATCACCCCTGCCGCAAGACTGCGCTTTGTATTCCACTTTCTGTTTTTACTTATTCGTTCCATATCCGTTTGCCGCATCTGCTGACGGAGTGTACATCTGTGCTACCTGATCGTCAGTCAGCTCGATGCCATAAACTTCCTTATAATAGGTTTCAACCTCTTCGGTCATATCAACATCCTCAAACAGATCCGGATAAACGGTCTTTGCTAACCACATCAGTGTCATTGGCGTGTCCGCTCCTGGCGTAAAGGTTCGATATGCGCCGAGCGGCATCTTATAAACCTGCTCATTCTTTACAGCCTGAACACTGCTCCAATCGTCATCGCCGATTGTATTGTTATAGAGATCTTCTGGCATTGCCTTGGTGAAATTGCTGATGAAGACGATCTCTGGGTCCCAGCTGTAAACCTGCTCCATATTGACAGATGCGTTGGAGCGCTCTGCCTCAATCTCCTCACCTACATTTACTGCATTGATTGCATCGCACCAGTACTGGCCCCAGAAATTCTTTCCTGAAGTTACAAGTGCGGTATCGCTGTAATTAAATAAGAAGAAAACGCTTTTTTTCTCCTCGTCAGTAAGATCACCTGTCTTTTCCTGAATCGTTTCTTCTACCTTCTCGCAGTAGTCCTTTGCAGCCTCAGCCTTCTCTTCCTCCTCCGGGAAGATATCTGCTAACAAATCCATCCATGCATCAAAGGTATCTGCTGCATTGTAGTCCCACTTTGTAACAGAAACAGCAACAGCAGTCAGACCTGCGGATGTCAATGACTCGCCAAGCTCCTTGTTCTGCGCATTGTAGAAAACCAAATCTGGCTCAAGTGCAAGCAGACTCTCAATATTTAGCTCGCTGTTTTCAAAAAAGGATGTATCGGCATCCAAAATCTCCGGATACAATTCACCAAGAAGTCCTGCCTTGGCAGCACTCATGCTGACCGGGCTGATTCCAACAAGCTTTTCTGCACTATCTAAATACAGTGACAGCACGGATGGCAGCGGAAGGGTATCGGTCACAACAATGCGGTCAATTTCCTCCGGAAGTGTCACCTCATTGCCCGCATGGTCAATAATGGTGCGCTCGCCACTTTCCTCTTCGGTAGCTGCTTCTGTGTTTACCTCGGATGTGCTCTCCTCTTTTTCCTTTGCTGCAAATACAGGTGTTGCTGAAAGTGCAGCTGCAAGTGCTAACATTGCCGCTGTCCAGTTTCTATGTGTTTTTCTCATCAGTTTTCCTCCTCTAACTCAAAACCTTTAGGTAAATCTTTCGATTCTTCCTGCTCTCCATTATAAAATGCATCTGTATAAAAAGCAATTGTGTTGTTGAAAAAAATATACTTTTACGGTCAGTCGGTAACTTTCGCACGCTACTTTACAAAACTTCTGTCAGGTGATACAATCAAACCACAGCAGTATAAATAGTTATAGTACACACTACGCAGAAAGAAGGGTTTTGTTATGAATCCCAGGGTGTAAATCTTGACGATGAGGGCAAGCCAAACCGCTGGCGTGTTGAGAACAGCTGGGGCGATGCACCGGGCAAGAAAGGCTCCTATGTTATGAGCGATGCATGGTTTGATGAGTATATGTATCAGATCGTTGTCAATAAGAAGTATCTGCCAGCAGAGTACATAGCAGAATATGAGGCAGAGCCAATTATGCTCGAGCCATGGGATCCGATGGGATCATTAGCACTGTAAGTAATATTTTCCAAAAGAGTGATATTTAGAAAGAAAGCCTGCTCAGTGGACTACGTAGTATTTTACGTAATTCACTGGCAGGCTTCTTATTTTTTCTTCAAATTGTAACTATTTCTTACACGGCTTCTTTAACTCTGGATACTCAATGCGGTGCAAGCCAAGCTCCTTGCACCACTCCTGTGCAATCCTTGTTGATTCCAGATCATGAACATCCTTTGGTGTGTGTGCATCGCATCCAAAAATAATATCGCAGTTATGCTTTGCCGCGATCTTAAAGAACTCGAGATTTGGATAATGGCGATGCTCTCTCATGCCAAGCATGTTGATCTCAAGCGGCACATGATTCTTGGCAGCATATGCACACAGCTTATTGGCTGCCTTCTCATAGCTTTCCTTTGAACCGCCAAAGTGAAGCAGATCTGGGTGTGCCAGATAAGTGAAGCATCCAGTGTCAAGTCCCTCGATTACCTGATCCACATAGCGCATCATCATATCCTCCTCACAGTGCAACTCACCACTGTAGATATGCTCCTCCTCATTTAAGACAAAATGCTGTCCCATGATAATATAATCAATCGGAAACTGGCTATAAAACTCCAACAGCTGATCAAAATACTTTGGATAATACTCTGTCTCAAAACCAAGCTTGATCTCAATATCATCCTTATATTCCTTCTTTAATGCCAGAATCGAATCCACATACCCCGAAACCTGCTCTCTTCTCATACGGAAGGTTGAATAATAATCCCCTGAAAAGAAATATGGAGAATGATCCGAAAAGCCAAGCACCTTAAGTCCGCCCTTGATGGCCTCCTCTACGTACTGGCGGTCCTCACCTTGCGCATGGTTGCAACGAGTTGTGTGTGTATGAAAATTTGTTGTCAATATATTGTTTTCCATTTCTTTGTTCCTCTTTCTTCTTTCGCAATTTCTCTTCAATTACTTTTCCACTCCTCACTATACTCACCCGTCAACTTTCTGTCAACCGCTTTTATAAACTTCCGGGTTGCGCATCCTTACGACATCTGTTATACTTAAAGAAAAAAGCATAAAAGGAGGTATTATTATCAGACAGATTCATCTGAAAGAAACACGCACCGCAGTCACAGAAAAGGTAAAGGAATCCCTATTTTCCGTTTTGCCGATCGTCATCATCGTCTTTCTTCTGTGCCTGTACATTTCCCCTATGCAGCCGGATCTTCTCCTGACATTCTTTGTCGGAGCCCTGATGCTGATCATCGGTATGGGCGTTTTCTCCCTGGGAGCCGAACAGTCGATGACCCCGATCGGAAATCAAATCGGAACCGCACTGACGCGCACCAAAAATCTCCCATTGATCCTCGCTGTCAGTTTCCTTCTGGGCTTTGCGATCACAATTGCAGAACCGGATCTTCAAGTTCTTGCCCAGACCGTCCCCCACATCAGCAACACGGTATTGCTCGTCACGGTTGGCGCCGGAGTCGGCTTTTTCATGAGCGTTTGTATGCTGCGTATCCTGACAGGAACACGCCTTCGCCTGCTGCTGATTGTCTTTTATGCCATCATTTTTCTGTTGGCATTTTTCACTGACAAGAACTTTCTCGGCATCGCCTTCGATTCCGGCGGCGTAACAACCGGACCGATGACGGTTCCATTTATCCTCGCCTTAGGACTTGGTGTGTCCAACGTGCGAAGCGATAAAAATGCCGAGGCCGACAGCTTCGGTCTTGTTGCCCTTTGTTCTATCGGTCCAGTGCTTGCCGTTTTGATTCTTGGCTTTTTCTACACAGACAATGCCGCCGTTGCCGACCTAAGCACGGCTTCCTATGAGACCACTACTGCGATTGGCTACGCCTTTCTTCATGCGATTCCTCATTATTTAAAAGAAACTGCCGTTGCCATGCTGCCGATCATCGTGATCTTCTTTCTATTTCAGTTTACGCTGCTGCATCTTGATCGCAGAAACCTTGGAAAGATCATCATCGGTCTTCTTTACACTTACATTGGTCTTGTACTCTTTCTGACTGGTGTCAATATTGGCTTTTCCGCACTAGGAGCGGAACTCGGTGCCGCACTTTCCTCTGGAAAACGTGTCTGGTGGCTCGTTCCCCTCGCCATGGTAATTGGCTGGTTTATTATCAGCGCCGAACCTGCCGTTGCCGTCCTTGAAAAACAGATCGAAACCGTCAGTGCCGGAGCCATTCCGGGACGTGTTATTAAACTTAGTCTTTCTGTTGCAATCGCACTCGCAATGGGTCTTTCCATGCTTCGCGTCCTCACTGGGATCTCTCTTTTCTGGTTTTTGATTCCGGGCTACGCTACCGCACTGATTCTGACTTTCTTCGTGCCAGACATCTACACGGCAATCGCCTTCGACTCTGGTGGTGTTGCCTCCGGTCCGATGACAGCAACCTTTATGCTTCAGTTTTTCATGGGTGCCAGCATCGCACTCGGCGGAAATGTGCTTCAGGATGCGTTCGGTGTGGTTGCACTCGTTGCGATGATGCCACTTGTCTCCATCCAGCTTGTCGGCCTCTTCTATGAGCGCAAGCAAAAGCACACAAAAGAAGCCGAAACCGTTTATGGAGATTACGATATTGTTGAACTTTGGGAAGGAGAGACTACAAAATGAATTACATAATATCCATTATCAATCCGGACTCGCTTTCCATCTTGAAGAAACTTTGCAGCAAGCTCGAGCTGCCATTAAGCATCATCATGGCTGGCCGCGGCACTGCCGTAAAGAGTATGCTTGATCTGCTCGGCATTGAGTCCACAGAACGTCGCATCGTCTTTACCGTTGCCAGTGAAGAAAAGACAAAGAAACTAATACAGGCCCAGAAACGTCATTTACATATCGGCGTTCCGGGCCATGGAATCGTGATTGCTGTCCCTATTAAAAGTGTTGGAGGAGGAAAAACAGTGGCTTTTTTAAATGGAGAAACGAATAACGCATCTTACACGCCTTCGCTTCATTATGCGCACGAGCTGATCGTTGCCGTTTGCAGTCAGGGCTGCACCGATCTGGTGATGAATGCGGCTCGCGCAGCTGGCGCACGAGGAGGCACCGTCCTTCACGGAAAAGGGACCGGTGCAAAGGGCGCCCCGAAATTTTATAACATTACAATCGCGGAAGAAAAGGAAGTCATCCTGATCGTTGCCGCTGCTTCCCAGAAAGCGGACATCATGCAGTCCATCCTAAAAAAAGCAGGACCAAACAGCAAGGCTGGCACCATCGTCTTCTCGCTCCCGACCACGCAGGTCGCAGGATTTGCGCTGCTTGACGATGAATCTGAGAACGAACTTGAAAATTAAACGTTTCTTTTTCTTTGAGAAATTATAAAAAATGAGCAATCACCCAAATCAACTTAGGATAGGATCTGGATGATTGCTCTCTTTTATTCTTTTTATGACTCTTTTTGTGATGCGTCAATTACAGCGCGAACTGGCTGTTGTACAGCTTCGCATAGAATCCATTCTTTGCAAGAAGTGACTCATGGTTACCCTGCTCGATGATATGACCATCCTTCATAACAAGGATTACATCCGCCTCCTGAATGGTAGACAGACGATGTGCTACGATAAAGCTTGTTCTGCCCTGCATCATGCGGCCAAATGCCTCCTGAATCTTGATCTCGGTACGGGTATCAATAGAGGAAGTTGCCTCATCGAGAATCAGCATTGGCGGCAGGCACAGCATAACTCGTGTGATACAAAGAAGCTGCTTCTGTCCCTGAGAAAGAGAACCGCCGTCCTGTCCGATATCGGTGTCGTAGCCCTTTGGCATTCGCTTAATAAAGCTGTGCGCATGAGCGGCCTTTGCTGCTTGAATCATCTCTTCCTCGGTAGCATCCGGGCGACCCATCATCAAGTTTTCACGAATGGTACCGCTCTTAAGCCAGGTCTCCTGAAGCACCATACCATAATTTTCTCGCAAGCTCTTTCTTGTCACATTGCGAATGTTGTGACCATCGACCTCGATTGTACCAGAATTGGTATCGTAGAAACGCATCAGAAGGTTGATCAATGTCGTCTTTCCACAACCAGTCGGTCCAACGATTGCGACTCTCTGGCCCGGCTTTACAGACAGATTCAGATCCTCGATCAGCTTCTGCTCTGGAACATAAGAGAAGTTTACATGAGAAAGCTCAACTGCACCATTTACATTTGTTAATACCTCCGCATTGTCTGCATCCGGTACCTCAGTCTCCTCGTAGATCAAATCAAGCAGTCTGCCCGCACATGCAAGTGCGTTCTGCAGCTCGGTGACAACGCTGGAGATGGAGTTGAACGGCTTTGTGTACTGGTTTGCATAGTTTAAGAAGCTGTAGAGCTGACCAACATTGATTCCGCCTGCAATGGAGAAGAAACTTCCGAATACAGCAACAGCTGCGTAAACAAGAGAGTTTACGAAACGGGTTGCCGGATTTGTGATGGATGAGAAGAAGGTTGCCTTAACGGAGCAATCGCGAAGGCGCTCATTGACCTCGTTAAAACGATCCATAACCTTCTCTTCCTGACCGAACGCCTTAACGACCTTCTGGTTGTTGATCATCTCATCAACGAGTGTGGTCTGCTCACCACGTGTCTCAGACTGCTTCTTGAACAGATGGAAGGTCTTCTTTGCAATAAATCCTGCGACAAAGAAGGAGATTGGTGTCAGAACAACAACGACGATGGTCATCGGAATGTTGATTGTCAGCATGAAAATCAGCGTACCGGCAATGGTGAGAACACCACTGAACAGCTGTGTAAAGCCCATTAACAGACCATCGGCAAACTGATCCGCATCGGCAATGATACGGCTCACAATATCACCGTATGGATGGCTGTCGATGTATTTCAGTGGAAGCTTTTCAATCTTTTCAAATGCTTCCTGACGGATATCGCGCACAACGGCATAGGTGATACGGTTGTTGCAGATATTCATAACCCACTGTGCCACAGCGCCGATGATAATCACAACTGCGCCCTTGAAAAGAATTGGCTTAATGCCGTCAAAGTCAACGTTTCCTTTTGATAAAATCAGGTTGATTGCATCTCCTGTTAAAATTGGAAGATACAGCGTGCATGCAACGGTAACTGCTGCCAGAACCAATGAGAACACAAGCACGGCACGATAATGCTGAATGTATTCCAGTACTTTTCCAAGTGTTTCCTTCTGCTTGGAACGATCATATTTTTTCTTCGCTGCCATGATTACGCCTCCTTTCCTGTTTTCTTGCTGTTACCAGCAGTCTTTTTTGCATCATTTGTTTTTGCGTCATTCACTTTTACTTCTGTCTTTTTATACTGGGAATCATAGATTTCCTGGTATACGCTACAGCTCTTTAACAGCTCATCGTGTGTACCAACGCCAACGCTGCGTCCATCATCCAGAACCAAAATCTGATCAGCAAAACGAATGGAGGAGGTTCTCTGTGATACGATGAATACGGTCGGAGCATCCTTCATCTCACGAATTGCCTTTCTAAGCGCTGCATCAGTTGCAAAGTCAAGTGCAGATGCACTATCATCAAGAATCAAAATACGCGGCTTTCTGACAAGCGCACGGGCAATGGTCAAACGCTGTCTCTGACCACCGGAAAGGTTCTTTCCACCCTGCTCGATAAAGGCGTCGAGTCCGCCTTCCTTCTTCTGTACCACTTCAGTTGCCTGCGCAATAGCAAGTGCTTCCATGATCTCCTCGTCGGTCGCATCCTCTTTACCCCATCTCATGTTCTCACGGATGGTTCCGGCAAACAAAACAGCCTTCTGCGGAACAACAGCGATCTGGCCACGAAGGGTCTCAATATCCTGTGCTTTTACAGATTTGCCAAATATGCGAACGGTGCCCTCAGTTGCATCATAGAAACGAGGAATCAGATTGACAACGGATGTCTTTCCGGAACCAGTTCCTCCGATGATACCAACGGTCTGACCTGCGGTTACGTGAAGATCAATATCGGTCAGAGACGGTGCACCTGCACCTGCATAGGTTAAGGATACATGATCAAAGTCAACAGCCGGGGCCGCATTCTTTGTGCTCTTTGTATTGCCTGCGTTTGACTGATCGGCGATGCACTTCTCGCTTCCATTTGCCATGGACGGCTCAACGTCAAGAACCTTCTGAATACGGTTTCCACATGCAACTGCCTTGGTGATGTTGATGATCAGATCGGCTAACTTAATCAGCTCGACTAAGATCTGAGACATATAGTTGACAAGTGCTACGACTGCACCCTGCGTCAGGATGCCGCCCTCTACGCGCCATGCACCAGTCCATACCAGTACAAGGATTGCAGAGTTTACAATTACAAAGGTCAGCGGATTCATCAGCGCAGAAATCTTTCCAACAAACATCTGTAACTTGGTGAACAGTTCGTTTTCGGACTTAAAGTGACCAATCTCCTCTTCTTCCTTATTGAATGCACGAATGACACGCACACCGGTCAGGTTCTCTCTGGTAATTCCAAGTACGCGGTCAAGCTGTGCCTGTACCTTCTTGTACAGCGGAATACTCGAAAGCATGATACCGAATACAACGATGGACAGCAGCGGAATCGTGATTACGAAGATCAGTGCTGCCTTAAAGTCGATTGTAAACGCCATGATCATGGAACCAAATACGATAAATGGGGAACGCATGAACAGACGAAGCACCAGGTTGGTTCCTGTCTGAACCTGGTTAACGTCACTTGTCATACGTGTGATCAGTGTCGAAGTACCGATCGTGTCCAACTCGGTGTAGGAGAGCTTCTGAATGTGCTCCATCAATACCTGCTTAATCTTTGCTGCAAAGCCTGCGGCGGCTCTCGCAGAAAACCACTGTGCCGTGGTTGCCATTGCAAGACCAATTACGGCAAGGAGAAGCAATAACAGTCCCATACGAAGACAGTACATGCGATCCTCTGCCGCAATACCGTAGTCGATGATTCCCTTGATAACAAGCGGAACGAACAATTCAAATACAGCCTCGAGCATCTTAAAGATCGGGGCCAGGCATGCTTCCTTGCGGTATGCCTTTAAATAAATCAATAGTTTCTTCATTTCTTTTTCCTGTTTCTCTTTATTTCTCTCTTTTTCAATGT
Organism: Acetatifactor sp.; assembly: GCA_963626545.1. Lineage (GTDB taxonomy): Bacteria > Bacillota > Clostridia > Lachnospirales > Lachnospiraceae > Anthropogastromicrobium. The sequence continues at coordinate 7,367 of CAVFYJ010000044.1, read as the reverse complement.
GTTGTGTTACTCCCCCTTGCGGAAGCGAAGCAGCATATCGTTCCACTTCACACCGCCATGGGTGGATGCGGATACGCCCTGCCAGATAAAGCCAGCCTTTTCGTAGAGCGGGCGAAGGTGATCCTTGCAGGTCAATACCACGCCGTCCTGACCGCGCTTACGGCTTTCCTCGATATAGTGACGCACCATCTGACCTGCGATGCCCATTCTGCGGTAGCGTGCGATGACATTGACGCCAAAGACGGTCTGCCATGGACCATTTGGCACGAGCTTGGAAGTATCGTGATACAGCTCGTCTGGAAGCTCTGGCTTGTCAAAGGCGGCTCCGTCGATAAAGCCGATCAGCTCACCTTCCTCGTTGTAGGCACCATAGCACACAAACGCGGGGCTTTCAAAGCGCTCAATAAAATCTTCCTCAGCTGCCGCCTCTGCCGGAAGGAAACATGCACGCTCGACTGCTGCGATCTCATGAACATGCTCTTTTGTCAGCTGCTTCATGGTGACGGACACATGCTTTCCATGGTCGCGGTAGACGGTGTACTCGCGCTGTGCAAGACCCTCGTTGTAGATCATGCCAGGGACTTCCTTGCGGCTAGTCTCCTCTGCTGGATTTCTCGTCTTTCCGGTTGTGCGGTTTTCAAACGGTGGGAAAACAGTCAATGGCAGCGGATAGACATCCGTCTCGGTCTGATAGCGATAGCCATTTTCCGAAATCGGAAGTGTTGGATTCTCATAGAAGGAATCCCTCGGTGTTCCCGGTGCCGGAGCTTCGACAGTCGCTAACTTAATGGAGATTTCCTCTGGAAGTGCCACATTTGTGATCGTTGTCATATGATATGGCTGATCTGGCACATACTCCAGATTTGCCGGGCGCTTGTACATGCTCGTTACAAAGGCGACTGCTTCGGTGTCCTCTGCTGTCTGAAGTGAAAGCTGTTCAAAGGACGCATCGGTTACATCGTCGAGGACGATGGCATGACGCGTATCTTCCTTTTCAAAACCAATCGATAATCCCTTTACCTCCAAGCCCTCTACGTGACGCGCATAGAAGCCATATGCAGGCAGAATACCGAAAATACTCGGCTCCGGGTAAGAATCTGGAAGCTCCGGTACATTGTACGGATCATCCTTCCAGCTCTTGGTGCTCTCATCCCAGTCGACTCTTGGCAACAAGCCCTCGTTTTTCAAGAAAAACGTGTTAACCAGCCAAGGAAGACTCTGGATAGATGGCTTTGTCTGGTACTGTGTGTACTCCCAGTTTGTGTTTAACTGACGCTGCTCAACGGCATGCTCCATCGTCAGACCACCGCGGTAGGTGACAGAGATGTCCTCTAACTGCACATTTTCAATGTTGCTACCGTCAAGACCTGCTAAAAGAATCGGGTAACGTGGATCTACGCTTTCTGCTGCAACGCGTGCAATGCGGATATTCTTGACTCTTGCAAGTGGTCGAGAACAGCCATTTGCTCTCGCAGCTGCCTCTGGTGCGGTAAGTGCCTTTGACTTATCGGTCACATAGCCTTCTCCTGCCTGATACGTCTTGCCGTAGGTCACACCATCTTCTTCCACGAGGTTTGCTGGATTGATTGTGACCGGATTTGCCTCATCCACAACGGTAAAGAAGGAGCGGCCATCTACGCTGACAAGCTTTGTCTTGTTATAGGACGGTGTATAGCGAACCGCCGGAATCACCGGATAATCTTCATTGTCCGGAATGACAAAGCCGCGATTGTCCAGACGTACATTGGGTGCCTTTGCCTGAATCTCTTCGCTAGGCTGCATGCCCGTCACCGGAAAACGGCAGCGATCACCGACACGGATAAAGATCGGAGAGCTGCTGATATATTTCATATGGCTATCCTCGAAAATAATATCCGTCAAATCGCTTCCATCGACTGCCTCGAGAGCAAAACCTCTTGAATGCTCGAAGTCCACACGGCGCACCGTCACCTGATGATAACCGCAGGAGGATTCCGTACCAAGCTTTACTCGTCCGGTCGGGCCGCAGCGATCCTCCGCTACCAGCTTTTCATTGGTGTAAGTCTTTGCATAGACACTTCCCGCATCGTAACCGGACACCTTACAGTCCTCAATCAACACATTTTCAAGCGGCATAAAGATACCTGCGCCGTAAGAACTCTTCATAACAAGACCATCGTCTGTCAAAGAGTTGAACACGCTGTTTCGCACGGTTACATCTTTGCAGCAGTCCACATCAAAGGCATCGCGGTTTGTGTCGATCAAAATGCCATCGACATACATATTTTCAACGCCCTCTGCGATGATCGCAAAGTGACCGCCAATGACGAGTGAGAAATCGGTCAACACTACATTTTTGCAGCGTACCAATGCGATTGCCTTGTTACCAAACCACTCGCCATTGTGACCCTTTTCGTTTCGATTTGCCGGTTCGGACGGATCACCACCGAGTAACACATACTCGCGGCACTGCTCCTTCTCATTCCAGCTGCTTCCATCAATCAATCCGTCACCGGAAATCATAATATCACATAAATCAGCTCCGTAAAATAAGCTGTTCGCAAAATAGCTGTGGCCGTGATCCTGTAAGCCGACGAAGCGATTTACCTCTGGCTCAAGGTAATTGCCGCCCTCGCCGTCCTGATTGACATACGAATGCTTAATATCGGTTCTCGCTGCACGAATGACAGCACCCTCTTCAAAATGAAGGTGTACATGGCTTGCCAGTTCAATCGTGTAGGTGCGGTATTCGCCCTTGCCAATGACAACAGTTGCGCCGCCCTGCTTGGATGCCGCTTGAATCGCCTGATTGATTGCCTTTGTATTCTCTATAGCACTCTTTTCAGGGGATGCACCAAAATCAGATGCGTAAAGGGTCGTCTCATATGAAAAATCTTCAGGACGGACCGTCGCGCCGGTTGCTTCCTTAATTTGTTCCATCATCTTTCCTCCGCCTTATGTTTGTTGCTTATGTTTGTTGCATTTATTTTTACTTGTTGCTTTTTGTTTGTCGCTTTTGTTTTGTTTCTTATTTTTGTTTTCTTACTCTGGAGTTCTTGCTTTTTTGTTTCTTACTTTTTGGATCATTAGAATTTCTTACTTTTGAGTTTCTTTCTTAAAATTTCTTACTTTTTGTTTCTCACTTTTTCATCTTGCGGCTTTCTTTTTTCCATGTAGCAAAGAAAGCAATGCTTCCTGCCACCACAAATAGCAGGATCAGCGCCGCACAGTGCATGAAAAATTCATCCGGCAGCACGAGAATGATCGGGTCAGTGTACGGATCAAACAGCCAGTAATCGTTTTGAAATACCATCTTGTGGAAGGTGACAAACACCCACTCCCAGTTGGCCGCGATCAGCACACCAAGCGCTGCCGGTATCCCGATGCTGAAGATTCCCGCTGCCTGAAATACACTTCCAATGTGCTTTTTCTTTGCAAATACGATGAGTGCGATTGCAATCGGCAGCAAACAAAAAGCACCATACTCGAAGACACCGAAGACCTTTTTGACTTCCTCAAAATGAATCCGCCCAGATTCAGACATGGTAAAATCTGGAAAATTGAGTGGTCCGGTATACCAGATATTATTGTAATCAATCAGCACATCATAATTTTTCCGAATCACATCATCTGCGTACCCGCTCGCATCGGAAATATGAAGTAACTTCATATCCAGATAGTAGAGAGGGCGAAAATTTAGTGTAATCGTGACGCTTACGCAGACCAGACATAGAAACAAGACGAGACCTCCCAGCCCTGCAAAAAGGATGCTCGCTGGTGTTTGCCGCTTACTCATGCTGAAGCCTCTGGGCGATCTCCTGTCCGGTTGTGGTTGCCGCCAGACCGCCCTTTCCTGTCTCGCGGATGGCCTCCGGAAGACTAATTCCAACGCTTCGCATCGCATCAAACACCTCATCCGGCGGAATGACACTTCTCACACCGGCAAGTGCCATATCTGCTGCGGAGAGCGCATTGACTGCACCGACAACGTTTCGCTTTACACACGGCACCTCAACTAAGCCTGCCACTGGGTCACATGCCAGACCAAGAAGGTTTTTCATCGCCATCGCCGCCGCGTGGATGATCGCCTCGGTGCCGCCACCTGCCAGATACACGGCTCCTGCCGCTGCCATGGAGCTTGCGGAACCGATCTCTGCCTGACAGCCACCTGCTGCACCTGCCAAGAAAGCGCGGTTTGCAATGACGCCGCCAACGCCAGATGCGATATACATTGCCTCAAGCATACGCTCATCGTCGATGTCACGCTGCTCCTGCATTGTCAAAAATACCGCCGGAACCACGCCACAAGCGCCCGCCGTCGGTGCTGCTACAATACGCTTCATACAGGCATTTGACTCACCCATCTTAAGCGCCTTTTCAATCGCCGATGCAATCACTGGGCCACAGATTGTTTTGCCGTTGGCAACTGCATCGTGGAACAGTTGACCATTGCCGCCAGCCATGCCGCTACGCGACTTTTGTTTTGCATCGTAAGCCGCATCAGCTTCCTTCATCGCCTGATACATCGCCATCAGTTCTTTCTTGGACTGCTCAGGACTTACCATGCGCTCCTTACAGTCATCCTCGAGGATCACCTGCCAAAATGGTATGTTTTTGCTCTGTGATACCTGCGCGATTTCTTCTAATGATTTATACATATATCAATCCTTTCCTACTCACGCATTTGGCTGTGCCTGACTTAAATACGTCACCTTTACGATGCCCTCCTGCCTGGACAGCCACTTGATGGACTCTGCCGGTACTTCCTGATCACACTCGATGACCATCGCAGCCTGTCCGCCTCTGCTCTGGCGAAACAGCTGAAGCGTAGCAATGTTGACTCCTTTATGGCCCAGCATTGCCGTAACTTCCATTACATGACCCGGTTGGTCGAGATTGCGCACAATGAGCGTCGGATAATCGCCCTCAAAGTTTGCCGGAAGACCATCAATCTCACAGACACGAATGCGTCCGCCACCGATCGATGCTGCGACTACCTCTAATACACTTCCACTCTCTCCAGTCAGATTTAGCTTGACTGTGTTTGGATGTGCATCAACTAACTCCACATGGTCAAAGGAAAATGCCATACCAGCTTCCTTTGCCATCTCGAAGCTCTCCGGAATTCGCGCATCATCCACTGCTAGTCCTAAGAGTCCAGCAACAATCGCGCGGTCGGTACCATGACCGCTTCCGGTCGCCCAGAAAGAGCCATGCAGATGGATTTGTGCCTCACGCACCGGCTCGCCAAGAAGCTTTCCTGCGACCAGTCCGATGCGGACAGCGCCCGCCGTATGGGAGCTTGATGGACCGACCATCACCGGTCCAATAATATCGAGTATATTCATACCTTCTCCTTCAACGAAAAAGGCCACTCTGCCTTAATTCAGAATGGCCCTGTTATTCTTAGCATTAGCCAAAAATACCTTTTTTATAAAACGGTTTGATATTATCTACAATCTTAAGCGCTGCCGGATCTGCTCTGCGACACTCAATTTCCTTACCATCGAGATAATCCTTTGCGGCAAGCTTTAACTGCTCAAATACAGTATCGGAGCTGCTGGTGGTCTCTGCTACTAACAGATAACCTTCTCGGTTTCCCTGTACACGCTGTGCTAACCACATACGCTTTACCTGTCTAGTTGCCTTTGCAGTTCTCTTTAAGACACCCATCAGCATATCTGGCTCATCTACCAGATCACCATAGGTTACCTCGCCCTGCGGCTCGCTGTTTGCTGCTTCGCTTTCAGCCTTCGGCTTTGCCTCGGTTGGCATTACGGTCTTTGGTACACTCGGTACTGGTGTAGGTGCTGGTGTTGGCTCACTTGCCGGCTCCTCGCCGTTTTCTGCTGCCTCAGCTGCCTTTGCCTTCGCCTCTTCCTTCTTTACACGAATCTTCTCGATCAGGCCCATCACATGATCGTTTACGGTAAGTCCGGTTCCGTTTCGGTTGATTACGATCTCTGCATTGTTTGCCTTTGCCATCTTCTCAGCGGCCTCGTAGGTCAGAATGGAAATGCCCATTGCATGCGGCTTGTACACTCTCATAAACTCGGTGATATCGGTAAACAGCGGCAGTGCCTTCTGGTCAGAATCCTTCTTTCCCATAAAGACGATCGCTGGGCGTGCGCCCTCTGGAATCTCCTCGCCTGCCTGAAAGGTTTTTCCGTCCTTCTCCATAACGGTCGGTGCCATGAACTTTGCATCGCAAATTTCGAAGAATACGTTATTTGCTAAGATCGTGTAGACCTTTAACTTTTCCTTATCTTCCTTAAATACGGACGGGTCTGGATTCTGTGCCATAAACTGTGCATGCTGAATCAATGCTGCCTGAAGTTTTCCATTGCACAGATCCTGCTGCTTCTTCTCATCCTTCTTCTGATCCATCTCTGGCATCACATCAGAACGCTTTACGATCATCGGGTGATTCATGTTATCAATGATCACCTGCTCAATGCCCCAGTAATACAGCTGGGCAAAAAATGGAACAATTACCTGAGTTGGAAGCTTCTGATAAATCAGATGCAGTCCGCGGTCTTCCTCGAGCTTCTTGAGTGCTCTTGTCAAGTTTTCCTCTGTTGAAAACAGCCATACGTTCCTGCCCGGATCCAGATACGGATACTTCGGTCTCTCTGTAAATGCGACGTAAAGAGTCTCTGCCTTCTTAATCGCATCGACAACGCCCCAGTAAAGGATCTGCTGCTTAATCGGGAAATGGATTGCCTTATATCGCTCATCCTTCTTTGCAATCTCAGTATTAAAGTAAACGTAAGTAAGTTCGTCAAGGCTCAGATTGGCGATCTCGTCATCCGGCATCTCCTGGGATACGACAAACTTTCGAATTAGTTCACTCTGACATTCTTTTTCTATCATGGCTGTGCTACCTCTCATTCTGCCTGCTGTTTTGCATGCAGTCACTTGCATGCAATTTTACATACAGCGCTCCATGCCTGTTTTCGTTGGCATAACTGTAAATTATTGTAACAGGAAATGTGAAAAACTGCAAGTCTTATTAGTGGTTTTATTAAGTTTTATCAACTACAAATGTTAAATTTGCAATAGATTCACAGTATCTGCTGTCTGCTTTTTCGGAGTCGTCGCTGTCGTCGAAATTTTTTGAAAAATTTTGAAAATTGTTGTTGACAAACCAGTAGACGTATGCTATTATATCTCTTGCATTGAGGCAAGCGTCACGATGTCAGGTTGTGAATAGCAAGCGGGCGTGGCGGAATTGGCAGACGCGCTAGATTTAGGTTCTAGTGTCAATGACGTGCAGGTTCAAGTCCTGTCGCCCGCACTGTTATTTATATCAATGTAAACAACAGACAAGTGTATATGCAGTTGTGGCGGAATTGGCATACGCGCATGATTCAGGTTCATGTCCATGT
>CAVFYJ010000043.1:0-25723 GCA_963626545.1 Acetatifactor sp. | reverse complement strand
GGCGCTTTCATCTCGGTCATTGAATGGCCGAGGATTCCCGCGCCAGATTCCTAAATAAAATCGTCCATGATTTAACCAAAAGACTACACCTTACGCATGTCCCCAGCATCCGCTACTGCTCATTAACTTCTACACCAGTCACTGTTAAAAAGCATAAGTTTATCATTCTGCTTCCACCGCGTAATTATTCATCCAATGAGCTCTATGCAATTCTGCTGCATGAAATGATTCACATTAAGCACAATGATCTTCGCAAACTTCAATTTGGGCGTATTCTTACTATTATCTTTTGGTTTTATCCGGTAGCCTACCTATTTCGTCGCGATATTGAATTGCTTTGTGAGACAGTATGTGATCAAACTGTTTTAAAATTTCTCTCTGATGATCTGTCTCATCGTGACTATTTTACACTCATTCTATCGCACCTTCAGTCCAAGCAGACGATCCCTTCTTGTATTGGTTTAAACAATAAAACTCAATTGAAGTATCGAATGTCTGCAAGTTGCTCTGTCTCTTTTATGCATCAGAAACAATCTGTTCTTTGCTCTATTTTATCTGGCGTATTACTTCTTGCCAGTTCTTCACTGATCGCTCAAGCTAGTGTTGATCCAATCGACCAGCTAAATTATGACTGGTATGATTCAACAATTGAAACTATTGTAGTTCCTTATGAGCCACCAATCTATACTTTTTACACAGTCGAAGAGAACTCTGACTATATGGAATCTGTTTTTCTCCCAGGTCTTGCTGATTCCACTCTAATTGATACTCGTACTGCCCATGGTGTAAATTCTTATTCTTACACTGTCGCTCCAGGCAAACACATCAGTATCGCCTATATTTACTTAACACCGGAAAATACAGTTACTATCGCTGGCACTTATACACCATCTAATGCAACATTTTGCATTGGTATTTCAAATGGTAATTATCGAAAACAGATCTATCCTAATGGAAATAGTTACTTGCCCACTTTCTCTGTTCCGTCCAATGGAACCTACGAAATTTTCATTCAAAATACAGGAAATACTAGTTTTACTGTAAAGGGAAGTTACGCATTCTAAGCTAAAAAATAAGCAGTAAAAATGACATTTTGCCTTTTTACTGCTTATTTTTTTACCACATAACCTTCAGATCGCCACTGTTACCTTGCCGTCGAAGCACCCTTCGTAAGACTTCCGGGTTGCACACCGTCCCAATGTCTGATATAATGTCAGAGACTACAACCTTACGCTGGCACTCACACGTCCAGCCGATTTCTCAAAAGAAAAGAGGGGCATCAATATGAAAACAAAAGTATTTATCGACGGAAGCGAAGGCACCACAGGACTTCGCATTCATGAGCGTCTTGACAATCGAGACGACATCGAACTTTTAACAATCGCACCAGAGTTACGAAAGGATCCTGCCGAGCGCAGCCGCCTGATCAACTCTTCTGATATCACATTTCTTTGCCTGCCAGACAGCGCCGCCAGAGAAGCCGTTGCTCTCGTAACGAACCCAAATACGCGCATCATCGACGCTTCGACTGCACACCGCACCGAGGCTGGCTGGGCATACGGTTTCCCGGAGCTTTCCGCAAAGCATCGCGAGGCCATCAAGACCGGCAAGCGCATCGCAAACCCAGGCTGCCACGCGTCCGGCTTTATCTCACTCGTTTACCCGTTAATCGCAGGCGGCATTCTTCCAAAGGATTACCCGGTTGCCTCCTTCTCCCTGACCGGATACAGCGGCGGCGGCAAGAAAATGATCGCCCAGTACGAGGCATCTGACCGTGATGAGGAGCTTGATGCACCGCGCGAGTATGGTCTATCCCAGCAGCACAAGCACTTAAAGGAAATGCGCCTGATCACAGGATTATCCCGCGCTCCGCTGTTTACTCCAATCGTTTCTGATTATTACAGCGGCATGGTTGTCAATGTTCCGTTATACACCGATCTGTTAAACGGCACTCAGACACCGGAATCCTTACAGGCATTCTTCGCTGACTACTATGCGAACGAGCCATTCGTAAAGGTAATGCCGCTCGGCGCAGAGAGCGAAATGTCTGGCTTTTTAAGCGGCAACCATTTAAGCGGCTATGACGGAATGCAGATTTACATCACCGGAAATGAGAACCGCGTCCAGCTGTCCAGCGTCTTCGACAATCTTGGAAAGGGTGCTTCCGGCGCTGCCGTACAGTGCTTCAACATCATGACCGGATGTGAAGAGACCAAGGGCTTAAATTTGTGATTGGAAAGGCACGGTTTATTTATGTCACTTCGCCATCAGCCAAAGGCTGCTTTGATTAACGATTTTTCCGGCTTCGGCCGCTGTTCCGTGACAGTGGCGCTGCCGATTATTTCCCAGATGAAGGTTCAGTGCTGTCCGGTGCTGACCTCCGTCTTTTCCAACCACACCGGATACCCATCCTTCTATTTTGACGATTACACGGAGAAAATGCCGTCCTACATCGCAGAGTGGAAGAAATTAAATCTTCACTTTGAATGCATCGCGGCCGGATTTTTAGGCTCGATGCGTCAGATTGAGATCGTAAAGGATTTCATTCATGATTTCAAAGATGAAAACACGCAGGTTCTGATTGACCCAGTTATGGGCGATCACGGCCATACGTATCAGACCTTCACGCCAGAGATGTGCAATCAGATGAAGCAGCTGACACGCTTTGCCGATATCCTGACGCCAAATCTGACCGAAGCATGTATTCTGACGGACACACCGTACCACGATGGCCACTGGCAGATGAGCGAGCTGTCTGATCTGGCACTTGCACTGCTTGCAATGGGACCGTCCAAGGTCGTAATCACCGGTGTCTCGATGGGCACCTACATCGGCAATGTCATCTGTGAAGCAGGCGGCACACCGAGCGTTATCCGAAGAAAGCGCGTCGGACAGGAGCGCTCTGGAACCGGCGATATCTTTGCCGCAATTCTGACCGCAGATTGCGCGAACCACGTAGACTTTGAGACCTCTGTGCGAAAGGCAAGTGCCTTTGTGCAGCGCTGCATTGAAGTTACCGAGCAGTTTGAGTGTCCGAAGACGGACGGCGTATGCTTTGAGGAAGTGTTAAGCGAATTAAAAGCATAAAAAAAATCCCGCAGCCAGGTTTGTGACTGCGGGATTTTTTTATCCTAGATGCATCACCTCAAGCAGGAAGAACCAGCTCAGTCCATAGTAAACCACAACGGCAACAAGGTCATTGATGGTGGTAATGAGCGGGCCGGAAGCTACTGCCGGGTCGATGCCAATCTTATTGAAGAACATCGGGATGAAGGTACCGGTTAAACTGGAGATTACCATGGAGCACATCAGCGCCAGACCGATGCAGCCCGATACGGCAAATGCAAAGCTTGCCGGGCGACCTTTCACAACCATGATAAAGATGCCTAGAAGAACGAAGGATAACACACCGAGAAGAAGGCCATCGCCAAAGCCAACACGCACTTCCTTTGCGGCAAGGCCAAGCTTTTGTTTCAGTTCAAGGTTCTCGTCCATCAGCACACGCACGGTAACGGCAAGTGACTGGGTTCCGGCGTTTCCAGACATACCAAGAATCATGGACTGGAACGTCATCAAAATTGTCAGCTGTGAGACAACCGACTCGAAAATTCCGACAACGGATGAAACAAGCATTCCCAAAAACATCAAGACGATCAGCCATGGAAGACGCTTTTTCATACTGGCAAAAATCGGCTCTTTTAAGTCTTCCTCTGCGGTCAAACCTGCCAGTCTTGCGTAATCCTCTCCCATCTCTTCATCGACAACCTCAATGATATCCTGCGCCGTAATGACACCGAGGATTTTGTTGTTGTTGTCGAGTACTGGAATGGAGTCCTCCGAGTAGCCCTTTAAGATTTCAATACAATCGTCAATCGACTCGTGACCGTATACATACGGATACGATGTGACAATCATATCATCAAGCTTTGTGCCTTCTCGCGCAATGATCAAGTCCTTTAAATCAATCGCACCGCAAAAGGTATTCGTCTCATCTGCCACATAGATCTTTGAAATGTTGTCATTTTCCGCCGCCTGCTCGACAAGGGATCGCATCGCGCCCTTTACGGTCAGATTTTCACGGATTACGATGCAATTCGTGGTCATTCTGCTTCCGATTTCATCGTCATCGAAGGAGGCGATTAACATAATGTCCTTCTTGGATTCCTGATCCATCAGATCAATGATAACGGAACGTTTTACCTTGTCGATTCCACGAAGTGCCGCCACCGCTGTATCGGCCTCCAGATTGCTGATGATTTCGACGGCTTTGCGGATATCCATCTCTTCCAAATAAGGACTGATGTCATCAATGCATTCAAATACATCGGACAGCATATCCATATTTAAGATATTGTACAACTTTTTTCGCTCGACAACGGTTAACTTCTCGAGAACATCTGCGATATCATTTGCATGGTAATCGTCCAGCTTTTCACGCGTGACCTTTGGCGAGGTGGTGCTTCTGATGATCTTTATAATTTCCGACTCATAATCCGGTTTTACAAAGGTGTCATCCTCTGCTGGCTCCGAGCTTTCGTTTTCCTGCTCGAGCGCCTTTGCAAGCGCTTCGTCTTTCGCGCGCTCTTCTACCTGACTTTCAATCTTTTTGCTTTCTGCCTGATCCGTTTCATATTCACTTGCCTGGCTCTTTGCCTTTTCGTCGTCCATTTTGTCCACCCCTTTCATCCAAATTTGTAACTATTCAGAGCCATGCAAAATTGCTTGCATTCAAACAGCATAGCAATTTTATATGGCGAAATAACCACATGAGCAAAATGGCGCATCAAAGATGCGTCTGCCTCGCAGAGGCGATTTTGCGAATGGGGTTCTGAATAGTTACTCTAACTTTAATATTTAAATAACTATCTGAAAAAAAGTATATCATTTTGATATTTGTTCGTCAACATAAGATTTCTCTTCCCAGAGAAACCGAATACAAGGCAGCCTCTTTGACCGATTTTTTCGTCATCTGCTCGAGCGCACGCTTGTAATAGTCCAGCTGGACATGGTAGCGCTTTCGCAAAAGCTCCTCGAATGCTTCATCGGTCAGTCCTTCCGGCTTTCGGTCGGTCTTAAAATCAATCAGGGTAATTTCATCTTCGCCGTCAATCCATGCGTCGATCACTCCCTGAACGCTGACGTATTCATTTGCATCTTTTTCTGACAAAGTGGCTGCGATGTCCGAGTTTATCATCTCAAAAGCAGGTACACCGAGAATAAATGGCATTTCACGGTGATACGTTCCCTCTTTCTGGGCTTGCTTGACTTTTTGACCAAGCGGTGTCTGCACAAAATGATCAAAATCGGCTATGCGGATTCGCTTTCGCTCCTCAACACTGATAAAATCCTGCTGCATAAAGTAAGAAAGCTGCTGTCTTAAATCGCCCGTGAAATCAAAATGCTCGAACAGCCAGTGATAGAGTGTACCGCGTGCAGCTCCACTCATCTTGTCCTTTTGCTGTAAAAATTCTGGAAGAAGTTCTTCGTCTGGTAGTATCATTTGATTTGGCAACCGTTCTTCGTCTGGCAAAAGTGTTTCATCTGGCAAAGGATTCTGATCTTGCGATTCAGACTCTTGTAACTCAGACTCTGGCAATTCGCATTTTTGCACCTCGGGCTCTTGTTTTATGAGCTGTGCGATTGGCTCTCCCGCATCTGGTCCACTCGCCGCAAAGGCTTCCTCGTCGTGGTGTGCCTTTAACTCCGATACGGTAAATGCCGCCTGCAGCTTTGCGAGTGGGCTGTCATCGTAGCGCACTGCAAAGCGTGATGCAATCAACTCTTTTGCCGCCTCGTCTATCGTGTCGGTTTTCCAGTTTTCGAGTGCGGTGCGCTTCATTGCCTCCTCTGCACGCCAAAGCGAGGTCTGCATGGACAGGCTGCTCTTTGTCACGATGGACACAGAAAGCGGACTCTCATCCTGATAACACACGCCGTCAAATGGCACATTGAGTCCCAACTGATCATAAATTGCCTTGAAACTTTTGTGCTTGCAGGCTGCCGCCGTGATCCAGTCCAAAAAGCATCCTGCTGTAGTGAGCGCATTATAAGAAAGCGCACGCGTCATCTTGTCGGTCTCGTGAATTTTCTTTTCCAGATAGTCGAAAAGACCGTCCTTTGCGCCCGTCAGATAGAGCTTTTCCTTTGCTCTTGTCATCGCAACATACAAAACACGAAGCTCCTCACCCAAATTTTCAAGCACGAGTTCACTACGCACGGCCTGCTTCATGACGGTGCTCTCCTTGGTGCGCATTGCCGGGTCGATTGCATCGGTCGCGATGCCGTAATCGACGGAAAACAGCATGGATGCATTCACATCCTGACGGTTAAAGCTCTTTCCAAGACCAGCCACAAAACAGATCGGAAACTCGAGACCTTTGCTCTTATGGATGCTCATGATTCGCACCTGATTTTGTGCAAGCTCCTGTGCGGACGCATAGTCAACGGAATATTTCTTTAAGCGGCTGATGTAGCGAACAAATTGGAAGACGCCCTGATAGCTTGTCTTCTCAAATGCACCGGCACGCTCAAGAAGCATGTCCAGATTTGCCTTTCGCGTGGAGGCACCCGGCATCGCACTGACAAACTCGTAGTAGCCACTGTCCTCAAGCACATAGACTAGCAGTTCTCGTAGCTGCAAATAGCGGCTCTTGCTGCGATACATTTCAAGCTGATTTAAAAAAGCGCGAAGCTTACCTGCAAGGGCATGATAACGGCTCACATGGCTTTGCTGCGAGCCATGTGTCTTTTCTGAATTCTCTGAGTTCTGACTCTCTGAGTTTTGACGCTCTGATTTCTCTGGATCGCCATACTTCTGTGCAAATGCTGTGGCGGCATCGTAGAGATGCTTGCTCTGTGACGGCGGCTGCTCGGCGCGCACAAGCGCCAGCTCCTCACTGGAAAAATGGCCGATTGGCGAGTGCATTACCGCGGCAAGCGGAATGTCCTGCAATGGATTGTCGATGATTTCCAGCAGATTTAAAACGGTCTGCACCTCGATTGCACTGAAATATCCACTTCCGGTATCGGCTGCCGCCGGAATGCCTTTTGAGAGTAACACTGGGATGAATTCCTCTGCCCAGCCAGACACAGTACGAAGCAGAATCGCGATATCGCGGTATTCTGCCAGACGATAGGTCTTGGTCTCCTTATCCCAGACATAGAGTCCGGTCTTTTGGTCGGTAATTTCCTGAATTTTTTGTGCAATCAGCGCTGCCTCCCACTCGCGGCTGTTGTAGACAGTTTTTGTGTCATCCGCACTGTCTGCCTGTGTGTCACTCACTTTGTCGGTCTGATCAGCCGGAATGGATGCTGCATCCTCATCACTTGTTTCTGGCACATCCTCCAAATCAAGCAAAAGAAGCTCCGTTGCGCCGCCCGTTGGATGCGTGTCGCATGGCTCATACACAAGACCTGGATAGAGCGCCGCCTCTTTATCATATTCTACGTTTCCTACCGACTTATGCATCAGCTGATAGAAGAAATAGTTGACGGAGTCGAGCACGCTCTTACGGCTTCTGAAATTCTGATGCAGCTCGATTTTCTGGTGCGCGCTCTCTTCCTTTGTATAGGAAGCGTATTTTTCCATAAACAGCTCTGGGCGCGCCAGACGGAAGCGATAGATACTCTGCTTGACATCGCCGACCATGAAAAGATTGGGCGTATCATTCCTTGAAATGCTCGTCAAAATCAATTCCTGCACGTAGTTGCTGTCCTGATACTCGTCGATCATGATCTCCTCAAAGTTCTCACGGTATTGCTCGGCAGTTGCCGTCGGCACCTCGCCGTCCGCCGTCTTCTGGCTCAAAATGTCGAGTGCAAGATGCTCCAAGTCACCAAAATCGACCAGATTTTTCTTTCGCTTTGCGGCGCTGTAACGAGTCAGAAAGGCATGTGTCAGACGCACAAGCTCTTGCACCTGCGCCCCGGCAAGATGCTGTTTTTGCAGAAGCCGTGCATCGTCATCCGCCAGATAATCCTCTGTCAGTGCTTTTAGCTGCTTTTTTGCCTGCTCGCGCATCTCCCAGACACGCTTTGCCTTGTCCTCGCTGAAGGTGTCGGTCTTTTTCTTTCGCGGCTTACTGCCAAAGCGAATCAAATTCACGCGCTCGCGAAGCTGCGAAAAGTCCGCCGCCTCGGAGGCAAATTGTGCCATCTGCTGCTCCGACAACAGCACTGATTCGTAGCTTTCCATGCCTCCCTCGTCACGACAGATTGCAATCATGCGCCCATAAACGGACACAGTCTCAGTCAGAATCATCTTGATGTGTTCGACCATGCGCTGCATCCACGGCTCTCTTTCAAGCTCCTCGATGCTGTTTGCTCTGTAGCCCTCCAGACAGTGATCCAGCCAGTCCTCCGGGCGTGGATTTGCCACGGCAAATCCATAGAGCTGCAAAATCAGCTCGGCTGCACGCTCATCATCCTTTCCCGGTGCGTAAGCTTCCATAAAATTAAGGAAGGATTCACTAGCCTCCTGATACTCCTCCTCAAGAAGTGCCTCAAGTACGTCCGCCTGCAAAAGTTTCAGCTCACCCTCATCGGCGATGCGAAAGCCCGGATCGAGTTCGATTTCCTGAAAATGCTCTCGAAGCACCGACAGACAAAAGCTGTCGATTGTGGTAATGTGTGCATGACCTGCAAGCACTTCCTGACGGCGCAAGTGCGCATTGTCTGGCTGCTCCTCTACACGCTTTGCAATCGCCGCCTGCACACGCTCACGCATCTCGCCCGCCGCAGCGTTTGTAAAGGTCACCACGAGAAGACGGTCGATGTCAACCGGGTGTGATTCATCGCAGATGCGCTCAATGATTCGCTGCACGAGAACGGCTGTCTTGCCGCTGCCCGCTGCCGCGGAAACAAGAAGGCTTCTGTCGCGCAGGTCAATGACCTGCTTTTGTTCATTTGTCCACATCATGTTGTCCGCCATCGTCTTTCTCCTTCTTTTCAATCTCTCTCCATACCTCGTCCTTGTCAAGTTCGGATAGTCTGCGGTAATGACAACCCTCAAGCTGCAAGTCAAATCCACAGACAGCACCGTATTCACAATACTCGCATGGATTCATTTTCTTGTACTCATACGGATAGGCATCAATCTTTCCACCGTAAATGCCGCGTGCCAGATCGAGTGCCTTCTTGCGGGCAAAACGGCCAATCTCATGCATCTGGTCTGCATTTGCGACAAGCGCACGCGAGGACAGACTACCATCCTTTTTGTACTCCAGTCCTGAAACAACGTTTCCACCCTCGGCGTCAATTAAAAGAAGTGATGCCTTCTCGGTGCTGGTAAGACCGTTCATGCGAAGCTCTTTTTGCTGCTTGTCCTCGATTTCTTCTTTTGTCATGCCAAAACCGGACACAATCGGATCCTTCATGTTGTAATAGTAGATACCCGCTGGAATCAATTCTTTTCCCGGATTTCGCTTCGCGGCCATCGCCATCGCTGCCTCTAAGTACAGCACAAGCTGTAGCTGCAAGCCATAGTACACCTTTCCAAGATCGAGCTTTGTGCTACCAGACTTGTAGTCGATGACTTTCACGTAGAGCGAGCCGTCCTCCTCTGCAAAATCCACACGGTCAATTCGTCCGCGAAGCGACAGCTCCAACCCGGCCTCGACCGGAAGTGTCACGGCATTACCGCCTGCCTTTCCAAAATCCATCTCGTGCCACGTTTTCTCATACGCGCCGTGCTCCCACTGATGACCGAGTGCCCAGAGTGTGCGGTCTGTCATGCGTCGAATACGGCCTGCCATGGATTTGTTTCTGGCACTGCTGTCAAAGACGGTGGTCTGATACTCCTCCATTGCCTTTGCTACGCTCTCCTCCACGAGATGATTTCGCTCGGCATCGTCGATTTCTCGCCAATTTAAATGACGCTTTTCGAGCAGTTCAAAGAAATGGCTGATGGAGGCGTGGAAAAGACTTCCGTAGTCGGCTGCGCCCAACTCAAACTGGCGGCGCTCCTTTAATTTCAGACCATAGGTCAGAAAATGCGCATACGCACAAGCGGCATATTTTTCCAGACGCGAAATCGAAAGCTCCTGATCACCGCCAAAGAGCCGTCTTGCGATACGCTTGTCCAGTGCCTCTGTCTTATAGCCATAAAAAAGTCCTTCGCGCATAACTTGCAAGCGCTCTGCAAATGCGTCGTCCTGCATGTAATAGCTGTAAAGCTCCTGCCACCACGTCTCTTGCTCACCATCTAAGTAGCTTCGCAAGCCGTTTACTAATAATAAGAAGCCATCTTCTTTTTGCATCAATCCCTGCAAGCCTGGATAGGCATTCTCTGCCGACTCGGTCGGACAGTTTGGGAAAAGCTTTGTGATCACAGTCTTTAAGTGCGCCGGACGAAGTGCCTTGCCATCCGATGCTGTCTCGCTAAAGCTGACATAAAGCTTTTTTGATGGCTTTGTCAAAAGAAGGTAGAGGTAATACTGCTGACAGAACACTTCCTCTCGCGCCGCAAGCGCCAGCTCCATGCCTGCACCCTTTAAAATTTCACGGTCATAGTCGGAGAGAATGCCACCGCGCTCGGCACGCTTTGGAAGAAGACCATCATTGCAGCCAATGACAAAGAGCACGCGAATATGCTCGAGTCTCGTTCGCATCAAGTCGCCCACCACGAGACGATCCACCGCCGCCGGGATGAAGCCGACCTGTAGTTCTTCAAAACCAGAGTCTAAGATATCGGACAGCACACGCGTCTCTAAAGTCTCGTCCCCCATCAGCTCCACGATCTGGTCAAACAATCCGAGTACCTTCGGGTAGACCTGCTCATACTCGCTCTCCAAATACAACTCTCCTGCCTCGTGAAAAGCGGCTTGCTGTGCCTTTAATTTATAGGCAATGCCAAATTGCTGTAGGAAGGAAAACAATGCCGTCATCGCCTCGCGCACGGTTGTCTCTGGATTTTCCCAGACGGTGCGAAGCGGCACAAACCAGTTAAAGATCTGCTCACGCAATTGATTTAAGCGCGCTAAGTCTTTCTCGTCCGTGTTGTCATACAGCATCGCCCATGTATGCTTCCAGCGGCTGATGCGCTCAATTCCGCCCGCAAGAAGGTAGTTGTCGAGACGATCTAAGTCCTCACAGGAGATGCCCTGACAGACAGCTGAGATGGTGTCCTCACTTACCACATATGGATTTCGAAGAAACGCCATCACACTGTCGTAGCTCATTTGCTCCTCGAGTACCGCAAGTGCCTTTTTGACAAATTGAATCAGCGGATGATTCTTGAGTCCCTTCTTCTGGTCGATAAAATACGGAATACCTGCATGATCAAACAGCCGTGCAATCTCGTCTCGGTATGTCTCAAGATCACCTGCTACTACGGCGATATCACGGTAGGAATAGCCTTCACGCACTAGCTCCAAAATCTTTCGCAGCACAAAGCCAAGCTCCTCTGCCGGATTTTTCGCACAGAGGATATGAAGGGCATCCGTTTCCTTCTTCCACGGTACAGCTGGTGTGCAAAAAAGCTGCTTTTCCAGATGTTTGAGAGCATCCGCCACGTGACGTTGCCTTGTCACGTAGCGGTGATTTCGCTCCTCACACGGAATCTGGTGTGCCTTTGCCAGTGCAGTAAGCCTTGTTTTCATCTCGCGGCTCATCGCAAACAATTCCTCACGTCCGTCCTTTTCGTCCTCGGTTACGGCGCAGACAACATGCTCTGCACACTGCAAGATTTCCTCCAAGACCTGGTACTGTAATGGTGTAAAGCCCGTGAAGCCATCAAGAATAACGATACTTTTATGCAGCTTTTTTGACTGCGGAACCAGTCGTGCTAGAACGTTTAGAAGTTCCTCTGCTGTCAGGTATTCTTCTCCTAATTCTTTATAAAATGAGGTGTAAACCTTTTCAATATCGCGCAGCTTTTTCTGCAAGGCTGGTCGCTTTTCCAGAGATGGAAGCACGCCCTCAAGCACTTCATTTGTGATTCGATATGCACTAAACTCACTGATGACCGACTTTAATTCCTGAATAAATCCACTCTGATTTAAATTGCGCCCAAATACCTCAAGCTCTGATTTTTCCTTTCCAGCAATGCGACGCAGAATCATGGATTTACCCGTATCATCAAGCAGTACCGCCTTTTTGCCCGCCTGCTCGTTTAACAAGCGATGCGCCAGACGGCCAAAACTCAAGACATCAATATTTCCGAGTACATGATCTGGATGCACCGCGGCAAGCTCTCTTTGCACCTGTAAGGTGGCCTGCTCCGGCACGAGAAATAGATAGTCTTTATCTGGGTGGCTGCACGCCTGCGCACAGATCGTCTCGTAGATTACCGCGGTGCGGTCTGATATGCTGTTTCCTGAAATAAACTGAAGTGCCATGCTCCTTTTTCCCTTTCTTTAGTGCGGCTCGACGATTGTTTTGTCGGCGTCACTTTTCAGCGATGCCCACTACACACTTTTTGATCATACATTATTTTGAGCAGCTCGCTTCAACGTTCCGCCTCGTAAAAGCAACTCGTCTCGCCGCTAATCTAGGTTACAATAATTTGCCATTCTGTCACTTTCTGATTCCTGTCACCCGAGCGCAACATCAAGAATCATCATGACCGAAAATCCCACTGCGAACAAGACCGTTCCGATGTTGGAATGGCTGCCCTCTGACATTTCCGGAATCAGCTCCTCCACTACTACGTACAGCATTGCCCCCGCTGCGAAGCTAAGAAGATACGGAAGCACCGGCACGATGACTCCTGCCGCAAGTATCGTAAGTACACCAGCCACCGGCTCTACGGCACCAGACAGCACGCCCATCACAAATGCTTTCGGGCGGCTCATTCCCTCACTGCGAAGCGGCAGGGAGATGATGGCACCCTCTGGGAAGTTCTGGATTGCGATACCGATGGAAAGCACCAGTGCGCCCATGAGTGTAATATTAGAATTGCCGCTTACCCAGCCCGCGTACACAACGCCGACTGCCATGCCCTCGGGTATGTTGTGAATCGTGACCGCGAGAAGCATCATGGTTGTTCGAGACCAGTTTTTCTTTGGTCCCTCGGATTCTTTGCTGTTCATGTGAAGATGCGGTGTGATGTGATCAAGCAAAAGCAAAAAGAAAATGCCAATCCAAAATCCCACTGCTGCTGGGATAAAGGAAAGACGCCCAAGACTCGCGGACTGCTCAATCGCTGGAATCAAAAGACTCCAAATCGAAGCTGCTACCATAACGCCCGCTGCAAATCCGGTCAGCGCACGCTGTATCTGTTTATTCAGTGTCTTACGAAGGAAAAACACGCACGCTGAGCCGAGCGAGGTTCCTGCAAACGGGATCAATAATCCCTGTGCAATCGAAGCTATCATTATTTACCATCCCTTTCTTATTCGAGTTCATATTCAAACTCACATTCGAATTCCTATTTAAGTTTCTATTTAAATTCTTATTCGAATTTCCATTTGAATTCTTATCCGAATTTTTATTTTCATTTCAGCATACGTAAAAACACAAACAGATGACAAGTCTGCCGTCTGCTGTCCAGCATTTTGTCTTTGCTCATGATTTTTGTATCCTTTCATAGTATACACAAAACAGGGGCAAAGTGGAATCAAAAATGGCAGAAAAATCGTTAATGAGAAAAGGACGCAAAAAGGCACCCGCAAATACGGGCACCTCAGTTATTACATGGAAATCCATCCGAATGCATTTGCAACGGAACTGATCAGAATGATCGCTGCAAAGATCGGGCAAAGATACTTGATCATCACACAAAAAATCTTCTTTCTGCGGAAGGTGCCCTCTCCGTGCAAAACTTCAGCCTCAACTGCCTTGACTCCAGCTGCTCTTGATACCAGCAGACAGATCATGATCGCTGCGATTGGCATCATAACAGAGTTTGTCAGAAAATCAAAGAAATCAAGAAATTGCATGCCAAGAATCGTTACGTTTGCAAGCGGGCCATAGCCAAGGCAGGACAGGGTTCCAAGCGATACCATGATCACTGCAAGCACAAGTGTTGCCTTCTTTCGATTCCAGTCAAGCTCATCCTCGAATGTAGAAACTGCACTCTCAGTCAATGCAATGGAGCTGGTGACAGCCGCAAACAATACGAGTAAGAAGAACAAAATGCCTGCTGCCGTTCCAAAGCCCATACCCGCAAATACCTTCGGAAGCGTGATAAACATCAGCGCCGGACCTGCCTGGAGTGCGTCTGGATCGCCGCCAGAGAACGCAAATACTGCCGGGATGATCATCAATCCTGCCATGATCGCAATCGCGGTATCAAAGATCTCGACATTTTCTGTTGAACCCTCGATCGACACGTCTTTTTTCATGTAGGAGCCAAATGTGATCAGAATACCCATCGCAATGGACAGCGAATAAAACATCTGTCCCATTGCCGATACAACCGTCATCCATGAAAAGTTTTCTATATTCGGAATCAGAAAATACTTTACACCTGCCAGCGCACCCGGTCTGCTGACCGAATAGATTGCAATCACAACAGACAGCACAACAAGGATCGGCATCATAAACTTTGATACACGCTCAATTCCATTTCGCACACCTGCAAAAATGATCGATAAGGTAATAAATACGAAGATCAAAAAGCAAATCTCTGTAGTTGCGCCACTAGAAATAAATGAAGAAAAATAACCGTCTGTTGCGAGTGCTTCTGCATGTCCCATCACATACTCAGCCAGATATTTGATAACCCAGCCGCCGATTACGGAATAATATGGCACAATCAGAATCGGAATGATCGCATTGATCCAGCCGCCAAACGACAGCCATTTTGCTTTTCCAAAAGAAGCAAACGCGCCTACTGGACTCTTTTTCGTCATTCGGCCGATGGAGGTCTCCGCGACGATCATCGTGTAACCAAAGGTCAGCGCTAGTAAAATATAAATCAGAAGAAAAATTCCTCCGCCATATTTTGCTGCAAGATACGGAAAGCGCCAGATGTTACCCAAACCTACAGATGCACCTGCCGCCGACAGAACAAAGCCAAGCTTGCCGGAAAAGCTGCTTCTAGGGCCTTTTCCTTTTTTGTTTTCGTTTGTACTCAATTTTGTGTTTCCTTCCTTTTTTACATAATAATTTCTAACTACTCAAAGTCATGTAATAGTATACACAAAATTATGCCAGATGAAAAGAGGGGATTGATGTTTTTTAATCAATCCCCTCAGTATTTTATACTACCGTGACAGCTCAACCTGCTCTACCATATAGTCGTAAATTGCCCTGCTGGTATTGTAATCGTAGTGAAGTCCATCCATTGTCGCAAACAAGCCATTATCCAGTCCGTCCTTAATGTAACTATATGCATCAATAATCGTTACGGACGGATCAAGCATCTGTGTAAGTGCAGAATTAAATGCAAGGACTTCGCTGTTTTTATTCTCCCATTTTCCGTTACACGGTCCAATCGTCATATAATAAATTGGAATGTCATACTGCTGCACAAGTCCATTGACATAATTGATATAATCGGCAAACACATGCAAATCATTGACACCAAACCAGATGACAAGCGCATCGGCTTCGTCTAAATGTGAGAACGCATTCGGGACTCCAACTGCACGCATCCAGCTGCAGCCCTCGCCGCCCTTTGCCACGACAATGCTCTCGTTTGTGTAGCCGGTAAAGGTCGCTTCATCAATGTTGTAGAAAACATGTTTTGGATACTCGGTCTCATCATAAATCTGAGAACAATATAGGCACACCGTTCTAGAGTCGCCCGTCAGCAAAATCTTTTTGTCCCCAGGAAGACGTTTTGCTCCCGATAAACTGCTTGCCTCATCGACTGTTACAGTTCCTGCCAGAACAGCAGTAGACAATTCTTCGTGTTCCTGCGTGTTCTCTTTTGACACCTCAGACGAGGATTCGACAGCCTCATTTGTTGTCTGATGTTTCGTTTCTGGTTGCTTTTCTTGTTCGTTTTTCAGTGCCGAATCATCCTGCAAAAGTGCCTGATAAACAGGATCAAGCTTTTTTTCTACTGCACTGCATCCAGCTGTCGACAGGCAAAGTACAAACAGTGCTGCCGCTAACAGAATTCTTATCGTTCTTACTTTTGTTTTCATCTGCGTTATTCTCCAAGCGATGCATCTGAGCGAACTGCCCAGCGAAACTTGGTAGAACGTGCTCTCGGGTTGGATGCACATTCCTTTGCGGATGGGCGAATGACATCCTTTGCAATCTCACTGTAGATGCCCTCTCTCGAATAATACTGAAACGACTTCTTTACCATACGGTCTTCTCCAGAATGGAAAGTCAAAATAGCTGCCTTACCGCCCGGCTTTAGGATATGAGGCAACGCCTCTAAGAAAGAATCCAGTACCTCAAACTCGCTATTAACATCGATTCGAAGCGCCTGGAACACGCGCTGGCAGGTCTTTTTTACTGCTTCCTTTGGATTTTCTGGCTTTGTGCGCAGTACAACCTGCTCGACGATCTCGCGAAGTTGACTGGTTGTCTCGATCGGCTGTTTCTTTTTTCTTGCAGACATGATCGCACGCGCAATTTCCTTGGCTAATGGCTCATCTGAATTTTCAAAGAGCATGCCTTCAATCTCCTCTGCATCCATTTCTTTCAGACGCTCGGATGCTGGGACACCTGCCTGTGGGTTTAAACGAAGATCAAGCGGTCCATCCTCACGGAATGAAAAACCGCGCTTCGGATCATCGATCTGCATCGAGGAAACACCCAGATCAGCAAGAACAAAATCAAGCTTTCCTGCCTTTTTCTCGATATCAGCGATGTTTGCAAAGTTCATCAAACATACACTCCAGACATTCTCGCCGTAACCCTGCTCTCTCAGACGCTTCTCGGTCTTTGCAGACTCAATCGGATCTACATCGAGCGAATACAGATGACCCTCTCCCTTTAAGCAATCCAAAATCTTCTGCGTGTGACCGCCATAGCCAAGTGTAGCATCCACACCTACTTGTCCCGGCTGTACATCCAAAAATGAAAGAATTTCCTCGACACAGATCGGGCGATGTGTTCCGGCCGGCGTATTGCCCTTCTGAATGATATGCTCTGCGGTATCCTTATATTTTTCTGGCTGAAGTTCCTTATATTTTTCCTCAAATTTTCGCGGATATTTTCCTTTGTAGCGCACACGCCTTTTATGCTCGGTTTGTACAGCGTTTTCTAAGTGCGTTTCCTGATTTTTTTCTTTATTTTCCATAGGTGTTTTTATTCCTTCCTACTCATGTTAAAATCAATTCTTTAAATAAAGCCAATACTTTTTTATCCTATCACATAATTTAACTTGTGTAAAGTGCTACTAGGAAGCTCATCGAGCAATAACAAAAGGCCCAGACCGGATTCCCGGCTGAGCCTGCTGCTTTTATTTACTTTATTTTGTAATAAGATCGGTTACTTTCTAAGAAGGTAAAAGACACTTCTGAAAAATCCCATGATCACGGCACTGTAACCTGTGATTAAGAATGTTAGGAAACGCCATCCTACATCGAAGGAACCTTGAACCGCGCCACCGATCAGACACAGGATAAATGCGATTGCTGCCCATACAAAAATGTTAATGCCAACAAATAACTGATTCTTTGTTGTTCTTTCTATATCTGCGCTATTGATTGCGTACCACATTGATGTCATCTTCATAACTGCCTCTCATTCCGGCTTTCGCCTATGAACGCGACTGCTAGATTTACATTGATTGCATGTTGCAATTCTTGCGTTTGCAGTCACCGCTGTTGCTCACAGCTGTTTGTTTCTCTTTCTGACATCAATATACTCCGTGTGCGCATGCGCTGCTATCACACTACCGTAAACCGAATGTAAAATTCAAGTCAAATTGGTACTCTTATTATCTTCCTGTGTTTCCTCTGCATCAATCTCGGCGATAATATCCGCAGTACCTTCCTCGGCAATCTCTTCAATCTCAGCATCCGCTGCTTTGGCATCGGCTTTCGCTGTTTGCGGCTCTTTTGCTGCTGCATTCTCCTGCTGCATCTTCGCCTCACTCTGTCCGTGTGACTCTTTGTGTGCATTTGCCTGTATGCTTTCAGCGCTCTGTGCCAGTTCTTCCTTCTCATCTTCAGACAGATTGACAAAGGCGATATGATCAAGTGTCTCCTCGGCGATGCTTACACAATTATCCACAATTCGGTCTAAGCTATACATGATTGCCGAGTAATCTTCGGTCATGGATGCATCGCAAAGACCCTCGTTGACACGCGCAATATGCGCACGCTTTAACTGCTTCTGTGCTTTACGCATCTTATTCTTTTTCTTAACGACGGTACGAGCACGGTCTAGATCGCCATCTTTTACGGAACGGATTGCGCGATCAAACAGCTTTCTGGAAATCTCGATACAGTCCTGTAATTCGCCGGTTGCCGCATCTGAGAAGGAACGCTTGTCCATCAAAATTTTATCGTGTACATTGGCAATCTCCTCGCAGCGATCTGCGATACGTCCGATATTATTCGAAACATACAATAATCCTGCGGCCAGACCTGACTGATGCTGCGTCAGATTTCCGCTTGAAAGCATCTTGGTTACATAGGAGGAAAGATCACTCTCCATCCTTACCGCCTGTCTGCGGTATTTTTTGTATTGAGTTTTTGCCTTTTCACTTGTTGCTTTGTCTGCATCAAAGCTTTCCTTAAGGGATGTTAACAGGTTACTTCCTACCTCTGCCATATGGTCAAGCTCTTCCGATACAAGAAAAAGAGCTGCTGCTGGCTGTGCAATTACGCCCTCCTCCAGCACACTTACTGGACCGTCATAAGACTTCTTGTCGCCACCAGGAATAATGGTCATAACAATCTTTACCATAACCGGAATTAATGGCAGCCAAATCAGCGTACAAACTACATTAAAGGTTGTATGCGCATTTGCGATCTGTCTGGAAATGACATCGACCTCGTTTCCCTTCGGAGAAATGAACTGCACAAAACGCGTCAATACAGGGAGGAAAAACATAAACAAAATACTACCAGTGATATTAAAAACACTGTGCGCCAGTGCCGTTCTCTTTGCATTCTTAGACTGTCCGATGGAGGCTAACAGTGCAGTGATGGTGGTACCAATGTTATCACCAAGAAGAATCGGGATCGCGCCTGCCAGACCCATAACACTCGTTACACCATCGGGTCCCGCCTGTGAGGCAAAATTCTGTAACACGGCAATGGTCGCGGAACTACTCTGTACAACAAGTGTCATAACGGTTCCGAGTGCAACACCAAGTACTGGAACTTCCTTTACCTTTGCCATTAAATCAACAAAGATCGCACTTCCTGCGAGTGGCTTCATAACACTGCCCATGATCTCAATACCTTCGAACAGGATACCAAATGAGAAAATGACAAGACCAATATTTTTTAACTGCTCTTTCTTACAGACAAAATTCATCATAAATCCGATGAAGATAAGCGGATAGATGTAATCACTGATCTTAAATGCCATCAGCTGTGCGGTCATCGTGGTTCCGATGTTTGCACCGAAAATAACAGAAATCGCCTGCGGCAAGCTCATGAGTCCTGCGCTTACAAAACCGATTACCATAACCGTTGTCGCGGAACTACTCTGCAAAACGGCTGTTACCAGTGCTCCGGCGAGTGCTCCCATAATTGGATTCTTTGTCAGGAAGCTTAAGATTTTCTTCATCTTGTCGCCAGCTGTCTTCTGGAGAGCGTCACTCATGCCGTTCATGCCATACAAAAACAGCGCAAGACCACCCAAAAGGCCAAACACAATTTTCACATTTTCATTCATGATTTTCCTCCCCCGGTTCTCCCGGATGTGTGTTACGGTCTTAGCTCTTACTGAGCTTTCTTTTAGCCTTGTTTGCGTTTTCTTTGCGCTTTGTTTGACCGTAACCATTATCGTTAACGTCAGAATAGGAAGGGTGTTGCAGTCCTGCTCCACCCTCCCTATTCAATGTACCCCGACTGGGAAAATCATGCTATCAGCTCTATGTTAGTTTTATGTAAAGTCTATGTAAAGTTCTTTTATATAATCTTTATCTGCGCTTTACACCAAGAAATACGGTCTTATCTACTGGTGTGAGGGCATTGCAAAAGATGGTGTAACCGTCCGCATTTGTCTCCTCACCGGAGTAGTGCCCCTGAAACTCATGCTCGCCAAAGCATGGTCCAAAGGTTAAAATACTTTGCGGTGCGCATTGCAAATACGGTTGGTTTGACGTCTACCACTAGTCCTTCCATGTGACATTTCATCATGAGTTTTTCTCGAAACTCATAAAATTTTTGTGATGCCACTGCTTTTGAAAGATGATTTGAAACAGCTCCGCTTCGAATTCGCCAGCCATCTTTCGTTGTTGGCAGATATCCCTTTTCCTTTAACCTCACCCAGCCAAGTGTTGGAATGTGGATTCGGTGCCGCTCACAAAAGCAGTCCTTCGGATTGTTCTTTACAAAATACATCTTTACATCTGAGATGTCTTTCTTTTTGAAATTGGGAAATCCACTCTGATGCTTAAAAAATCTTGTAAATGCAGTACACCCACATTCAATCGCATGTTTGACTGCTTTTGAGCTGACTTCCTTTATCCATGAATATTCGGGATGTGTCGGCAGATATTCATTCACAGGATGGCAATTAATTGTGCCTAGATCATACATAAATATACAAAATATGCCGCATAACCCAACAGCATCAGAATTCCACAAGGCTTTCTCAATTCTTTCTTCTTAATGGTTCCACCCCAAAGCAGCACACCACTAAAAATGGCAATGATCGTATCAATAATAAACTTACGTTCAAATGGCACTGAACAAATAAAAGCAGTTGTTCCGATCACAAACAAAATATTGAAAATATTACTTCCCACGATATTTCCAATTGCAATTCCCGCATTTCCTTTTCTTGCTGCCGTAACCGATGTTACCAGCTCTGGAAGGGACGTTCCAAATGCGACGATTGTAAGACCAATAAATCGTTCACTCATTCCAAAAAATCTTGCAATTTCAGATGCGCCGCTGACAGCAAAATCACTTCCCTTTACTACCATAATTCCACCAAGTATCATGAACAGAATGCACTTCCACACTGGGATCTCTTTTGCATTCTCTTCTTCCTGCGCTGCGCCTTTTTTTGACATCCAATAAAGATATCCCAGATAGATCAGAAATAAAATCCAGAAAATTACGCCTTCCACGAATGTAATTTGGGAACCCGTAATTCCAAATATCATCAGCAGTACGGTAATTCCAATCATAAATGGTATTTCATAATATAATGTTGATTTTTGAATGGAAACAGTTGTAATTACTGCTGTAATTCCAAGAATAATCAAGATGTTAAGGATATTGCTTCCCACAATATTTCCAATCGTGATTCCTGCATTCTTATTCAATGCCGCTGTAATACTAACAGCTGCCTCTGGCATACTTGTTCCCATTGCCACAATTGTAAGTCCTATTACAAGCTGCGGAATTCCTAACTTTTTAGCAATGCTTGCTGCACCTTCCACAAACCAATCTGCGCCTTTTACCAAGAGCACAAATCCTGCCAGCAAAATAAAAATTTGTACGATCATACTACCTGCCTCTTTCTTATTTTATTTGCAGTAGGTATAAAAAAAGAGACTCCTACTGCATTTGCAGTAAAAGTCTCGCTGTTTCATCACTTTCCGAGTTATTGCCTTGAATAACTGTATTGACGAAGAAGTGAACCTATTTCGGTCAGCTACTCCCTTTTATCGAACTCAGTCTATCAGATCCATTTTCAAAAGTCAAGTCTTTTTTCATCTTTCGATATGTCAAAATCTGATACATAACAATCACCGACCAGCCAAGTCCGGTTGCTAGTGCAATCGCCTTTAAGCCAAGCAAACCAATTAGTGTATAGGACAGTACAACACGAATGGACATCTGAATAAAGGTACCTATGACTGGTACCTCGACTCTTCCAATTCCGCGAAACAGTCCGACAAAAGTACTTCCCGTAAAACAAAGAAAATAAAACAGAGAAATCACAAGCATATATTCATCTGCATTTTTCAAAACAACAGCCGATGGATCGCCCATCAAAACAAGCACTGCCTTTTTTGTAAAGAGAATCATCAGTACAGAAAGAACAATTGCAAGCGGAATCATTACCGTGAAACCCTGAAAAAATCCACAGCGGACACGATCCTTCTTGCCTGCCCCAAGATTTTGTGCAACAAATACCGAGATGGCAACAGCGCCGCTATCACTGAATGAATTTGCAAATCCTTCAATTCGCATAGTAGCTGTGTATGCCGAGATCATATCCGTTCCGCCCGTATTGACCGCTCCCTGTACAAGAAGCTTTCCGATGTAAAGGCTGGACTGATGCATTGCTGAGACTACGCCAAATTTTGCCGTCTTTTTCATCAGCTTTTTGTCCCATACAAGATCGTCGCACCCCCAAAAAAATTCTGGGTGCTTTCTTTTCATCATACACAGGCAGATTGCGGCTGCTAGAAATTGAGCCATCACCGTGGCAATGGCAGTTCCAGATGTTCCCATCTTTAGTCCGGCAACAAATAGAAAATCAAGTATTGTATTTATGCTCATTGCAATTAACAGTGTATACAATGGTGTCTTTGTATCTCCCGCGGCCTGAAGCACCGCCGCACACCAGTTATAAAAAAAGGTAATTGGAAGCCCCAAAAGAATTATAAAAAGATAGTCTCTCGCATAGCCAACTACCTCTTCTGGTGTCTGAAGCACTTGCAAAAGAAACGGCAAGAAAGACATGCCAAGCAAACCAAATACGATTGCCACGCTGCCTCCCAGCACAATTGACAAAAAACTTTCTCTTCGCAAAAGCTCCCAGTTTTTCTGTCCATAAAACTCCGCAAAAATAATCGAAATTCCATTTGTGCCGCCACTTAGCATGAAAATAAACAAATTCATCACGCTTCCTGCCAGCCCTACTGCTGCAAATGCTGTGTTTCCTACATATCGTCCCACAATCATAGAATCAATCGTGTTATAAAACTGCTGTAGAATATTTCCCAAAATCAGTGGAAGCATCAGCGCAATCAATTGCCTTTTTATATTTCCATGAAGCAAATCTTTTGTACTTTCCACACTTTTCATAATGATTATTCTCCCTCTTTCTACAGTTGCGGTTCACCGGCAGGTAGTTTTACGAAGACGGTGGTAATTGCCCCGTGACCTGTAATAAGTACATCAATAATAATCGAAATAATATACATTGTAAAATGCATATTTTAGCCATATAATATAAGCTATATGTTATATTTGATTCTAAGAAAGAAGCCAAGAAAACCCCAAAAAAGAAATAGAATACATAAAGAAAAGGAGAAACCACTCATGACTCATTCTGAAATTGAAGCATTTTTTGAAATTGTAAAGTCCGGCTCTATTTCTGCCGCTGCCGATCACCTATTTTTGACACAGCCTGCCTTAACAAGACGCATCCAAACGTTGGAGGCAGAACTTGGCTATTCCCTGTTTTTACGCCAAAAAGGTCAGCGAAAAATCGAACTTACCGAAAAAGGCGAGGCATTTATTTCTGTTGCGCATCGCTTGAAGGATCTGTGGCAGGAAGCTTTCGACATTAAAGAACTCGATCAGTCTGATATTTTTAAATTATCTGCAATCAACAGCGTCAGCAGCTATATTCTGCCTGAGGTATTTCGTAGCCTTGCTCTTGAGCCAGAAAATATAAGAATCTGTTTTCGCCATTGCCATTCCTTTGAAGGATACGATTATGTTGCAAACGGACTTGTCGATCTGGCACTAATCTCCGATGCTCGCTATTATCCAGGACTCGAAACCATTCCTCTTTTTCAGGAATCTATGATCCTTTTAACCAATACCTCAAAAGATTATCCCGATATCGTCTCCCCATCAGAGCTTGATCCACACTACGAGATCTTTCTTCCGTGGAATCCTGAATTTCACACCTGGCACGATTACTGGTTTGGCTCCTCTGCCAATTATCATTCCTACATGGATCAGATGAGTTTGCTCGAATATTTTCTTTCGCGTAAGGATACATGGGCAGTGGCTCCCTACTCCGTAGCCGCTTCCATTAGTGAACTGCCATTTGTTTCCTCGCACCAATTAACAACACCGCCGACCTCACGAATCATTTATTATGTAAAAAAGGCAAACCGCAAATTGCCATTTGAGCAGCTCTTTTTCCATACGCTGAAACAAGAGCTGCTCAAATCGAGTGAATATAAGCTGTTAATTTAACTCTTTCCCACTAATGCCTTATTCTTCCACTTTCCACTGTAATAGCGAAGAACTGGAACTACGCAGCCACAGCCCCACGACAACGGTGTGGCAATCCAAATGCCCATCTCACCCAGATGTGGGGCAAGCAAATATGCAAAGGTGATTCGACCTGCCAGCTCCGTAAAGCCCGCTACCATACAAGTATTCGCATCTCCAGCACCACGGATGATATTCTGGTAGCTTTGCATTACAGCGCAGATCAGGTAGGCAATTCCCATTACGGTCAAATACTGCGCACCAACGGCCACGGCATCCTGTGATTGACCGCTTCCCAGAAAAAGCATCATCAGCTGACGTCCAAACAGCATTGCCGCCGCTGCAATTATAAGTGCAGACGCAATACTTAGAAAAAGAGTGCAATGCAAGCCTTCCCGAATGCGCTTAAACTGCCGCTTTCCAATATTCTGGCTCGTGAAGACAGAAAGTGCAGAACCTAACGACGTGATCACCTGAATTGCAATGTTGTCGATCTTAACTGCTGCGGTATAGCCTGCCATGACCGATGTGCCAAATGAATTGATCAATCGTTGCACACTCATACTGCCAAGCGAAATCAGACAGGACTGAAATGCAGTCGGAACACCAATCTTAAAGATTTTTGCTGTCATATCGCGGTCTGGCTTTGCCGGAAGTCCAGAGAGGCCAAATTCTTCTCTCTTTCGATACAAATAGAACAGACAATATCCAGCAGAAGCATGCTGTGCAATGACCGTTGCGATTGCCGCACCTGCCACATGAAGCGGAATCACGACAATTAACACCAGATCAAGTACAATATTGATCACAGAGGCAATAATCAATGCCGTGAGTGGCGTTTTAGAATCGCCTAAGCTGCGAAGCACTGCGGATGCACCATTGTATGCCACGCTGCCTGCCGTAAAGAGAAGCAATATTCTCATATACGTCACCGAGTACCCAATGACATCCTCCGGAACACTTAACAGGCGCAGAAAAAACGGGCAGGCAAATACACCAATCAGCATTACGATTCCTGTCAGTATACCCGCAATCCATATGATAGATGTCACTGCCCGTCTCATGTCTGTAAAATTGCCCACACCAAAGCATTGCGCGACCAAAATACCAGCACCGTTACATAGCCCCATTACAAGCGACAACATGAAAAACGTTAAGCTGCCCGTGCTGCCGACTCCAGCTAATGCCTGTTCTCCCAAGTATCTTCCTACGATCATCACGTCGACCAGATTGTAGACCTGCTGGAATACACCTCCGATCAAAAGTGGAACGGCAAATCCCACGATCAATGGCATTGCCTTTCCTGTTGTCATATTTTTCACTTGTCCCACATCCTTTCCGTACCAGTATGGCTTTTATTTGCCATTTGCACAAAGGTACGATAGCACACACGCACAGCGGATGCAATGGACAATCACGCAAAAATTTGTTTTATTTTAGGAATCTGTCTCTGGAATGTTTGGTCATTCAATAGCCGAGTAGTTCATGGAACTATTCAGTTTTTACAGTCAATAACTCGGTCATAGAATGGCCGAGCATGCAAAGTTTTCCTTGAATGCCGG
>CAVFYJ010000042.1:0-25992 GCA_963626545.1 Acetatifactor sp. | reverse complement strand
TGGCAAGAGAATTTTGCAAAAAAGTGGGGGATTTTATAAAAAGAGGTATCTGGAAACCTTGATTTTACTGGGGCGAAGATTCCGAGAGATTATTACTTGTAGAATGGAGGACAATATGATAAAATTTAATAAAGTAATAGGAATAGTTTTGGCGGCTATGATGTTGTTACATAGTAGTGCATTTGCTAATTCGGAGTTGGAAAGAAATGTAACATTGCAGGAATTTTTGAACAAAATAGGAATTGAGTTAACAGATGCTGCAGATGTCAAGTATATTAATATCAACCAATCATCAGATATTGCATTATCAAGTACTATGAAGAATGCAATTCGTGTGAGAGATGTAATGGAAGATGGAACGGTACGAGAATATATTGTAGTAGGTATGCAGGAAGAAAAACAAGAATATGAACCAGTTTCTTTTAAAAACACGGAAATTGCAATACAGAATGTTGGTTCAAGAGGGTTTGCTCCGGCGGAATTAAATAATGCACCGATTTACTTAACACTTCAAACAACATATACAACCAATGGATCAGCAAGACAAATTAATCCATCAGGAATTATTGCTTATTATTCATTATCAGGAACGCAACAAGCAATTATTTCTTCATTAAATTGTCGTTTTACTGTCTATGGTGCGCCACTGAAAGGAAATACTTATATTAATTACGCACCACCTGGTTATACATATGATGGATTACGTACTGGATACGAAATTAAATGTACTTTTTCGTCAATGTCACCTAATAGCACTTATTCTGCAACAAAGGTATTTCCGGCTGGATATTATATGAATGTAGATCATCCTGTTACTGGTGGAAGTACTTATGAGGCAAGTGGAACAGTTTCCACGTCAAGCGGAGTGAAGAGTTTTAACGTATATTGGAGTGGACTTTAATTGTAATTTTGCAATTAGCTACCCGGAAAGGAGTCATATGGTAAAAAAAGGTATAGTAATTGGGACTGGATTAATAATTGGGCAAGGTATTATGATGACTGCGTCAGCAAGTGTTATGCAGAGTACATGTTCAGTGAATGTGGTAAATGGTGCTGAGTTTTTGAGTACACAGATGGAGCAGAAAAAGGCAGATTATCAGTTCTCATTTGAGAGCAGCAAGGATGAGACCGATCCGGCATCTGTACTGGATGCACTTTCCGAGTGGACACAGGAAAATGGTTATTCACCGGCAGATTATTTTCTGACACAGGAAAATCAGACGATTGCATTTTGGCTGTCAGAGGATCAAACGCAGGTTCTTAGCTGTAGTGTACAGAATCTTGAGACAAAGATCAGCGTAGAGATGAAGCTTCAGCATAAAGAGCATGATGAAACTTCACAGGATTTTTCAAAGCTTCCATTTGATCTGAGTTATGGGGCAACATCGGACGAAATCGAAACGGCATTAGAGGGCTATGCATGGCACTACGATGTGATTGAAGAAGAGGGATCGGCAAATCGTGGTTGCTATACGGTATTTATGCCAGGTTCAGATGATTCACAGTATATTCAGCTGTATAGTATGTCACTTGATTCCGTACAGTTTCTTGAACCATATGCTGCATCAGGATTTTCCTTTTCACAGAAAGATCTTCTTGCAAAGGCTGTGTATCATTTGAATACAGAATATGACACAGAACGTTGTATCAATGAGGTAAAACCTGAATTAGAGGAAGCATTGGGAACATTAGATAGTCAGAGTGCATCTTGGGTTTGTGAGCATGATACGAAAGAAGTATTAAAGGATTCTACATTGCTGACAAGCAAATTGTGGGCAGATATGGAATCCATGTATCGGGTATATGATTCGGTAACATTAAGTCAAGATGAAGAGACGGATCATTTCGATGTGACATATGATGGCAGCCGAGGTCTTATTTTGCAGACTGTAGCAGAGTGGGAGCTGGTACCAGCAGAGTAAGTGACTGCTGTATGCGAACGCATGAACAATAAGAGAAAATGTATAATAGAATGAAATAATAAAAAGAGGATGCCGGTTGGTATCCTCTTTTTGAATGTGGCTCTGAATTGTTGTCGTTTTTTTATTTTATGAGTTTCCTGCTTTGCAAACTACAAATCAGTTTAATCCCAGCTTCGGGCATACAGCTTTCATCCACTCATTTGCGAGAATCTGGTGGCCGCACACCGTTGGGTGAACACCATCCCATACCCAGTAGGATGGCTCACGTACATTGCAAAGCTGATTGAATTTTTCCTGAAGCGGAACAAAGATGGCACCGTTTCGCTTGGCAAGAAGCCTTGTCTTTTCCTGAAGCGGCATCATCAGACCATTCCACTGGTCAAAATGCTCCTTTCGCTCGCCAACAGGAAGTAAGAATGGCTCACATAAAACAAGAAGAAGGTTCGGGTTCTGGGCTTTTGCCTCATCAATTAACAACTGATAGATCTTTTCAAAGCGTTCTGGATCGGAACCGGCATTGTCGTAGATGGTGCTTCCGCAGTCGTTAATTCCTACCAGAATGCTCAAAACATCTGGATTTAAATTTAAGGTATCTTCTTTCCAACGTCCATACAGATCGGCAACGCGGTCGCCGGAAATACCGCGGTTGATAAATTTTAAATGACGTTCTGGGTAACGAGATCCCAAGAGTGCATTGACGACAAAGGCATAGCCGTGTCCCATCTGATGATTCAGATCCCATTCATTTTCCTTGCCGCGAAGACGCTTGCCATCGGTGATGGAGTCGCCCTGAAAAAGAATAACAGTTTCACTCATAATAAATTTTCCTTTCGCTGCTTTTTGCATCGCTGCATTTCGCTATTTCATATAGTTATTCCATTGGAATTTTCAAAACAAAGGCATGTTCGCACGGTGGCGTCTTTGGCATCTGTACAACAAGTGCCGTATCGGTCTGCTCCCAGGAAAGAGGTTCATCACAGCCAAGCAGAGAAACGGATGTGATGCAAGGCAGCTCGCCATTTTTGCGAAGTGTTTGAATTTTTAAGGTGCCGTCAGCAGGCCAGCCCATTGCAATGGCATACAAAAAACCATTGTGGGTAGTAAAACGAAAATCGTGTTCGCCAAGTGCGTTGCCGCGCACATCGGCAGCATCTCCGTTTTTGATTTGCTCGTGCAGCTTATCAATGTCAAAGTTTTCATCTTTCTGGGCGGCAGGACCTTCTGCGGCGATTGTAAATGGACGAGAGCCGTAGATGGCTTCCCCGTTTACCTTCAGCCAGTCGCCGACTGCGTACAGCTGACGCTTTGCCTCTGGATGAAAGGAGCCGTCTGCCTGAGGACCGACATTTAACAGCAGATTGCCATTTTTGGAGACGATATCACAGAGCTGCTGAACAATTTTTGTGGCAGATTTGTACTTTGGATTCTGTACAATACACCAGGTAATGTTGTCTTCCAGACGGTCATCAGACTGCCATACAAAAGGTTTTGGCGAAGCAAAATGGCCAAGCTCAAGATCATACACACCAATTCCCTGCGGAAAATCCTCCTGTTTGTAGGTGATGATGCCGTCCTTGTGACCAGTAGTGTGATAATAGTAATCAGCGATTTGATAACGGTAGGACTCACCGATGATACAGGTGCGGCTGTCAAAGTAGATGGCATCCGGGCTGTATTTGTCGATGACCTCAAATACCTTGTCACGCCAGGTTGTATTGAATTTATCATCCGGATAACGGTATGGCAGGTAGCGGTTTGTCTCGAGTGGAAGAGCAGGACCATAGTAAATCTCGTTCTTTGGATCGTAGACATCGGCCTCATTGTCAGTAGACATAAACCAGCCCCAGAGCCATTGGTGGTGGAAGGTAGCAATCAGCTTAATGTCACGCTCACGAAAGGCCTTTGCGCATTCGCCAAAGACATCGCGATGAGGACCGCAATTGACACTGTTGATGGGATTTACGTCGCTGTTCCACATAGAAAAGTTGTCGGCATGTTCGGTGACAGGACCGGCATAACGGGCACCACTTTTTTCAACAAGATCGGCCCATTCCTCTGGATCAAAGGCTTCGCCCTTCATCATTGGAATGAAATCCTTGTAGCCAAAATCATGCAGGGAACCGAAATGCTCTTCGTGGTATCGGTTTTGCTCCAATCCCTTGCAATACATATTTCTGGAATACCATTCATTTTGGCAGGCTGGGACACTGTATGGTCCCCAGTGGAAGAAAAGTCCAAATTTTGCGTCCTGAAACCATTCAGGAACCGGCTGCTGTACCGATGACCAGTCAATCGTCGTTGTTTGTTTGTTGTCCATAACATGATCCTTTCTTAAATACAGCGCTGCATTTGCAGGCGTTTTAAATTGCATTTTGTTGCTCTTGCTTTTGTTATTTTTGCTTTTGTTCTTGCAGTGTGTGATAGCTGTCATTCTGACGCTTAATATACTCGTCAAGCCCTTGTTTTTTCAGCTCCTCAATGGAGTCATCCCACATGGATAAAGCAGGATCGGAGCCGATAATTGCTTTTACAAAGCAGGAAAATGCATTTGTTGTGCTGAAAAGCTCCGAGGATTCCTTTGGAGAGATCAGAAAATCATAGGGGCGTTCAATCAGCGTAGCATGTTCTTTATTCCAAGTGACATCCTTGTTTGCAAGGACCACACAATGCTTTCCATAGCGGGCAAAATTCATTTCATTTAATGCAAAATCATCATCCGAGCCGCCCCAGATAGCAAGCCCACCAAACAGCGTGATGCTTGGATACTTGTTTTCAAGAAGCGTCAGCAGTGAGGTATCTTTTGTGTCAAGAAGACAGGTGTAATTGCCGGAGGAATCAATTTTATAATCGACATTTTCTAGTCCATATTTGCTCATATGCAGTCCATCATCGGATAAAAGAAAATCAAACAGGGCAAGAATGCGCTCCATTTTTTCTTCTGAGACGGAGGAGGAGATAAAGGATTCCGACCAAAACGGACTGCTGCTGTTGCAGTAAATTGTGCCGTCCGGTGCGGCAAACATCGGCAGAACATCCACACATTCCTCAAATGGCTTGTCATTGTATAGATTCCATTGTTCCTCTAAAAGCTGAATGGAGCCGGGGGAGGATTTAAATTCAAGTGCACCGAGGTGACCCGATGCAAAGTCAGCAATCACTTCATTTGGATTCTTCAGATAAAAATCAGGGTCAAGTCCGCCTGTCTCGTACATTTTTCGATAGGCGGTAACGACATCGCGAAATTCATCGCTGTACCACGATGGAATGTAACTGCCGTCCTGCTCAATCCATGAGTAGGTATTACAGTCTGGTGCGATGCCAAGCATAACCCATTTTCCAAGTGCATTTAAGGCATTGACATTGTATCCGATGGTGTCATCAATGCCATTTTGATCGGGATCATCATTTGCAAAAGCAGCGATAAGCTCGATGAATTCATCAATGTTTTGAGGATCGTCAAGACCAAGATTTTCCATCCAATCGCGGCGCACAATCATAGCGGCATCCGAACAGGCAAGAATGGAATCGTTAAAGGAGATGCGTGGAATTGCATAAAAATGACCATCGCTGTAGCGGGTATAATTAAATTGCTCCATCAGCTTTTCAAGATTTGGCCATGCACTCAAGTCATCCGGAAGCGGCTGAATGCTGCCAGAGCTGATCAGACTTTCATAATAGGCGGAATCGTTGGTATCGTTTGAGGAGATGGTAAGAGTGGCAAACACATCAGGAAGGCTGTTTGTCACACTAAGCATCTGATAGTATTCCTTATAGTTTGACCAGTCAACGGAAATGGGATTGATTTGGATGGAGAAGCGTTCTTCCACATAGTCGCGCATGGCATCCTTTTGAATGTTTGTCATATCCTCAATATTCCAGTAGCCAATGCTGATGTCAAGTGTTTCCAGATTGGCATAGGCAGAGTCCGAGTCTGTTGGTGTGCTTTGGCTGCAGCCGCACAGGAAAAATCCAGATGCAAGAACTGTCATGCAGGTATAACAAAAATGGGAAAGCCTGTGAGGCATGTGGATCATCATAATCATATCCTTCCTTAACAAACAATTTTTATGACATTTATAGTATTTATAGTATTTACAACATTCCTAACAAATTCAACCAGGAAATGGCTTGTTATAGATCCGGTTCTTCCTCGTGTCGATAGCTGCTTGGCGTGGAGCCAGTTAGCTTTTTAAATACCTTGGCAAAGTAAAAATAATCCTGATAGCCGACAGAGGCAGCCACGAGCGCAATCGGCATATCGGTGTCAACGAGCAGCTTTTCCGCCTTTTGAATGCGAAGGTTGGAAAGGTAATTGCTAAACGTCTGATTCATTTTTTGCTTAAACAGCTGTCCTGCATAATTGGGATTGATGGAGCATAAATCGGCAAGCGTCTGTGTGGAGATATCTTCCATATAATGGGCGTTGATGTAATCCACCATGATTGAGACAAAATTGCCTCTTGATAATACTGGGACAGAGGAGTCGGTCTTTGCCGCGGGAAGGGCAGCTTCCTTTCGCTTTTCAAGAAGTTGTGAGGCTTTTTGGATGGAGTCGGACAGCTCACTGCGGGAGAAAGGCTTTAGACAGTAGCCGATGGCATTGTGAAGCATTGCTTTCTGTGCGTAGGCAAATTCTGCATGACCGCTGATTACGATGAAAAGTGTTTTTAGACCGAGTCGGTTCGATTCCTGAAGAATCTCAAGACCGCTCATGCCGGGCAGACGCACATCGACAAATGCCAGATCTGGCTGCTGTTCCCTTATATAGCGGATGGCAGACAGTCCGTCATACAGTTCGGCTGCAATGTGAAACTGATCCATAACCTGCATACTGCCAAGCGTGGCGGTAAGACTCTTTACAACCCATTTTTCGTCATCAACGATGATTGCCTGATACATGAAAAAAGACCTCCTTACGAAAAAATAATTGACCTAAATTTAATTCCCCAATTTAAGTCCATTGTGCCGGAATGCAGATTTGCATATTGGTTCCAAGTCCCTCCCACGAGTCAAGTTTGAGGGCATATTGTTCTCCATAATAGAGAACAATCCGGCTGTTTACATTAAAAATTCCAATGCTGTCGTGTGCCTTTGCGTCAAAGGCCTGAAGATTATCCTGTGCGTTTGCGCTCTTATGCTGCATCGACTCTGCAAGTGTTGTCCGAAGCTGCGAAAGCTTCTCGACGGACATGCCGACACCGGTATCCATAACGGAAATGGTGAGAAGCTTTTTCTTGGCATCAAGTGAGGTGCTGATAATCAGTCGACCGGATTTAAGGCTTGGCTCTAAACCGTGTACAATTGCATTTTCCACAAGTGGCTGAATGATCATCTTTGGTATGCGGCATTGCAATGTGTCATCCGGAAGCTGATATTCCACGGAAAATCGGTCTTCAAAGCGGCAGGACTGAATCATGACGTAGGAGCGGATAATATCGAGTTCTTCTGAGAGGCAAACCATGTCACCGCCGCGCACGCTGTAGCGAAAAATCTGGGACAGCGCATTGGTCACGTCAATGATTTGATCGTTCATATTTGCAGCTGCCATACCGCAGATAGTGGTCAGTGTGTTATACAGAAAATGCGGATTGATCTGGCTCCGAAGAAACGCAATTTCCGTCTGACGATTGTTCATCTCCAACTCGTACATTTTTGTGTAAGTATTGAAAATGGTATGATTCAGGCGGTTAATTTCACTGATCATATCGCTGAAGGCCTTATAGATGTCCTGAATCTCGGAACAGCTGTAATGTACATTTGTCAGGTCAATTCCCTTCTTAATCGCGCTTTGTCCGCCTTCTGTGATGTGCTCCATCACACCGGTAAGGTTGCGAAGGGAGGTGGAGACTGGAAAGCATACATGGATAAAGCACATGAGAACAAGAAACATCACTGCGAGAATACCGACTCCTAGACGAACTGCAATCTGAAGGGAAGCAGTTGTGTAATAAGAGGTATCAAATAACACATACAGTCGGCTGCCTGCTTCTGAGATTGTATACATACGAGCCTCGTAGGTGCTGTCATGCTTTGAAAGCTGAAAAACAGAGCTGTCCGTGTGCGTGATCAGATCTGGAAGAAATGATTCATCTCCATAAACAGGCTGCTCAAATTCATCGACAAGGAGAATTTCTGGAATGTTTTCATTTTTTTCATTGGCAATGCTGGCAGCAAACAGGCGCTCACTGTGAATCGCAAGAAAAACCGTTCCTAAATAACGGGATTGTCCGCTTGTGGACAGCTTATGAACCGGCATCGCCAAAATATGGCAGTCGGTTCCGCGAATATTGAGAGTTCCCATCGAAGAAAACGCATAACTTGGAGTAGACAAAAGCTCCTCATAGGAGTTGTACACAGAGGGCGATGCTGTCAGGGAGATGGAGTTGCCGTTGTTGCTTAAAACTGCAATATCTGCCAGATAGGAATTTAACTTTAAGGTATTGCTGAGCAGATTATAAACCTGCTGATAAGCTTCGTAGCGCCCAACGGAATCGGTTTCCTGAATGTAGTCCTGAACGAGTGTGTTGTACGCAACGCTATATGCAATATTTTCATAGGAGGTGTAGGACTGACGTGCAGTCTGGGCAAGATGTCCGGCGTACAGCTCAAGGGAGCTTTCCAGGTTTTTTCGCTGAAGCTTTATATAATCGGAAACGCTCCACACAAGAATGCTTAACACACATACCACGAAAATAAGCAATAGGTGAATTAGCTGCTTTTGCAGTGGATGCAGTTTCTTCTTATTTTTTTGTCTCTTCATAATCATAATTAGGAAATAACCAGCCTTTCTGTAACCGGTGCAGCAAACAGGAACCGGCTACAAGTTCGTTATAAAAGTTCGTTATAAGCGCAAAAGATTGGTCAAGATTGTCTTTGCAACCATGTACAATGTACAGTATAACATAAAAAAATGTGAGAACCATGGAAGAAATTACAAAAAATATGGAAAAAGTACATATGAAAGTGAATTAAGACATGGAAAACAAATAAATATCCATAAATGCTGAGATAAATTACATTTTAAAATTGGATAAAATGTCATATACTTGCGTCAATGAAACACGGAAAGGAAGAAGATTATGGAGAAGAGAGCAAAAAAACAGTCTTCTGGGATGACGGTGCATAAGCAAAACATCTGGCAGAAGATGTGGAGGCAGAGGACGCTGATTTTGATGGCTGCATTGCCAATGGCGGTTCTGATCATTTTTAAGTATGTTCCCATGTATGGAATTCTGATCGCTTTTAAAAATTACAAGCCGAAAAAAGGAATTCTGGGAAGCGATTGGTGTGAGCCATTGTTTAAGAATTTTATCAAATTCTTTAAGAATGTAAATAGTAGTTACATTATTTGGAATACGTTCCGAGTTGGTGTACTGACGTTACTGTTTACTTACCCGCTTCCAATTATTTTTGCACTTGCACTCAACGAGATAAGAAGTGAGAAATTCAAGCGTGTTGCGCAGACAGCATCTTACATTCCACACTTCATTTCAGTTGTGGTTATCTGTTCTATGTTAAACCGCTTTGGTTCCTTAAATGGATTGTTCAACGATGTTCGCGCATTGTTTGGAATGAGCCGGGTAGATATGAACAGTGGCGATACGTATTTCTTACTTGAGTACATCGGATCGGCCGTATGGCAGGGCGTTGGCTGGGGCTCCATTATCTACCTTTCAGCATTGTCAAACATTGATACTTCATTATATGATGTGGCAAACTTAGACGGAGCAAACCGTTTACAGAAGATTCGCCATATTGCATGGCCAACGATCATGCCGACATCGGCAACACTTCTTATTATGAATGCTGGTTCTGTTATGAATGCGGATTTCCAGAAAATCCTTTTGATGCAGAATAACACCAATACAAGTAAGCTTGAGGTGCTTGCAACCTTCGTTTATCATCAGGGTATTGAGAGCGGAGAATTCAGCTACTCAACAGCAGTTAACCTGTTTTCATCGGTCATCTGTCTGATCCTTGTATGGGGAACCAACATGGTGGTAAGAAAAACTAGTCCGGAAAACAGTCTGTGGTAAATCAGAGGGGAGAAAACAAATGGCTAAGAAAGTAAAAACACAAAAAAAGAATCGGATTTATGTCGGAAGCCGTTTCGCAGATGCTCTTCTGTACCTGTTTTTCATCGTGGCAACGATCATCTTTATCTATCCGTTCTTGAACGTAATTGCAGTATCTATGTCGAGTAATACGATGATTAC
Organism: Acetatifactor sp.; assembly: GCA_963626545.1. Taxonomy (GTDB): domain Bacteria; phylum Bacillota; class Clostridia; order Lachnospirales; family Lachnospiraceae; genus Anthropogastromicrobium. The sequence continues at coordinate 15,854 of CAVFYJ010000042.1, read as the reverse complement.
GACCGGACAGGTTACCTGGTTCCCAAGAGAATTCAATGTTACCGGTTATAAGATCTTATTTGAAGAAGGAAATATCTGGAGAGCATATGGAAATACAATCATCATTTGTCTGGGCTTTGCCGTATTCAATCTGGCAATGACATCACTTTTAGCATACGTTATGATGATTCCGGAGTTTGTTTTCCACAAGCCAATCTCCATCATGCTGTTGATTACAATGTTCTTCAGCGGCGGAACCGTACCGACTTATTTGTTAATCAAGAATCTTGGTTGGTTTAACAACTGGCTTTCCCTGATTGTTCCGGGATGTCTGTCCGCTTACAATGTATTCGTATACCGCGCATTCTATAAGGGAATTTCACCGCAGGTACGTGAGGCTGCTAAGATTGACGGTGCTGGAGAGTTTCAGATTCTGCTTAAGATTTATGTGCCGCTGTCAAAGGCACTCTACGCAAGCTTTGGATTGTTTGCAGTTGTTGGTATGTGGAACAGCTACTATGAAGCACTTCTTTATATTAAGGATGAGAAGCTTCAGCCGATTCAGATGATCTTACGTAAGATCGTATTTACATCAACCGGAAGCGGCGATATGGCAATGGCAACCGAGATGATGAACAATGGTAAGTTAAACACATTAAACATTCAGTATGCATGTGTAGTAGCAACCGCACTTCCGATTATGTGTATCTACCCATTCCTGCAGAAATATTTTGCACAGGGCGTTCAGGTAGGAGCAGTAAAGGGATAACTATTAACTATAATTATAAAAATAAAAAGAAAATCAGGAGGAAAAAGAAATGAAAAGAGCAAGAAAGTGGTCCGCAGCGGTATTAGCCGGTGCAATGGCAATGAGCATGGTTCCAGGAATGGCAATGGCAGATGAGACAAGTGTTCCAGAGATTGACTGGAGCCAGTACGCAACAGCAGCTGATAATGGAATTGAGCTTCCAGAGTTAGAGGGTGGCGTGTTAAAGGTAGAGGCAAACATCGCTGACTTTAACCAGTCCTCAGACGGAACTATGATTCAGCAGCTGTGGGAGCAGGCAATGGAGCATTACTTAGGTGTGGATGTAGAGGTTACCTTCAACCGTACACCATGGGCAGATTATCGTGCAAACGAGCTGGTTCGTCTGGCAGGCGATGATGTAGCAGATGCTAATACCTATTCCTATGGAACTGCCATTCAGGAGTATGGCGAGGACGGTGTTGTTTTAAATCTGGCGGATTATCAGGATTACATCAAGTATTACTGGGATTATGTAGACGGACATCCAAACGGAAGAAATGTAGCAGTTAACGCAGATGGCTCTATGTATTACTTCATGGATGCAATGAACAATGAGGACAACATCATGGGTGCTCAGTCCTTTACCGCATTTGCATACCGCTTTGATGTATTACAGCAGCTTGGTTTAACACCGGCAACTACACTGGATGAGTTTACACAGCTTTGTGCAGACTTAAAGGCAAAGATTGATGACGGAACAATCTCTGCAGATGCTGTTATCATGAACTCCACAAAGGATTACGCATTCTACCGTGGCTTTGTTGGTATCTTCCATACTTGGGATACCTTATACTGGAACGGAAGCGAGTGGGCATTCGGACCGATCGAGGATAACTTCCGTGAAATGTTAAAGTACTTAAAGGGCTTATATGATGCAGGTTACATTGATTCTGAGTTTGCAACAGCTGACTCCAATCTGTGCAATGAGAAGGCATCTACCGGAAAGGCACTGATCTGCCCGACATTGTGGTCTGGTTCTGCAAATACCTGGAATACCGCAGCAGCAGCTGATTCCGGTATTGAGTGGGGTCTTGCATATCTGCCAGAAAATGAAACCTATGGAACTGCATGGAAGTGGGGATCCAAACTTCCGGGCAAGTCCTTAAATACCAACATGGGTATTTTCATTGACGCTGAGACTGAGAATCCAGAGTACATGGTAGCAATGATTGATTATCAGTATTCCGATGAGATGACCACACTTTTGAACTGGGGTGTTAAGGATATGACTTACACCGAGGATGAGAACGGCGCGAAGACCTTCAGCGATGAGATCATGAATGCAGATTCTCCGTCTACAAAGAGTGCAGATTATGGTATTATGGCATCTGCAGTATGCCGTACCGGTATTCCATTCACACCACAGAACTTCTCCGCACTGGTTCAGGTTGCAGCAACCACAGAGCCATGGTGGAATGCAGAGGATGGCTTCTATGAGGGCAAGTACTGGGTTGAGTCCGACCGTCTTGGCGGAGAGGATTCCGTATCTCCATATGACCGTCCGGCAGTTGTAAACTTAGATTCCGACCAGGCAGCAGCAAAGGCTCAGTTAGCAACTGCATGCGAGACCTACGCAAAGGAAGAGGCTCTGAAGTTCATCACTGGCGAATATGATGTTGAGGATGATGCAGCATGGCAGTCCTACATCGACGGTGTAAAGTCTCAGACCGATGGTGATTTCGATGAGACCATCCAGATGTTAAATGACAATTCTGTAGTTGAGTAATTGTGGTTGAATAATTGCAGTTGAATAATTGCAGTTGAGTAATTATGAAATTTTACAGAGTAAACAATTAAATTAAATACGAAAAGGGGCAGAGTGTTTTGCCCCTTTTTGTGATATCGGGGGACCGGCAAATGCAAATAATGGATTTAAAAACAGAAAACCAGACAGAACCGATTCAGATTGACTGTGTCTCTCCCCGCTTTTCGTGGAGAGTGGATACCGATGAGAAAAACTGGTATCAGAAGAGCTACCGGATTTTGGTATGGGAAACTGCCACTAACAGACCAGAGCGCTGCGTGTGGGACAGTGGTGTTGTGACAAGCAGAGCGATGAATCAGGTTTTTTATCAGGGAGAGCCGTTAAAAAGTGACAGCCGCTATCGCTGGTGCGTTGAGGTGACAAAAGAAGGCAGTGAGGAGTGTGTCGCATCAAAAAGCGCTTTTTTTGAGACGGCATTCTTTTCAGATCAGGACTGGCAGGCAAAATGGATTACCGAGCCACAGGATTCGTATCATCTGTATCGGACAGCGTTTCATGTAAATGAGGATATTGCAGCTGCAAAGCTCTATATTTGCGGGCTCGGCCATCAGGAGTGCGTGATCAATGGGGAGCCGGTGACCGATGCGGTATTGGAAGCTGGCTGGACCGATTACAGAAAGACCTGCCTGTACTGTGCCTATGATGTAACGACACTTATAAAGAATGGAGAAAATGCGATTTGTGTGAAGCTTGGAGATGGAATGTATCATGTGTCGGGCGGACGTTATGCCTATTTTCCAAGAAGTTATGGAGAGCGTAAGTTAAAGGCTGTGCTTCGAGTGACCTATGCAGATGGTCATACACAGAAACTTGCCACGGGAGAATACTGGCAGATTGGAAAAAGTCCGATTCAATTTTGCTGTATTTACGGTGGAGAGGATTATGATGGTCGGATTGACTGGAAAGCATATGGCAAATCAGGGGCAGATGCCAGCGAATGGACAAAGGCAATTGCATGCGAGGGACCAAAAGCAACGCTTTGCGCGCGCCAGACACCGCCGCTTATGATTATGCAGCGATATGCCCCTGTCTCTGTGACAAAAAGGGAGGACGGTTCGTATCTGTATGACTTTGGAACCAATTTTTCCGGCTGGGTTCGACTTGACATCGAAACCGATAAGCAGTCAGCTGGGAAAAAGGTCGTTTTAACACCGGCTGAAATTCTCACGAAAGACGCAGAACCCGATCAGCGTGTGACAGGTCAGGGCTATGCGTGGACGTATATTTGCAATGAAAAAAGCAAACAACAATTTGCCCCTGATTTTACCTATACTGGTTTTCGATATGTAAAAGCAGTCGTACCAGAGGGCGTAAAAATAACCGCATTGACGGGCGAATTTCTCTATCCAAAGCTTGAAGAAACAGGCAGCTTTTCATGCTCAAATGAACTGTTCAATAAAATTCATAAAATAATCCGACAGGCAATGCTGTCCAATACAAAGAGCTATTTTACCGATTGCCCGCACCGCGAAAAGTTAGGATGGCTGGAGCAAACGCACTTGATTGGACCAGCCATGATGTGCAACTGGGATTTGGAGCTTTTTTATGAAAAAATCGAGCAGGACATGGCAGATTCACAGCACCCGGATGGACTTGTGCCAGATATTTGCCCAGAATATGTCACTGGCTTTGATAAGTGGCATACTGGTTTTGTGGATTCCCCGGAGTGGGGAAGCGCATGTGTGATTGGACCATGGCTTTTGGCTGCAAAATATGGCAATTTTTCAGCGATGGAGCGCTGGTATGAACCGATGAAGCGCTATGTCGATTATCTGACGAAGAAGACTACATATGGAATTTTGCATCACGGTCTTGGCGACTGGCTTGACATTGGCCCGTGTACACCATATTCGCAGAATACGCCGGTTCCGATCACTGCTACCTGTATCTATTACATCGATCTGACCATCATGGAGGAAGCAGCACGCAGACTAAAAAAGGAAGCAGATGCAAATGAATTTGCCAGACAGCGTGCTTATGTCTATGAGGAATACAATTGTCAGTTTTTGGATGATCAGACGGGTCGCTATGCAAATGGAAGTCAGGCGTGTCAGGCAATGAGTCTGATGGCAGGACTTGTCCCAGAAAAATATGAAAAAAAGGTGGTCAGCCAGCTAAAAGATGAGGTTGTAAAGCGCGGCTATGCAATCACGGCGGGTGATGTCGGTCATCCGTATCTTGTGGCAGCATTGATGAAGTACGGCATGAATGATATTTTAAATGAAATGACGAATATTACAGAGCGTCCGGGCTATGGCTATCAGGTGGTAAATGGTGCGACAACACTTACCGAGGAGTGGGATGGACCAGATCCAACGCGTCCGCACGGCTCGCAAAATCATTTGATGCTTGGCAGCATCGAGGAATGGTTCTTTGCGGGACTTGGCGGCATCGAAAGCATTCGCACCAATCCAAAATTTGACCAGATTACGATTTGCCCGCATATCGCAGAAGGAATGGATTCTTGTAGTGTTCAGATGAAGCATCCATACGGAATGATACGTGTTTTCTGGGAGAAAAAGGAAGGAAAAACGAGTGTTACCGTGACGATTCCACCAAATACGACAGCAGTTTTATTGACAGAAACGAAAGAGACGGAACAAATTGTGGGTTCCGGAACATACACCTATATGGTATGAGGAGAATGCGATGATTGAACGATTACAACAGCTGCAGCGTGGCGAGTGCACCAGCCATATTCTTCCCTTTTTGTGGATGAAGGGAGAGGACACCTTAACAATCCGTGAGGAGCTTGACCGGATCGAAGAATGCGGCATAAAGGAACTCTGCTTAGAATCACGCCCGTATCCGGATTTTTGTGGACCACGCTGGTGGGAGACAATGGATTTTTTGGTGCCAGAGGCAAAAAAGAGAGGCATGAAGCTTTGGATCTTGGATGACAGAAAGTTTCCAACTGGCTATGCCAATGGTGGTTTTGAGCGAAATCCAGAGCATGAAAAGATCTATCTTGCCGAGCGTCACATGGACATTATGGGACCATGTAAGGATGGTGCTGTGTTGGTTGAAAATTTCCTACAGCCAGACGGTAAGCTTCTTGGCATTCTTGCGTGCCCAAAGCCGGACACACAGACGCTTGCGGTGAGTGCAGACGGAATCATTGATCTGACGAATCAGGTAAAGGATGGTTTTGTCTATTTTGATCTTCCAGAAGGTGCATACCGATTATTTATTTTGTTTACGACAAGAAAGGGCGGCGGAAGAGAGCATTACATGAATTTGATCGACAGCAAGTCGGTTCGCGTGTTGATCGATGAGGTTTATGAGAAGCATTATGCGCATTATCGGGACTATTTTGGCAATACCATCGCCGGATTTTTCTCAGATGAACCAGAACTTGGAAATAGAAATGGCTATCCATTTGACGCAGGACTTGGTTGGCGCGATGTGCGTCTGCCGTGGAGCGAGGAGTTAAGTGATCAGTTGCATGAGCAGTGGAAAGACGAATTTTTGAAGAATCTTCCGGCACTGTGGTATGATATGGATGAAAAAACAGGTCGCGTGCGCACACAGTACATGGAACAGCTGACCGATCTAGTATACAGTTGCTTTTCCGGTCAGATCGGAGATTGGTGCAGCGCTCATGGTGTAGAGTATATTGGTCATATTATCGAGGATGACAATGCGCATACCAGGCTTGCATGCAGCATTGGCCATTATTTCAAGGAAATGAAGGGACAGCATATGGCTGGTGTCGATGTGGTTCATCATCAGATCGTTCCAGGCTTTACTGGGAAAATTCATCAGTGGATTGCAGGTGATAGTGACGGTGAATTTTTCCATTTTGGACTAGCTAAGTTAGCAAGCTCGGCCTCGCATCTGGACGAGAAAAAGAAAAATCGGGCGCTCTGCGAGATTTTTGGAAACTATGGATGGGCAGAGGGTGTTTCCTTTATGAAATGGCTGACCAATCACATGTTGGTGCGCGGTATCAATGAGTTTACGCCACATGCCTTTTCGATGACCTACCCAGACCGAGATTGTCCGCCTCACTTCTATGCACGTGGCAACAATCCACAGTTTCCAGCTTTTGCACAGCTGATGCATTATATGCAGCGTGCGGCTCATCTTCTGACAGGTGGACAGCCACTAATTGATGCAGCTGTTTTGTATCATGCAGAATCCGAATGGAGTGCAAAAGACTATCAGCTGTTTCAAAAGCCAATGCGTGCATTGATGGAAAATCAGATTGACTGCGATGTCATTCCGGCGCAAGCGTTTGATAATGCTTATGTCGAGAAGAATACCCTTTGCATTGGAGCGATGACCTACCGTTGTCTGGTATTGCCTGGTGCTTTGCGCGAGGACAGAAAGGTGGCAGCGTTTGTAATCGAAGCGGCAAAAAATGGTCTGCCTGTGTATGTGGTTGACCAGATGCCGCTCTATGATACCTATGGCGGTGTACTTTCAAAGGCATTCAAAGAAAGCGTTCGCGAAACGACGCTTGAAGCACTTCCAGCACGTATCCGAGAGGAGATCGGAAGCTTAGCATCCATCTTACCGATGGATCAGGAGACACAAGATGCAATGTGTAATCTTCGACTGTACCAGACTGCACATGGGGATGCGCGTGTAATTATGCTTTTTAATGAAAGCACAACAAAGCCAATCGGTGGTACAGTTGTATTTGAAAAGACAAAGAAGCCATTTGTATCCGCAATGCAGTATGATCCGTGGAGCAATACAACAGAGCAGTTTGGTATTTCGGAAAATAAGCTAAGCGTCTCGTTAGCGCCGGGTGAGGCACAGTTTTTTATGTTAGAAACAGAGTCTTGCAGCAGTCAAAGAAGACAAAAGCAGTCCGAGATGGCAGTGGATGCCAAGTGGGAGGTCAGTCGCTGCGATGAGTTGCACTATGGCGAATTTGAACCGTTTGTAAGAATAGAACAAGAATCCGAACTTGTGAATTTAAATGGACCAAAGTTTGATCCATGCTTTACCGGATTCTATCGGTATGAGACCGATGTGATTGTCGAGAAAAAGAAAGAAGCTCGTTATTTCCTGTGGATGGAAAAGGGCGGCGATACGGCACAAATTTTTGTAAATGGAGTGGACTGTGGTTATCAGGCAAATTTCCCAGGCCGAACCGAGATTACCGATGCAATTAAGGATGGAGGAAACAAGCTTTGTCTCGAATTTTCCACAACGCTTGTTTGGAAGCGAAAAGACGGGGCGTCTACCCATTTGCAGCTATCAGGAACGGGTCTTTTGGCGAGTCCGGTCATTGAGTGCTGGAGCGAAGGGTAAGTTGAGAAAGACATTACAGTTCACGGGGAAAGAACCGCTTTCGTAAAATTTCTCCCGTGAACTGTAGCAAGAAAAAAATGAAAAAGAGATTCTGAATCGTTACGATAAAAGAAAGGGATGGTTAAACGATGAAACAGGCAGATCGAATTTATTATGGAGGAGATTATAACCCGGATCAGTGGGATGACGCGACAATTGATGAGGATATGAGACTGTTTAAGAAGGCAGGCATCAATCTTTTGACACTTCCGGTCTTTTCATGGGCGAGGTTAGAGCCAGATGAAGGCGTGTATGACTTTGAATGGCTGGATAAAATTATTGACAAGATTTGGGCGCATGGCATTTACGTATGCCTTGCGACACCGACCACGGCACAGCCAGCATGGCTGTCCACCCGCTATCCAGAGGTGCTTCCAGTTGATATTCAGGGAAGAAAACGAACACACGGAATGCGCGTATTTTTCTGTGTGAATAGTTTGAAATACAGAGAGCGCGCGGCTGCAATCGCAGAAGAATTTGCCAAGCGCTACGCGCATCACCCGGCGCTTGCCATGTGGCATGTGTCAAATGAGTACGGAACCTATTGCTATTGCCCAACGTGTCAGGCAAAGTTTCGTCTGTGGCTGAGAAAACGCTATGGAAGTGTGCAAGAATTAAACAATCGCTGGCATACAACCTTCTGGGGCAGAATTCTTACAAGTTTTGAGGAAGTAACACTTCCAACGGAGCTGAATGATGATTATCGCTTTAACCCGGCGATCCAGCTGGATTATATGCGCTTTGTCACCGATTCCACCGCAGAGTGCTTTTTAAATGAGTATCGTGTATTAAAAAAATACAATCCGGAAATTCCGATTCAGACGAACATGTCTGGCTTTATCAAAAAGCTGGATCAGTCGGAGCTGACAAAATATCTTGATGTAGTTGGTTGGGACAATTATCCATGGCCAGATGATCCGCCGTATTTTGTAGCGATGAAGCATGATATTATGCGTGGTTTAAAGGGAGGTCAGTCCTATGTATTAACCGAGCAGTCTCCAAATCAGCAAAACTGGCAGCCGTACAATCGCTTAAAGCGTCCGGGAGAGGTTCGTCTTTTGAGCTATCAGGCAATGGCGCATGGCGCAGATACCTGTCTGTTTTTCCAGATGAGACAGTCCATTGCAGGACAGGAAAAATTTCATGGAGCAATCATCAGTCATGCAGGTCACGAAAATACAAGAGTCTTCCGAGAGTGTGAGACGCTTGGTCATGAGTTGGAGCAAATTGGGGATGCATTTTTGACGGCTCGTACACCGGCAAAGGTAGCCATTTTGCTTGACTGGAACAACTGGTGGGCGCTTGAGTTAGCGAGTGGTCCAAGCAAGGATATGGATTATTTAAAGACGATTTCGCGCTATTATCACGCATTCCATCGAAAGAATATTTCTGCGGATATTGTAAATCCGTCTGCATCGTTTGATGGTTATGAACTCATTGTGGCACCGATGCTGTATATGACAAAGGAAGGGGTAGCAGAGCGCCTTACCGAATTTGTCAGACAGGGAAAAACACTGGTGACAACCGTAATGTCCGGTCTTGTGGATGAAAACGATCGCTGCGTATTTGGCGAATATCCGGGAAAATTAAAAGAAGTACTCGGCATCTGGGTAGAAGAGGTAGATGCGCTTCGTCCATATGAAAGTAATCGCATGCTCAGTAATGGTGCAATGCCGCTCCCAAAGGAATCCTACTCCTGTGGATTTTTGTGTGATTTGCTGCATACAAGACAGGCAGAGGCGCTTGCCTATTATGAGAGTGATTTCTATGCGGGAATGCCATGTGTGACAAGAAATCAGTTTGAGAAGGGTACTGCTTACTACATTGGTACCGATCCAGAGGATGAATTTTTGACTGATTTCTTTGATCAGGTGTGCAATGACTGTGACATTGAGCCTGTCTATGAGGCACAGGAAAATGTCGAGGTGACAAGAAGAGTCAACGAAAAAGAGATAACGATATTTGTAATCAATCACAATCATCAGCCGTCATGGGTTGATTTCGGAGCAGATACGCTGACCAATCTGGTGACAAAAGAGACAAAAACTGGTCGCTGTGAAATTGCAGGGCGCGATGTGTGGGTATTAAAGAAGGAAGTGTAAAAAAACATATAAAAACACATACACAGGCGGGATGGAGCAAACATGACAGAAATTAAGAGCATAAAAATGGATTATTTAACGCAGGCAGTCGGAACAGACGGCATGCCTGCACTTAGCTGGGAAATACAAAGCGATGGGGTCTGCGTAAAGCAGACCGCCTACCAGCTTCAGCTGGCAAAACAGGCAGATTTTAAAGAAGCAACCTATGACAGCCAAAAGGTAATAAGTGGGGAAACATCTGGAATAAAAATAGGCAGCGCTGTTTGCCTTGATTCTTGTACCAGGTACTGGGTACGAATAAAGGTATGGGTAGCAGGAGACTTTGAAAATGGAATCCAACAGGAGGAAAGTGCGTTTGGTGCACCAGTTTCCTTTGTGACCGGTCTTTTAAAAAATGAGTGGCAGGGCGATTTTATTTCGGCAGAGACAAAAGCAGATAAGTCAAACTCAAAGGGAACCTATCTCAGAAAAACATTTGAGGTGAAGGAAGGTGTGCGAGAGGCTTATATTTGCTCCACGGCACTTGGACTGTATCATCTGTATTTAAATAATGAACAGATAGGAAATGATGAGATGGCTCCAGGCTGGACCTCCTATCACCATCATCTGTGCTATCAAACCTATGATGTGACAAGTGAACTTCGCACTGGCAAAAATGCAATCGGTGCCCACCTTGGCGCAGGCTGGTATAAGGGGCTGATGGGATTTGTACATGAGCGCAATAATTATGGCGATCAGACAGCACTTTTGCTTCAGCTGACAATTCGCTATGAGGATGGAAGTACGCAGATTGTCAGTACAGATGAGAGCTGGCTTGGCTGTGATTCCCCTATAACTTTTTCGGAAATCTATGATGGCGAATGCTACGATGCCAGACTCGAGCAGCCCGACTGGAGTGACCCTGACTTTGTTCCTCAAATGGACAAAGAATTTCATCGTCTGACCGAGGCAGAAAAAGAGGCGCTGGTGCGTGATCCGCTCAAGCAACCATTTACAGATGAGGAAAAGATGCAGCAAAGAAAAATTGCGGCAGCTTACAAACCGAAAACCACCGCATGGCACACAGCAGAAACCGTAGCATTTTCAAAGGACGTACTGATTGCTCAGCCGGGCTGTCGTGTAACAGTGGAAATGGAGCTTCCAGCAAAGGAATTGTTTGTGACACCAAAGGGCGAAATGGTAGTCGATTTTGGACAAAATTTGACTGGCTGCATTCGTTTTCGCGTGAAAGGACATGAGGGACTTCGTGTACAGCTGCGATGCTTTGAAATTTTAGATGCAGAGGGAAATGCCTATTTTGACAATTTGCGAGAAGCAAAAGCGCAGGTAAGCTATATCTGTAAGGATGACAAAGAGACTGTCTATCGCGAGCAATTCTCGTTTCAGGGTTTTCGTTATGCAAAGCTTGAGGGATGGGAAACGATGCCAGAAAAAGAGGATTTTACGGCATGCGTGATGCATTCCCAGATGGAAGAGACCGGTCATTTTTCCTGCTCGAATGAGCTTTTAAATAAATTGGAACACAACATTGAATGGGGTCTTCGCGGCAATTTCCTTGATATTCCAACCGATTGCCCGCAGAGAGATGAGCGCATGGGCTGGACAGGAGATGCGCAGATTTTTTGCCGTACAGCCAGCTTTCTTCGAAATACATGGCCATTTTTCGCCAAATGGCTGAAGGATGTAGCGTATGATCAGACACCAGAGGGTGGTGTTCCTCATATGGTTCCGGATCTGATGCCATTTCATGTGATTACAGACTGGCTGCTTGGACAGGGAACCCATTCGGCAGCAGCCTGGGCAGATGTGGCGGTCATCAATCCATGGACGTTATATTTGACTTACGGAGACAAATCCATTTTAGAGCAGCAGTTTGACAGCATGAAAAAATGGATTGATTTCATGAGAGCGCATTCGGTAGACAATATCTGGAACTACAAGCTGCAATTTGGTGACTGGGTAGCGCTCGATGCAGAGGAGGGAAGCTATTTTGGTGCAACGCCAAATGATCTTACTTGCACAGCATATTATGCGTATTCAACAGGGCTGTTTGTAAAGATCTGCCATGCATTGGGAAAGGAAACAGAAGCCCGCGACTATCAAGAATGCTACGAGCAGATTGTGGAGAAATTCCAAAATACATTTCTGGATGAAAATGGTGTGATGGCGGTACAGACACAGACCGCCCATATTCTGGCATTGTACTTTGATTTGATTCCACCATGCGGGAAAGCAGGAACCATTGCCGGATTAAAGCGACTGCTTGAAAAAGAAAATGGTCATCTTGTCACCGGATTTGTCGGAACACCTTATTTTTGCCATGCATTCAGCCAGAACGGCTGCGTCAAGGAAGCATATGAGCTTCTGTTAAAAGAGGATTTCCCGTCATGGCTGTATCAGGTAAAGGCAGGAGCGACTACCGTGTGGGAACACTGGGATGGCATTAAGCCAGATAAAACCATGTGGAGTCCGGACATGAACTCATTTAATCATTATGCATACGGTGCAATCGGTGAGTGGATGTATCGCGTTATCGCCGGTATTGAGATTGATGAAAAAAATCCGGGCTACCGTCATATTTTGTTCGCACCAAAAACCGGAGGAAACCTCACCTGGGCGCAGGGAAGCTATGAGAGTGTTTACGGTACAGTGGCACTTCGCTGGGAGCAAAAAGAGGAGCGAATTTTCGTGACAATCCGAGTTCCGGTAAATACAACGGCACAGCTTACACTTGAGGAAGGTGCAGATGATCCGCAGGGCGAGCTTTGTATGCAGCGCGGTGAAGATGGACTTTTCCATGCGGAAGTCGGATCGGGAACGTGGACCGTGTCGTACTTAAAAAAGTAAGAAATCAGATATCTTAAAGAAAATTTTGCAGAGCACAACAGTCAGCTTTGCAAGTGAGTCATCAGGACGAAAGATCGTGACCGTTGTCTTTGACGATTCGTTCAGTATGGCGAATGAGAATCGTTATTCCAACGCAAATTATGCGATTCAGGCATTTATCGCGCTCTTAAATGAGCAGGACGAGCTGCATCTTGTTTACATGAGCGATGTGGCAAGGCAGTTAGCGGCGCAGCCCGGCAACTTTGATCCGTTGGCAATCGCAAAGGACATGTTTGAGAGTCCAGAGGGCAAGCAGATTTTAAAAGATCTTGGTATCACAGGTGACTATGAGGGTATTGGTCATTGTATTTTTGGCTATGCTGATTGCGAGGAGCCAAAAGCTGCACCGAGAAAAGAAAACTATGTGATTTTTGCGGAATAAGCGCAGAAAAAGAAAATCGAAAAAATAAAATGTAAAATAAAATCACATAAAAATAAAAGTGAAAATGAAAGCGATATCTTTTCATGTACAATATGGCGAGACTATATGTACAAAAGATATCGTTTTTTTGCTTAAAAATAAAAAATGTACTTGAATTAAACAAGGTTAAAATGTTATAGTAAAGGAAAATTGTAGTGAAGAGGGAGAGAAAAATGACAAATTTTGCACAAAAGCTAAATGATTTATTGAATCAGCAGCCAGAGAAGCCAGTAACAATCGCAAGAATGGCGAAGATCAGTCCTGATGATATATCGAAATACAAAAGGGGAAAACGTTTTCCTGAGAATAGAGAAAAAGTGAATAGATTGTTGTCTGTAATTCGTTGCTCGGCTGCTGCGCGCGATGAGGTAAAAAATGTCTGGAAACAGGAATACATGGCACGAAAATATAAGGAAGAAGATGCATGGGAATGCATAAAAGAGGTTTATCAGTTCCTTCAAAGTGAAAGTCTCACATCAGATATCTATTTGTATGAGAAAGCAAGCACATCTCGTCTGGCGGGGGGGTACTTTGCGGAAGCTTAGATGTAAGAAAATATTTAGAAGCTTTTTTGAGCAATAGTCAGGAACGTGAAATAAAAATGTGGGGAAATAAGGAGTTTGTAGAAAAATTATCTTCAATCCCATACGCAAAAGAGAATCAATATTTGCATTTAATTCATTCAGAAAGTAATAAAAAAACGTCAAAGTGGATTCATACAGTATGTGGAATGCTGTTAAGGATGATTTCCTGTCCACAATATTATCCAATGATTGTATATGAAAATAATGGTTGGGAAGGACAACTTTTTTCAGGTGTTGTCATTTCAGAAAAAGAAGCTGTATTTATATCGGAAGATGCAGAACAGGGAATCGTGTTAAGAGATACCGATCAGATTCAGATGCTGAATCATTATTTTATGAAGATAAGTGAACAGGGAAAGCCAATTGCTGTGCCGGTAAAACAGGGAGAGTGGTATAAGGCAACAGATGATACAGCTATTTTTATCCAAGGTTGGATTGAGCTAGATCGTATTACAAAAAGAAAAGGCACTTATTATATTACATCAAAAGCAATACAGACTTTTTTTGAAAATAATGTTTTGTGGGATTGTTATAGAAGTGAATGGTATCAATATAAGTCAAAACTTGGAAAGAAAAGTATATTCGAATCCATACTTAAGGATTCCAATACAGTTCTTATTGACAGTGATTTAATGCCATTAAAAACGGATCTTACAATTGAATTTTGTGCGGAACGTTTTTTATGCATTTCAGTAGCGGTAGAACATGAAATTAGAAGATATGAGGTGTGTGAGTCAGAATTAATCCGATGGATCGGATGTACACTGAAAGAAATCTCTGATTCTGAATTTGTGATGAGTGAGCAGAGAAAGCAGCAATTTCTTTTACAAATGATCGAAAACACAGAAAAGGAGAATGAAAAAATATGAGTACGTTTGCACAGTTATTTGAAAAAATGATGGTAGCACATAATGTAACAATGCATCAGATTGCAGCAAGACTGGAAGTAGAATATCATGTACTGAATCGCTTTAAAAATGGAACAAAAAAACGCTCCGTGAAATTATTAAAATCAATATTGCATGTCGTTCCGTGTAATAACCGTACAGAGCAAGAATTGTATGAGGCATTATTCCGAGAAGAATTGCAAAAGGCATATGGAGAAGAGGCGTGGGAATGTATAAAAGCGCTTAAGGAGCTGTTGAGTATTCAGTTTTTGTCTGTGGATGAAGTGTCTGGAGGAATGGAAACTATTCAAAAGGAAAATCGAGATAGCAGAGAAACGTGCATACGGACAATGACGAATTCTCTGATTTCTGGCAGATCGTCTGTACGCGATGCAGTGCTTTTGATATTAAATCAGGCAAGAGAGAATTCGGACAGTTTACCGGTCATATTATGGGGACGAGGAACGGATACACTTTTATCAGACATTGCCTTTGCTCTTCATAATATAGAAATTTCAGTAGAGCATTTGTATTCATTACTGCCATCAACAAGTCCAGAAAGCAATTTGAATAATTTAAAGCTATTGGCGGAGGTAATGCCATGTCTTCGATCTAATTTTAATTATGATGTAAGAGTGGTATACGAAGAAATCTCATCGAGAGAAGCCTTTTTCCCGTTTGAGTGTCTGTTAATGACAGAGAAAGCTGCGCTATGGATTGAAAAGGATTATAAGCATGCACAGATTATTACAGATTCACAGGTGTTAGCCTTTTATCGTGCCAAATTTGAAAGTCAGTATAAAAATAGCGCGGCTGTATTACAGCGAAATATCAATATTATTGATTGGCAGAATGAGGCAAAAGAGACGGAAAAGCAGGGGGATACGTTTTATTGCCTGAACTGGCAGTTGTGTGCGATGGAGTTAATTCCGGTCGATGTGCTTGCGGCTCATATCAAGCCGGAGAAAAAAGATTATTTGATTCTGGCACTTGACGTTTTTCAAAAGCGAGTACAGACAGTCCAAAAAAAGAAAAAGAAGAGTGAATACATAACACGTGAGGGAATTCAGTATTTTATGGATACAGGAAAGATACTGGAATTGCCAGATGAATGGTAT
>CAVFYJ010000041.1:17301-26146 GCA_963626545.1 Acetatifactor sp. | reverse complement strand
AATCCTGACGGCTGCAATGGAATCCTCGTCCGACACGTCGGGCGGGGTTGTTCAAGGACTCGGTAAAGGGAAGACCAGAGGAGCGGTATTTACAGGAGTTGTTCGCAAAATAAAACAAACTTATTTTTATTGACGGGAGCGTCAGGAAGGACTAAGATAGATTTACATCAATTATTGGAGGTGATTCAATGAGCGAAAAAATCTATTTTGAGCCGACCTGGGAGCTCCCGAATCCTTTTTATAAGGCAGATGGAAGTATCATGTGTACCAAGGCGGAGTGGGAAGAAAAGCGAAAGGCGTATCTTGAGTTGCTTAGTGAAATGTACTATGGCAAAATGCCGGGACGCCCACAGTCATTAACAGCAACGGAGCTGTCAAGCGATATTGTCTGTCAGAATACCGTGTGTCATACCATAGTTCGCCTGTGTGCACAGGGCGAACTAGCACCGGTTTTATTTAATGTACATGTCTATCGTCCTGTTATACCAGATGAGACAGAGGCGAGACAAGCAAATACCGCTGACGAAGAAACGTTAATTCCCGTTGTAATTCCGGCGGCAGATACACTGCCAGAAGAAATCATTCGTATGGCAACTGGACAGGGATTTGAAATTTGCAGCTTTGAGATTGCAGAGGCAGCACCTGACGACAAAGAAAAAATCTGGGAGGGTGGCTGCGCGAAGGCGTACCCGGGCTACACGTGGCGGGCACTTGCGATGTGGGCATGGCTTCAGAGCCGCGTCATCGACTGGCTCGAGACACAGGAAAATGTCGATGTGACAAAAACCGTTGTGACCGGTCATTCGCGTATGGGAAAGGCAGCACTTTGCTGTGGTATTTACGATGAGCGCGCGGCAGTTGTCGCACCAGCAGGCTCTGGCTGTGGTGGTATGGCAAGTATGCGTTTAAGTGGATGCCGTCTTGGTGAAAATATTGGCCTTTCCGAGCGTATCGGCGTGATGCTAAACAAAGAACGTTTCCCATACTGGTTGATGGAAAATATGGCAGGTTATGGCACACTGGATGGAAAGACACGTTTTCGTGAAAATGAGATCCCATTTGATGCGAATATTCTTGGTGCATGTGTCGCTCCAAGACGACTGATTCTGGTGGAAGGTCTTGACGATGATTGGATCAATCCGTTTGGCACACAGGTGTCGTGGCTGGCAGCATCCGAGGTCTTTGAGTTTCTTGGTGTCAAGGAACGCAGCGCAATTCATTATCGTGAGGGTGGCCATGCCTATACGAAGCAGGACTGGAGCGTTGTTCTTGACTTTACTAAGGCACAGCTGTGCGGTAAAGAAAAGACGACCGGATACAAGTCAATGAGAGAAAATGAGAACAAGGCTGGATATTTATGGAGATGTCCAAAGCCGACTGACCATGTTTAAAATTTTGAAAAACATTATAGATATTATAATGAACCATATATAAATTATATATTGATCATAATTATAGGGAGAACGATCGTATCATGAAAGTATTATTATTAAATGGAAGTTCCAATTTAAAGGGATGTACCTATACCGCACTTGAAGAAGTTGCAAAGACCTTACAGGAAGAAGATATTGACACTGAAATTTTCCAGTTGGGTGCCGATTCGCTTCGTGACTGCATCGGTTGTGGTGGATGTCGCAAGGGAAATGGCTGTGTGTTCCGTGATGACCGCGTAAATGAGTTTGTGGAGAAGGCAAAGGAGGCAGATGGATTTGTATTTGGAACGCCAGTTTATTATGCGCATCCAAGCGGCCGTATCCTATCCTTCTTAGACCGTGCTTTTTACAGTGGCGGTGCAGCATTCCGTTTCAAGCCAGGTATGGCTATTGCTTCTGCAAGAAGAGCCGGCACCACTGCATCTCTTGACGCTGTCAACAAGTATTTTGGTATCAATCAGATGCCGACTGTGGCTTCCACCTACTGGAACATGGTTCATGGAAACCGTCCGGAGGAGGTACGTCAGGATTTAGAAGGTTTGCAGACTATGCGCAATGCAGCAAAATGCATGGCGTGGATGTTAAAATGTTTTGAGGCCGGAAAGGCACAGGGAATTGCACTTCCAGATACCAAAAAGGAAGTGTCCACGAACTTTATCCGTTAATCAACACAAAACATACTGGATAAAGATAACGAATAATTGATTGTATTTTTTATAATTTATGATTGTAGAAAGGGTGATTTGCGATGCCAGCATTTTATGCACACTATAAGTTTGGACAGATGGTAAAAGAACAGCTGCCCGCGAAATATCAAAGATTGTTGGAGGATTATCAGGATTTGTATGAGATCGGTCTGCACGGACCAGATATCTTATTCTTCTATCATCCGATTATCCGGCATCCGATCACCCAGATCGGAGTGGTGATTCACCATGAGACGGGACGTGTGTTCTTTGAACATGCGCTGACACAGATGCATCGCTCAGCGGCAGAGGGCGATAAGATGCAAAAGGCACTGTGGGCATATGCGCTCGGTGTTATATGTCATTTTGCACTTGATACATCGTGCCATACCTACATTAACCACTTTGAAAAGACAAGGCGCATCTCACATCACGAGATCGAGAAAGAATTTGAAAAATATCTGATGAAAAAAGATGGCTTAGATCCATTTAACTGGGATTTTCGACAGGCTTTATCCACAAATTTACGCTGGGCAAAGCCAATCGCACTGTTTTATGGTTTACAGCCAGTCCAAATTCATCAGTCCATCAAAGGCTTTCTATGGTTTTCACGCCTGTTCTTCACAACAAGCAAGATAAAACGTCGTGTGATCTTTGTCGGAATGCGAATTGCGCGTGTCTACGGCGAGATTCGAGGCTTTTTTGCCAATGAAAAAGACAATGCGAGATGCCGCCACAGCAATGAGCAGCTCGAAATTCGCATGAAGCAAAGTGTCAAGGATGCCGTAAAAATGGCGGATGAACTAGAGAAGGCATATCGTGGTGAGGCACGACTCGGCAAGCTCTTTGACCAGACCTTTTCCGGGATGGAAGCCTGAAATAACAGTTCACGGTTCATAACCTGAATTAGCGGTGAGACGAACCATAGTTTAAAACTATGATAAACAAAGAATTAAGGTATTATACAAATACCAAAGAATCCTGTATGATAACGCTATCAATAAAGAGAGCCATACAGGAGGAAATAATTATGAAAACACCATTTCGTTACGATTTTGTAGGAAGCTTCTTACGTCCACTTTCCTTAAAGGAGGCAAGAAAGCAGTTTGAGGCAGGAACAATCTCCAAGGAAGAATTGACAAAGGTAGAGGATGCGTGCATCGAAGATCTGGTTGCAAAGCAGAAGGCAGCAGGCTATCATGTTATCACCGATGGCGAGTTCCGTCGTGCAACCTGGCATCTGGACTTTATGTGGGAGTTTGAGGGCGTAGGCCATTCCAAGACAAAGACCGGCCTTCCATTCCACGGTGAGGCTGCAATGATCGACGATACCTATCTGACTGGAAAGGTTTCCTATAAGAGTGGTCATGCATTCATTCAGCATTTTGCGTTTGTGAAGCAGTTCGAAGATGAGAACACTGTAGCAAAGCTGACCATTCCGGCACCGGCACAGTTCTTAGAGCAGATGATTATGCCATTTGCATGGGAGAACACTTCAAAGTATTACGAGACACCAGAGCAGGTAGCAGAGGATATCGCACAGGGCTATCGTGCATTTATTCAGGAAGTATACGCAGCAGGATGCCGTAACCTTCAGTTCGATGATTGTTCTTGGGGTATGGTTGTTGATCCGAACGCCCCGGCACTGTTTGGTACCACAAAGGAAGGTCTTGAGAACATCAAAAAGCAGCTTCTTGAGATCAACAACAAGGCAATCGAGGGCGCACCGGCTGATCTTATCATCAACACGCATGTGTGCAGAGGAAACTTCCATTCTACCTATGCAAGCAGCGGCGCTTACGATAGTGTAGCAGAGACACTTTTCGCAAAGGAAAATGTAAATGCGTATTATCTGGAGTTTGATGATGCACGTTCCGGCGGATTTGAGTGCTTAAAGGCGGTATCCGGTGACAAGAAGGTAGTACTTGGTCTGATCACAACAAAGTCTCCGAAGTTAGAGGACAAGCAGGCCGTAATCGCACGTATCCATGAGGCTGCAAAGTATGTGCCGCTTGATCGTCTGTACTTAAGCCCACAGTGTGGATTTGCATCCTGTGAGATCGGCAATAAGCTGACCGAAAAGCAGCAGTGGGCAAAGCTTGCACTCGTAAAGGAGATCGCAGAGGAAGTTTGGGGCAAATAATTCTAATTCTGTTTCCTGCCTGCTGCTGAATCGTTTTATCAGATATGGTGTTTTCTCTTTAAATTGGAGGAGCCATGACATTACAACAGCTGCAATATGCCGTCACCGTCGCTTCTGTGGGAACAATCACAGAGGCGGCCGAACGGCTCTATATCACACAGCCGAGTCTGACAACGGCAATTCGTGAACTGGAAAAAGAGATGAATCTGACGATCTTTATCCGTTCCAACAGGGGCGTGGCGGTATCGAAGGAGGGAGAAGTTTTTCTTGGATACGCAAGGCAAATTTTGGAGCAGACCGAATTGCTGAAAGAAAAATATACGAATGAGCGCCAGTGGGGGCGAAATTTTTGTGTTTCCACGCAGCATTACTCATTTGCGGTAAATGCATTTGTTGAGCTTATTCAAAAATATGCGGGTGAAGAATACGACTTTAATCTTCGCGAGACGCAAACCTACGAGATCATTGAGGATGTAGCACTCATGAAAAGTGAGCTTGGCATCCTTTATCTGGATGAGGAAAACCAGAGTGTGATCACGAAGACGCTTCGCGAAAAAGAGTTGATTTTCACTCCGCTTTTTGATGCCAAGCCACATGTCTTTATCAGCAGCACCCATCCACTTTCCGCTAAGGCATGTGTGGACTGGGAAGATCTTGCGCCGTATCCGTATCTGTCCTTTGAGCAGGGCGAGCATAATTCCTTTTATTACGCGGAGGAGCGCTACAGCCGTGTCTTACGAAAAAAGAATATTCGTGTGCGTGACCGTGCGACGCTGTTTAATCTGTTGATTGGATTGAATGGGTACACGGTTTGCAGTGGTGTGATTGATGAAAACTTAAATGGAAAAAACATCATTGCTGTGCCGTTAAAGGAACAGGGGTTGATGCAGATTGGCTATATCCGCCACAAACGTGCAGTGCCGGGAAAGCTGGCAGAGGCTTACATTGAGGCTCTTAAGCAATATGGAAATCAACAGCATAGTGTCAATGTCGAAGTCAAATAGGCATTGAGAAAGGCAGGAAAAAAGAATATCATGAATAATTTTAATTATTATGCACCAACAAAAGTTGTATTTGGAAAAGATACCGAGAAGGAGACTGGACGTCTTGTAAAAGAGCAGGGCGCGACAAGCGTGCTGGTTCATTTCGGCGGAAAGAGTGCAATCGCTTCTGGTTTGATTGACCGCGTGTGCCAGTCACTGGCAAAGGAAGGCATTGCCTACGAGACACTTGGCGGTGTTGTTCCAAATCCGCGTCTGTCGAAGGTACGTGAGGGCATTGCGCTGTGCAAGGAAAAGAAGTGTGTGAGCTTGGCATCCACGCGACCGAGGAGCAGATCAAAGAAATGGCAGACAAATGCAGCTTTTATGGAAAGCGCATGGTCGGCGTGATGAAAAAGATTGGTGCGCCGGAAGCAGCACAAGTTTATCGCATGGCAAATGACCAGAGCTATCCGCTGTACTCCAGATAAGAGTTATTCCAGATAAGAATTTCCAAAAAGAATCGAGTAACGATAGATAGGGCAGATCAAAACGGTCTGCCTTATTTTTGTTTATGGACACGCATTCGTTGAAAAGTTTTCAGCTACCTGTCACATAACAGACAAGGTTTTACCACATAGCCGAGTATAATAAGAGCCATAAGAACAAAAGAGATGCAAACAAAGCGAAAGCAAAGCATGGAAAACAAAGCACAGGCAATGCAATCGCAGATAACAAAATTTGCAGTAGTTCTTAACCCAAATAAACGGAAAAGTGAGGTAATGAATTATGAGAAAAAGAAGAATATTTGCATATGAACTGATGGCTTGCTCCTTAATGATGACAGGAATTCCTGCTTACGCATCAACGACAACAAACGAAACCAAACAGGAGGCACAGAGCACAAATGAACAACCGCCAGAAAAACCAGATGGAGAAGCACCTTCCGGATCCGATAATCAGCAGGGCGAAAAGCCAGATGGTGAGCCGCCGGAAAAGCCAGATGGAGAGAAGCCAGACGGTCAGCCGGGTGGACAGGGAGGTCCTAGTGGATCTTCTTCCGGTGTGGACAGCTACGATGCGGTAACCGAGTACACCGAGGATACCGAGACCGATGGTGAGAGCTATACTTCCACTGGAACCGATGAGAATGCAGTACTTGTTTCAAATGGTGCAACCGTAACCTTAAAGAACAGCACAATCGACCGTACCTCCGAGGACAGTACCGGCGGTGATAACTCCAGCTTCTACGGTGTCGGCGCAGCACTTTTGACAACCGATGGAACGACTTACATTGACAATGCAACGATCACAACCGATGCAAAGGGCGGTGCAGGTGTATTTGCTTACGGCGATGGAACCGTTTATATTGCAGATTCTACAATTACTACAAAGCAGGATACTTCCGGCGGCATTCACGCAGCAGGCGGCGGAACACTTTATGCATGGGATGTAACAGCAGAGACGGATGGCGAGTCTTCCGCGGCAATTCGTAGTGACCGTGGCGGCGGAACAATGGTAGTAGATGGCGGAAGTTATACCAGCAACGGAACTGGTTCTCCGGCTGTTTATTGCACCGCTGATATTGCTGTAAATGATGCAACACTTACTGCAAATGGTTCTGAGGCCGTTTGCATCGAGGGCTTAAATTCTCTTCATCTGTTTGACTGTGATATTACCGGAAACATGCAGGATCTTGATCAGAATGATACAACTTGGACTTTCATCGTTTACCAGAGTATGTCTGGTGATTCTGAAATTGGAAACAGCACAATGCAGATTGTTGGCGGAAGTGTTACCTCTGAAAATGGCGGTCTGATTTACACCACCAATACCGAGTGTGATATTCTTCTTTCCGATGTTGACATTACTTATTCCGATGACAGCGAGTTCTTCTTAAGATGCACCGGAAATGACAATGCACGTGGCTGGGGTTCAAGCGGCTCCAATGGTTCCGATTGCACCTTTACCGCTGAGGATCAGGATATGGAAGGTGACGTGATCTGGGACAGCATCAGTGATCTGGATTTCTATATGACCGATGGCAGTACACTGACAGGTGCCATTGTCGATGATGAGAGCTATGCAGGAGAAGGCGGCGACGGCTATTGCAATCTGTATCTGAGTGAGGATTCCACTTGGGTTGTAGACGGTGACAGCACACTGACCAATCTTTACAGCGAGGGCACCATCACCGATGCAGACGGAAATACTGTTTCGGTAGTGGGAACTGATGGAACTGTCTATGTAGAAGGTACAAGTGAGTATACCATTACCGTTGTAAGCTACGAGGATACTGCTGATCTGGCTGGAGCATCTGAAGCTGCAGCGTGGGCTGACTATGAGGTTGAAAGACCAGAGGAACTCGGCGGTTCTGAGACGGAATCCGAATCAGACTCTTCTGACGCGGATACCGATGCAGATGCAAGTGAGGCTGAATCTACATCAGAGGAAGAGAGCAGCGCAAAATAAATGACACTGACAAAGTAAGACAATAAAATAATTAATCGAACATTTTTTAAACAGGCATATCATTCCTTTTTCATGCGGGAGTGATGTGTCTGTTTTTTCATTCATTAAAGGCAAAGAAAACGAAAAAAAACGGATTATCTAAAAAAATTATGATTTACGGTTAACAGCCCGATGCAGTATAGTAAAGGCAGAAAGCAAACTTCTTGTTTCAAAGAAAGCAAAACGGAAACAGGAAACAGATGAAAACATGAAAGCGAAAATAAAAAAGAAAAGGAGAAGACATGGAACAAACAATTTATACTGTCCGCAATGGAGCTTTCTGCACGGAACAGGCGAGCAAGCGGTTTAACCGAGCTTTATATGCAGTGCAAAGCAAGAAGGCAATCTGCTTGATTGCGAAAAAAAGAAAGAAGATGGAGAAGAGGACGAAACACTTGCATATATGAAAATAGTGTGCAAACCACAACAGACCGTATGGCTTCGCTTTGCATGTGAACGGGAAATGGATGAAAAAAAGGCGGTGGTGTGGCCAACGAAAAATGGGGGCTTGCCAGACAGGCGAAAGAAAGCATTTTTGTAAGTGAAGGAATGATGCCATATTTTTAAAGACCTTGTGGAAAGACAAGGAAGGGCGATTGTAGAGTGGAAAGATCGCATGGGAAAGCAGCCAGAGCATATGGCAGTGAGTGTCCCGACTCTTGTACATGTAGCAGAGTCGGGTCTGCTGTCTCAGGAGCAGATTCGTACAATGCTGGAAAATGCTGAGCGTCAGCTGGAGCGAATGGCTGTGCCAGGAGGCATTGTTGTGTGGAATACAAATTGGACTCCGTATACATGGAGTGTGCGTGATGTCGATTTTGCAGATTTATTTCATCTGGCACTGACGTATTTCAAAAATGGGTTGCCGCAAAAGGGAATGCAAGTCTTAACTGGTGCAGCCACTCAGTCCTCTTGTAACATGTTTTCACCGGGAACCTTGATGTGTGTACTTGATGGAAAAGGCTCTGATTTTGCCGATACGGCGAGCATGTATGTGCGTTGTATTTATGAGGGATTATTTGGAATTCGTCATCATTTAGAAGTAGGCAGGATTGATCTTGCACCTCATTTTCCAGATAATTGGGAGAATGA
>CAVFYJ010000041.1:0-17291 GCA_963626545.1 Acetatifactor sp. | reverse complement strand
ATTTGATTCTCTTTGGGAAAGTATGGTAAGTGATTGCGAAGGCCTTGGCGCACAGGATGTAATTGATTGGCGTTTGGCAGATATTGAAAATGCGAAAGGGATTCGTGATTCGCTGAAGTAATGATTTCTGGTTTCGAGTAAGTTTCAAGAAGGCGTCTCACCGCCAATTCAGGTTACGATACTGCTTCGTGAGTCGTAACCTGAATTTTTTATAATAAATGAAATGAACGAAAATTGTTGCAATTTACTATTCTTAAATTACGTGCTACAATGCGCCATAGAAGGTAAAAATAGGACGTAGTGAGAATGTTTTAACACTGCTATTCAGAGAGGAAGGTACTATCATGGAAGTAAAACGAATGGAGTCAAAGCAGACAAAGGCGAGTCAAACGATTCAGCTGCATTGCTTGGAAAATAGAGTTGCATCTGGCTATGTGACATTTGGAAGCTATTGGGAAAAAGGAACCTTATCGATTCCAAACTTTGAGAAGGATCAGACAGACTCTTTCACATTGCAAAATGAAAAGAAAGAATTGATTCCGGTGCAGTCACGTATTACGGCATGGTGGCCGGATGGAAACATTAAATGGGCAGCGCATACGGCAGACGCATCAAAGATGGGACAAGAAGTTGCATTGACAGCTCAGATCAAAGACAGTGGAGAGAATAATAATTTAATAGGGGTAACCGCCAACGATAACAAAAATGCCCCACGTTCTATGCTCATCCGAAGAGACGATAATTGGCTGCACATAGATAATGGCGTACTTTCTTTGAAAGTTCCAACAGGCTCCCAAGTAACAGATACCTTAGCAGAGGACATTTTCTTAAACGGAAAGCTGCGTGTGAACAAAGCGTCTCCAGTTTTGTATCTTGAAGAACAAAGCAATGAGAATCATACAGCTGCTCCGACTTCCACTACTGGTACAAGCACGAACGTTGAAATAAACTTTGATCTTGACGGTCAGACAAAGGTGACAAGAGCCTATCAGGCAGCAATCACAGCAATAACAGTAGAAGAGGATGGTCCGCTTGCATTAACAATAAAAGCAGAGGGCAACTATCGAAATCATAGCCAAAATCAAAATAAGATGAAATTCTGTATTCGCATGTACATCAATCAAAATAGCAGCGATATTCGTTTTGTTCATACGTTTTTCTTTGATGGAGACGAGCAGACTGATTTCCTAAAAGGACTGGGCATTCGTTTTGATACCGTGCTGGAAGGACGTCCATATGAGCATCATATTCGCTTTGCGGGCGAGATTCCATTTAAAGAAGCAGCAATTTTGCTAAATAGTTCTTATCCGCGTTTGCAGCCATCTGTCTTACAGGATCAGCTTGACGGTAAAACGTGGGGGTACCCGGCGGACAGCGATGTCGAAAAGGCAGCGGCGGATCTTCCGGTATGGAACCGATATTTTCTCTATCAGGACAGCGCCGATCATTATCGAATCAGCAAACAGACAAAACCACAGTGCTGCATATTAAGTGCCGCGGAGGGAAAACGTGTGCATGGCGCAATGGAAGTGTGTGGGGAAAATGGAGGTATCCTTCTGGGCATTCGTGATTTCTGGCAGAAATATCCGTCTGGTCTTGAGGTCACCAATCTTGCAAATGACAATGCATCCTGCACGGCATGGTTTTATGCGCCGCAGGCGGAAAGCTTTGATTTTCACCATTACGATACAAGAAGCTACCAGATGACTTCCTATGAGGGCTTTCCATGGTTTGGTGCAAGTCCAGAAGGAATTGCCGTGACAAGTGAGTGTACGCTTTCGGTACGATCATCTTTGACAACAGAAGACGAATTAAATACATTTGCCAATGGTGTAAATAAGCCGCCAGTCTATGTAGAGTCCGCAGCTGACTATCATGAAAAGCGCGCATTTGGCTACTGGAGCTTACCAGAACGAACAACCGAGTCAGAAGTATTTTTGGAGAATCAGCTTGATCAGTTATTTGATTTCTATAAAAATGAGATCGAAGCGAGAAAATGGTACGGCCTGTTTGACTATGGCGATGTGATGCATACCTATGATCCGATTCGTCATTGCTGGCGCTATGATATGGGCGGTTTTGCTTGGCAGAATACGGAGTTGGTTCCGACATATTGGCTGTGGATGTATTTCCTTCGCACGGGAAGAGAAGATGTGTTTACCGTGGCAGAGGCGATGAGCCGCCACTGTTCTGAAGTGGATTTTTATCACTTTGGACCGATGGCAGGGATCGGATCACGTCATAATGTGCGTCATTGGGGCTGCTCTTGCAAGGAACCGCGCGTTTCCATGGCAGGCCATCATCGTGTTTACTATTATTTAACGGGGGATGCGCGCATCGGAGATGCAATGGCCGATGCGAAGGATGCGGATCTTTCAATGAAAAATATTACTTATTTCCAACAGCAGGATGAGACAGGCTCTCATGTTGTTATCCGAAGCGGCCCAGACTGGACGTCATTTTTATCGAACTGGATGACGCAGTATGAGCGCACATTAGATTCGTATTATCTGGAAAAGATTCGTCAGGGCATCAAGGATGTGAGTGAGATGCCGTTTGGATTGGCATCGGGTCCGTCCTATCGTTATGAGGAAAATGGTCATTTAATTTATGAAGGCGAGGACGAGAAGAGTCCAAACATGCATTTACAGATTTGCATGGGTGGCCCAGAAGTTTGGTGGGAGCTTGCCGATATGTTTGATGATGAGACGCTGAAAAAGCTTCTTTCTGTTTACGGTGGCTTTTATTATCTGACACCGGAGCAGAAGAAAGAAAAGACACATGGCTTAATCGATAAGCGTCCATTTGCATTTCCTTGGTTTGCCTCGGATATCGGTGCCTATGCTGCATCGCTCACGCAAGATAAGGCACTTGCTAAAACAGTTTGGAAGAATCTTTTGAATGCACTAATTAAAATAGGTGACGAAGCTGGTTTTGCACCAGTTTGCTATGCGACAGACGATCAAGAAAAAGCTCACATGGAAATTTTGTGGATCAAGACAAACTTTGCTGCGCAGTGGGGCTTAAATACAATCACGACACTTGAACTGCTTCGCGATGCGCTTCCGGATACAATGGATGGTGTTCGCACGCTCATAGAAGAAATGCCAGGCAATGAATTCCATCGCGCATAAGTCGGGAAAACTGTGAATGGTATCTAAAATATTGTAATCATTCAGAGCCGCACCTCGATTCCGCTTCGCGTTGCTCCAGTTGGAGCAATTATCTCGTTGTGGCTTCTCGCCATATGAAATTGTATGAAAAAGCCCTCATTCATGCAAGCATGATTCGTGCTTTTTCCACAATTTCGCATGGCTCTGAATGGTTACAAATTTTTGCAATTTACAATCACGTACGTGGGCGATATAATCAAGTCAAAGAAAACAGAAAGGCATGGTTATTGCAATATGGAACACAACGAAAACTTAAAAAAAACTGAAAGCACAGAATATGCAGAGAACGGTGCATTTTCTGAGACTTCCCGTCCGCGTGTGATTGTCATTACGGACATCAGCAGTATGCAGTCGGGCGTTCTTGAACCAGATGACACGCAGTCGATGATCCGTTTTTTATTGTATGCAAATGAAGTGGACATTGAAGGTTTAATTGCGTGTGCATACGGAGAACATGGAACAAGGCCAGAATATATCCGTCAGGTGGTGAATGCGTATGGCGCATCGTGGGAAACGCTGGCAGCTCACGATCCTCGTTATCCAAAGCCAGAGCAGTTATTGTCCTGCATTGCGGCGGGTAATTCACGCCCAGGAAATGATCAGCTCGGTGAAGGAAAGGATACGCAAGGCTCGAATTTAATCATTTCAGCGGCAGACAAGGATGATCCAAGACCGTTATGGATTTTATTATGGGGTGGTGCGCTTGATCTGGCACAGGCAGTATGGCGTGTATCACAGGATCGCACACCGAAAGAGGCGGCCGCATTTCGCAAAAAGCTTCGTATCTACTCAATCGGAGATCAATACGATGATACTGGAAAATGGATGAAGGAAACATTTCCAGATCTGTTTTATATCACCAATTATGCTGCATTTCGTGGAATGTATCGTTTTGGAGATACTTCGCTTAGCAGTTCTGCATGGGTGAAGGAGCATGTGAAAAAAAATGGCAGTGCGCTTGGCATACTTTATCCAGATTATCGTGGCGGTGATCCATGGGGCGATGTTAATGGTCTAAAAGAGGGTGATACGCCGTCTGTTTTGTACATAATAAAGCAGTCGCACAATCTGGATGATCCAACACAAAGCTCGTGGGGCGGACAGTTTCAAAAGGTTGGTCCGCGTCGCTATCAGGATGTGCCAAAAGGATGGCAGCCATCAGACGATGCAAATGAAATCAAAAAATACGCAGATACCATTGCAAAATGGAGAGCGGATTATCAGTCTGATTTTGCAAAACGTCTGCAGTGGTGCGTAAAATAAGAAAGGCAGGAATCCTATCATGAGGTATCAAAATCCGATTATTCGAGGGTTTCATCCAGACCCGAGTATCTGCCGTGTGGGCAGTGATTATTATTTGGTGACAAGTACATTTGAATATTTTCCGGGAATTGCATTGTTTCACAGCCGTGATTTGGTGAATTGGAAGCAGATCGGAAATTGTATTACCAGACCGGGCCAGCTTGACTATTCCAAATTTAAGGACTCTGGCGGTGTGTGGGCACCGACAATTCGTTATCATAAGGGGCGCTTCTATGTGACTGTCGCGATTGATGGCATGGGAAATATGATCATGCACACAGACGACATAAACGGCGAATGGTCCGATCCAGTGTGGACCGATTTTGGTGGCATTGATCCGTCAATTTGCTTTGATGGGGATGAGGCATATTATTGCACAAATGATTTTACAAATGGTCATGAAGCAATCGTGTTGGCAAAGATTGATCCAGATACTGGAATCCGCAAGGAAGAACGCCGTGAAATCTGGAATGGTACCGGTGGTGGATGGCTGGAAAGTCCGCATGTCTACCACATTGGAGACTATTATTATATTCTTGCGGCAGAGGGTGGAACCTCTTTCAATCATATGGAGACCGCAGCGCGCAGCAAAAATATTTATGGTCCATATGAAAATTGCCCGTACAATCCGATTCTCACCAATAAAAATGATACAACAAAGCAAGTTCAGTGTGCAGGTCATGCTGATTTGATTGACGATGAAAACGGAAACTGGTGGATGGTTCATTTGGGAACGCGTTCCGTATTAAAAAGTAAGACTCCGCTTGGAAGAGAGACCTTTTTGACACCTGTCGAGTGGAAAGAAGGTTGGCCAGTTGCTGTTAATAGACGTGCGAAGCTGGAAAACGAGTTCGATCGAACGGTTGACAAAATAGCCTTGAAAAATGAGTTGAATCAACAGAAGCAGACTTCAGGCGGTTTTTACTTCCAACCAGATTTTTCTGATCCTTCATGGGAACCACAATGGCTCTGGCTTCGTGAACCAGATACCACCTTATATGAGCGAATATCAAATGCATTATTAAATGCAATGATTCTTCACCCATCTGCATTTGATTTTGAAGCCCCAGCACAGCCATGCTTTGTAGGTATCTGCCAACCGGACATTGATTGTCATTTTCAGACCACCTTTACCTTTGAGCCAAAAGAAGGCGAAGAGGGTGGTATGCTGCTCTATTTAAGCTCAAACTTTTACTATCGAATTTGCAAGAGAAAGTATGCTGGAAAGACACAGCTTGCTGTAATTCGCAAGTTAGACGATGTAGAAGTTACCGATTATACAAAAGAATTAGAAAAGAACGTAGAAACACCAATTACAATTTTTATTGATGCATCTGCATCTGGCTATCACATCACTTGGAAAATAGAAGATGGTCTACTTGAAGATGCCGGAACATATTCGGTGCGCTTTTTGTGTACGGAGATTGAAAATCGCTGTTTTACCGGAACGATAATCGGTATATATGCAGCAGATCATACAATTACACAACGAAAGCCAAACGAGCAAGATAAACAACAAAATTTACAATATGATACCACAAAACAAGAAACATTGAAGACAGAAAGGAACACCGATTCAATGACGGTTACAAACTTTGAGGCAGCTGCCTGCCAGACTCCACTCGACTATGCAAAGGCATCTTGTGAGACGATGATGCGAAAGTTTCATGCAGAGGATTTGCCGCCGAAGGGTCATTTTCATTATCATCAGGGCGTATTTTTATCTGGCGTTTACCAGACCTACTGTTTATGCAAAAATGAAGAGTATTTTGATTACATAAAGAGCTGGGTAGATTCCTGTATCAATGAAGATGGCACATTAAAACTGTTTGATCCGGGTCAGCTCGATGATATCCAGCCGGGAATCCTTTTCTATCCATTAATGGATCGCGCTAAGAAAACAGATCACAGTCCGATCACAGCTACTAGTACATCTGATATCAACACAACGGATTACGAGCGCTACAAGAAAATCCTTGATAGCTTAATGGAGATCATCTTGAAGTTTCCAAAGAACAAAGAGGGTGGTTTCTGGCATAAGGACTGCTTCTCAGATCAGATGTGGCTAGATGGTCTTTATATGGCAGGTCCGATCTGTGCAGAGTATGGCGCACGCTTCAATCGCCTGGAATTCTTTGACATTGTAGCCGAGCAGGCATTGTTAATGAAGGAAAAAACACAGGATGCAAAGACTGGTCTTTTGTATCATGCTTACGATTCCTCTCGAAAAGAAAGCTGGAGTGATCTGGTAACTGGTCATAGCAGTGAATTTTGGGGACGCAGCATCGGTTGGGTTCCGGTCGCAGTATTAAACGACTTAGACTTTATTCCGAAGGATCATCCAAAGAGAAAAGAACTCGAAGACTTTGCAGTCTCCCTTCTGAAAGCATTGTGTCATTATCAGTCAAAAGAGGGCAGATGGTATCAGGTAGTAAATAAGGGTGACTGTGCGGGCAACTGGCTGGAAAACAGCTGTTCCTGTTTGTATGCAGCTGCTATCGCAAAGGCTGTGCGAAAAGGTTTACTTTCCAAGGACTATCTTACCTATGCAAAGAAAGGCTACGAGGCAGTAATTCATTCTTTAAAGTGGGAAGGTGGAAATCTGCTCGTTGGTGATGTGTGCATTGGAACCGGTGTGGGAACCTATGAGTATTATTGCGAACGTCCGACCTCTGTAAATGATCTGCACGGCGTTGGTGCATTCTTAATTATGTGTACCGAGATGGAAGCGGTCGCAGCACTGTAAAAATGTGGAGATGAAAAAGCATGGAGAAACATATAGAAAATCAAGAATGGAAAAACAAGGAACCGATAGAGAAAGAACCGATAAGAAAAGGAAAAACCATCACTGAGAAAATTATAGAGGCACATCTGGTATCAGGTGTGCCGATCGCGGGCAAAGAGATTGACATTCGCGTTGATCAGACCTTGACTCATGATATCAATGCGGTAATGACCTATTTGGCATTCGAAGCGCTTGCGATTGACCGTGTGCGAACAAAGTGCAGTGTCAGCTATCTGGATCACAATTTGCTCTATGCGGATTACAAAACGCCGGATGATCACATTTATCTGCAATCCGCAGCGAAAAAATTTGGCGTTTGGGTATCCAGACCGGGAAATGGCATCTGCCACACGGTTCATGTGTCACGCTTTGCCATTCCGGGAGAGGTCTGCGTAGGTGGCGACAGCCACACTCCTCATTCTGGTGCAATCGGAATGCTTAGCATCGGTGTTGGTGGTATGGATGTGGCAAGTGCCATGGCAGGTGTTCCTCTTCACATAAAAATGCCGCAGATCGTAAAGGTGCGTCTCGAAGGTCATCTTCGTCCCGGTGTGAATGCGAAAGAGATCATTCTGGAAATGCTGAGAAGAGAATCCATACGAGGTGGTCTTGGTCGAATTTATGAGTATCAGGGACCGGGAGCAGCTAGTCTTGAAGTGCCACAGCGTGCTACCATTGCAAACATGGGCGCGGAGATGGGTGCGACGGCATCTATATTTGAAGCAGATGAGCAAGTGCATCAATTTTTGAAGGCACAGGGAAGAGAGGGCGATTATCGAGAACTTCGAGCCGATTTGGATGCCGAATATGCGCAGGAAATTGTGATCAATCTCGATGAATTAGAGCCGCTTGCTGCCTGCCCAAACCAGCCAGATCAGGTTAGAGTATTGAAAGACGTAGAGCGTGAGCCGGTACAGCAGGTATTCATCGGCAGCTGCACAAATGCCAGCTATGCCGATCTGGCAAAGGCCGCGCTTGTCTTTAAGGGACATCACGTAAATGAGAATGTCAGCTGTGTCTGTGGCATTGCATCAAGACAGACCTATCGGGAACTGCTTCGGGACGGCTATCTGGATATGCTGGTGGCAGCAGGTGTGCGTCTGCTTGAAATCTCCTGCGGACCGTGCTGTGCAATTGGACAGACCCCTCCGACAAACGGAATTTCAGTGCGCACATCAAACCGAAATTTCAAGGGACGTGCGGGAAATCCGAACGCGAAAATCTTTCTTGTCAGTCCAGAGAGTGCGGCTGCAACTGCAATAAAGGGAACATTTGCCGATGCAGCTGAAATCATGGGCGATGAGGTCTCTATCTTGGGAGACGTTCATGAGCCGCAGATGTACCTTAGGGATGATTCCATGCTGTTGCCGCCTCTTGATCCGGCCGCTGCACAGAAGCAGACCATTGTTCGAGGACCAAACATTAAGTTTTTGCCTGTTCCAGACCTCTTGCCAGAAACATTGCAGGCACGAGTCTCCTTAAAGGGAACGGATAATATTTCCACTGACGACATTACACCGGCCAGCGCCGAGTTTTCCAGTATGCGCTCCAATATTCCGTTAATGTCTCAATATTGCTACCACCGCTATGATCCAGAGTTTGCCGCGCGGGCAAAAGCGATGGGAAAAAGTATTATCATTGCTGGAGAAAATTATGGACAAGGTTCTTCACGAGAGCATGCAGCCATCAATCCAATGTATTTGGGTGTTACCTGTGTCATCGCGCAGAGCATTGCACGAATCCATCGAGGAAACCTAATTAATCATGGAATTTTGCCGCTTTTATTTACCAATAGAAGTGATTATGAGAACACTGATTTGATGGACGAACTGGAAATTTGCAATATAAGGACGCAGATTGATGAAGGAATCGTACATGTCCTTAATAAGACAAAGGGCTTTGAATTTTGGGTCAAGGCCGATCTAAGTGAACGCGAAAAAGAACTGATTAAGGATGGCGGTTTGCTTCGCTTCCTGAAAAAGCAAATCGAAATAATCTAAAGAAAAAGACCGACATCGCTGCCGGTCTTTTTTATTATGTGATTTTTAAAAATTAAGCAAGAACCTTCTCAATGTACGCCTTGATCTCCGGGCACTTGCAGCTGTCAAAGAATAACTCCTTGAACTTTGCGCCGCTTACAGTAGCCTTTAAGAAATCCTGATCAATGTTCTGTAAGATGGTCATCATATCAGTATGAGTGATCTTCTTTACGCCATCTAAGATCTTCTTATTGCGCTGCTCCGGAACAACTCTTTCCGGCGGATATCCGCCACCTGGCTCGGTGCAGAACAGCTTCTCGAAGCAATACTTTAAGTTCAGCTCAGCGCCCCATCCAAAGCCCTTTGCAAATGGGAAAGCAGCTGCATTACCAGCATTGATCTGAGAGAACATATAAGCATCAGACGGATCAACAACATGTCCGCACAGAACACCCGGGAAGGAGTTGCATGCTAACATGGCGCCCTCGCCAGTACCGCATCCGGTAATAACGAAATCAACAGCGCCGCTGTTTAACAAAATTGCGGTTAAAAGACCAACCTGTACATAGGTCAGCTGAGCCTCATCGTCAGCTGCGTACATGCCGTAATTTACGACCTCATGTCCCATCGGTTCAACAACTTCCTTTAAAACAGACTCGATCAGGCTATTCTTTGCAGCCTGGCTGTTTTCATTGATTAAAGCAATTTTCATTTTTTTAATAACCTTTCCTGTGCCGTTTCGCGAAGGTGTATGAAATCGTCAAAACATCGAAACATCAAAGCACCAAAGAGCCAAAGCACCAAAGTGCCAAAATATCGAAATTTCACCCATAACTCTTCGAGATAGTCCGCTGCGGCACAATTTTGTTGAAACTATCTAATAGAATAATAGATGAGAAACGCCATTTTGTCAACTTGAAACAGCAAAATGGGCAAAAACCATTCTTTCGGTCGAAAAATGCTCCAAATCTCGGCTAAAGTCTAATCTGATAAACAAAATAAAATCCTGAAATAACGTAATTGTATTTAAAAAATTAACGTAAAACTATATACCTACAAAACAAAATAAAATTATCTGAAAACTTATTAAAAAGTCTTTCTTTACAAATTCATCAACTTGCAGTATAGTATGACACAAACAAAGGAAGAAAAAGCCAGAGAGGGCATGGGCTGCAAAGACGCAGACCACCTCTTTGGCTTTCTTTGAAAGAAAAACAGGAGGACCAGCATGGAACAGACTAGCAAAACACCTTGGGGAAGTACAGAAGGTCTGTATGATCCCAGTTTTGAACACGACAACTGCGGTATTGGTGCAATTGTCAATATTAAAGGAACAAAAACGCATCAGACAGTAGAGGATGCGTTAAAGATTGTAGAGAACTTAGAGCACCGCGCCGGAAAAGACGCGGAGGGCAAGACAGGAGACGGTGTCGGCATTCTGCTTCAGATTTCCCACCCATTTTTCGCAGGTGTCTGTAAGGAACTTGGCTACGACATCGGTGAGGAGAGAGACTATGGTATTGGAATGTTTTTCCTGCCACAGAACGAGACCGACCGCCGCATGTCGATGAAGATGTTTGAGATCATCGCTGAGAAGGAAGGCGTAACCGTACTTGGCTGGAGAAAGGTTCCGGTTACACCGGGCATCTTAGGCTCCAAGGCACTCGATTGTATGCCGTGCATCATGCAGTGTTTCTTAAAGCGCCCATCACGCGTGGCAAAGGGTCTTGCATTCGACCGTAAGCTCTATGTCATCCGCCGTATCTTTGAGCAGTCCAATGACAATACCTACGTTGTTTCTCTTTCCAGCAGAACCATTGTTTACAAGGGAATGTTCCTTGTCGGACAGCTTCGCAATTTCTACAACGATCTGCAGGATGAGAACTATGTTTCCGCAATTGCGCTTGTTCATTCCCGTTTCTCCACCAACACAAATCCGAGCTGGCAGCGTGCTCATCCGAACCGCTATATGGTACATAACGGTGAGATCAACACCATCCGAGGCAATGTCGACAAGATGTTAGCCCGCGAGGAAAAGATGGAGTCCGAGGAACTCAAAAACGAAATTTCCAAGGTGCTTCCAGTTGTCGATGATTCCGGTTCTGACTCTGCGATGATGGACAACGTGCTGGAATTCTTGATCATGAGCGGTATGCCGATGGCACTTGCTGTCATGATTTTGATTCCAGAGCCATGGATCAACGATAAGTCCATGTCCCAGAAAAAGAAGGATTTCTATCAGTATTACGCAACCATGATGGAGCCGTGGGATGGCCCGGCTGCAATCGTATTCTCCGATGGTGATCAGCTTGGTGCTGTCTTAGACCGAAATGGTCTTCGCCCGAGCCGCTACATCATCACCTCCGATGATCGCATGATCTTAACTTCTGAGATGGGTACACTCGACATTGATCCG
Source organism: Acetatifactor sp. (assembly GCA_963626545.1). Classification (GTDB taxonomy): domain Bacteria; phylum Bacillota; class Clostridia; order Lachnospirales; family Lachnospiraceae; genus Anthropogastromicrobium. Next base: position 5,636 of record CAVFYJ010000041.1, on the reverse strand, counting down.
TCCATCATCGTAAAGAAAGAGCGTCTTCGTCCAGGCCGTATGCTGTTAGTCGACACCGTAAAGGGTCGCGTAATCGACGATGAAGAGTTGAAGGGCTACTACGCAGCACGTCAGCCGTATGGCGAGTGGTTGGATTCTAACATGGTTCAGTTGCACGACTTAAAGATTCCGAATGTGCGCGTACCTGAGTTTACAAGAGAAGAGATGCTTCGTCTGATGAAGAATTTCGGCTACACCTTCGAGCAGCTTCGCACCATCATCCTTCCGATGGCAAAGACTGGAACTGAGCCAACCGCTGCAATGGGTCATGATACCCCACTTGCCGTACTCTCCAAGCAGCATCAGCCGCTGTTCTCTTATTTCAAGCAGCGCTTCGCACAGGTAACAAACCCGCCGATCGACTCCATCCGTGAGGAGATCGTCACCTCTACCAACCTGTACATCGGCTGTGCCGGAAACATCTTAAAGGACACACCGGAGAATTGTAAGATTCTTCGCATCAACGACCCGATCTTAACCGACACCGATCTGTTAAAGATTCGCAATATGAACATCGAGGGCTTCAAGGTAGCGACTGTTCCGATTACCTATTATCGAAGCACTTCCTTAAATAAAGCAATTGACCGTCTGTTTATCGACGTTGACCGCGCTCACCACAACGGAGCAAACATCATCATCCTTTCTGACCGCGGTGTCGATGAGAACCACATTGCGATTCCGTCCTTGCTTGCGGTATCTGCGCTGAACCACCACTTAGTTGCGACAAAGCAGCGTACCTCCATGTCTGTCATCTTAGAGACAGGAGAGCCAAGAGAAGTTCATCATTTTGCGACTCTTCTTGGATTTGGTGCAAGTGCTGTCAATCCGTATCTGGCACACGAGGGCATCAAGTACCTTGTTTCCAGCCATATGCTTGACAAGGATCCATATGCAGCAGTCGACGATTACAACAAGGCGATCTTAAATGGTATCGTAAAGATTGCAGCAAAGATGGGTATCTCCACAATTCAGTCCTATATCAGCTCCAAGATTTTCGAGGCAATTGGTCTGGACAAGGATCTGGTCGACAAGTATTTTCCGGGAACTGTTTCTCGTATCGAGGGCATTAGCTTAAAGGACATCGAGGATGATATCGAGAGCTGGCATGCAACCGCATTCGATCCGCTTGGACTTGGCGTTGATCTGACACTCGACAGCGTTGGCGCACACAAGGAGCGAAGCGGCAAGGAAGAGCATCTGTATAACCCGCTGACCATCCATATGCTTCAGGAGGCAACCAGAACCGGAAATTATGAGCTGTTTAAGAAGTATTCCGAGAGTCTTCGCGATGAGAAGAATCCGATGAGCCTTCGCAGCCTGATGGAATTTAAGTACCCGGAGGACGGTGGTGTTCCGATCGAGGAGGTCGAGAGTGTTGACAGCATCGTAAAGCGTTTCAAGACAGGTGCAATGTCCTATGGTTCCATCTCTCAGGAGGCACACGAGACACTTGCCATCGCAATGAACACCCTGCACGGAAAGAGCAACAGTGGTGAGGGTGGTGAAGCATTGGAGCGTCTTACCATTGGCAAGGACGGACTGAATCGCTCCTCTGCCATCAAGCAGGTTGCTTCCGGTCGTTTTGGTGTGACCAGCCGTTACTTAACAAGTGCAAAAGAAATCCAGATTAAGATGGCACAGGGCGCAAAGCCTGGTGAGGGTGGTCATCTTCCGGCAGGAAAGGTGTATCCTTGGATCGCAAAGACAAGACATTCGACACCGGGTGTTGCCTTAATTTCTCCGCCGCCGCATCACGATATCTACTCCATCGAGGATCTGGCGCAGTTAATTTATGACTTAAAGAATGCAAACGATCATGCAAGAATTTCGGTTAAGCTTGTATCCGAGGCAGGTGTTGGAACCGTTGCAGCCGGTGTTGCTAAGGCTGGCGCACAGGTTATTCTGGTATCCGGCTATGACGGCGGAACAGGTGCTGCACCGAGAAACTCCATCCACGATGCCGGACTTCCTTGGGAGCTTGGCGTAGCAGAAACCCATCAGTCCCTGATCATGAATGGTCTTCGTGACCGTGTCATCCTTGAGACCGATGGAAAGCTGATGAATGGTCATGACGTGATTGTCGCAGCACTTCTTGGCGCAGAGGAGTATGGTTTTGCAACTGCACCGCTTGTTACAATGGGTTGTGTTATGATGCGTGTCTGCAACCTCGATACCTGCCCGGTCGGCGTTGCTACCCAGAACCCAGAGCTTCGTAAGAACTTCCGTGGAAAGCCAGAGTACGTTATTAACTTCATGCGCTTTGTCGCACAGGAGATGCGTGAGTACATGGCAAAGCTTGGTGTGCGCACTGTCGATGAGCTGATTGGCCGTACCGATCTGTTGTATCAGAGAAAAGATTTTGCAAACGCAAGAGCAAACGAAGTTGATCTGCACCGCATTCTTGAAAATCCATACAGCGATGTTTCGGTAGCTGGCTACGATCACAAGAACGTTTACAACTTTGAGTTAGAGAAGACACTTGATAAGAGCGTTTTAATCAAGAAGCTGATGCCGTCCGTAAAGAGTGGTCATGCAAAGACACTCGATATCCATGTCGGTAACGTAGACCGTGCCTTTGGTACCCAGCTTGGCGCTGAGATCACCAGACTTCACCCAGACGGACTACCGGATGACACGATTACCGTTCGTGCACAGGGAAGCGGCGGACAGAGCTTTGGTGCCTTCATCCCGAAGGGTCTCACACTGACACTCGAGGGCGACAGCAACGACTACTTCGGCAAGGGTCTTTCCGGTGGAAAGCTTGTCGTATTCCCGCCGAAGAAGGCAGCCTTCAAGCCAGATGAAAACATCATTATCGGAAACGTTGCGCTGTACGGTGCAACAAGCGGTAAGGCTTTCATCGAAGGTGTAGCAGGTGAGCGTTTTGCCGTTCGTAACTCTGGTGCGATTGCCGTTGTCGAGGGCGTTGGCGATCATGGCTGTGAGTATATGACAGGTGGACGTGTTGCCATCCTTGGACCGACCGGCAAGAACTTTGCAGCTGGTATGAGCGGCGGTATTGCCTATGTACTCGATGAGCACAACGATCTCTACACAAGACTGAACAAGGCACTCATCAGTATTGAGGAGCTTAGCAACAAGTACGATGTACAGGAATTAAAGGAGATGATCACAGAGCATGTGGAAACAACAGGCTCTGCAAGAGGAAAATACATCCTGGAACACTTCTCCGAGTATCTGCCGAAGTTTAAGAAGATCATCCCGAATGATTACAAGCGTATGCTCAACGCCATCGTCCAGATGGAGGAGAAAGGCTTAAGCAGCGAGCAGGCACAGATCGAGGCATTCTATGCAAATGCCGGAAGAAAATAAAGGAGGAGAAGACAATGGGAAAGCCAACAGGATTTATGGAATATGACAGAGAAGATGCCCCGGCTTCTTCACCAAAGGTAAGAATCCAGAATTATAATGAATTTCACGAAGAGCTGTCGGAGGAGGAAAGACGCAGACAGGCGGCCAGATGTATGGATTGCGGCGTACCGTTCTGTCAGTATGGAAAGATGATTGCGGGCATGGCAAGTGGCTGCCCGCTCAACAACCTGGTTCCGGAGTGGAATGATCTTTTATATACAGGAAATATGAGTCAGGCGTTCAATCGCCTGACAAAGACAAACTGCTTCCCGGAGTTTACGGGAAGAGTTTGTCCGGCACTGTGCGAGGCTGCCTGCACCTGCAACTTAAATGGAAAGCCAGTTACAACAAAGGCAAATGAGCTATCCATTATCGAGTATGCTTATGAAAATGGCTACATGGCGCCGAATCCGCCAAAGACACGCACCGGAAAGCGCGTAGCCGTTGTCGGCTCTGGCCCGTCAGGTTTGTCTGCAGCGTACTGGTTAAATAAGCGTGGCCATGAGGTTACCGTCTATGAGCGTTCCGATCGTCCGGGTGGACTGCTTATGTATGGTATTCCGAACATGAAGCTTGAGAAGCGCTTTGTAGAGCGAAGAGTTGAGCTGATGAAGGCAGAGGGCGTTCATTTTCTGACAGGTGTCAATGTCGGAAAGGATATCAGCGCAGAAGATTTGAGATCCCAGTATGACAGTGTAATCTTAGCGTGTGGTGCATCCAACCCGAGAGACATTCAGGCAGAGGGAAGAGATGCCGAGGGAATTTATTTTGCAGTCGATTATCTTTCACGCACGACAAAGAGTCTGCTTGATTCCAATCTGGCAGATGGAAACTATGTCTCCGCAAAGGATAAGCATGTTGTTGTCATCGGAGGCGGCGATACCGGAAATGACTGTGTCGGAACGGCAATCCGTCAGGGATGCGCATCCGTTACCCAGCTCGAGATGATGCCGCAGCCGCCACTGACTCGTGCCGCTAACAATCCGTGGCCACAGTGGCCGAGAGTCTGCAAGACCGATTACGGCCAGGAGGAGGCAATCGCTGTATTTGGATCTGATCCGCGTATCTATAAGACAACCGTAAAGGAATTCGTAAAGGATGCTGACGGAAAGCTTTGTGGACTGCTTTGCGTAAAACTCGAATCCAAGAAGGATGAGACAACCGGTCGCATGATGATGGTTCCGGTTGAGGGCAGCGAGTTTGCACTTGAGGCTGAACTGGTACTCATCGCAGCGGGTTTCCTTGGCTGCCAGAGCTATGTGTCTGATGCATTTGGGGTTGAACTGACACCAAGAACCAATGTGAAGACCGCACCAGATTCCTATGCGACCTCTGAGCCGGGCGTGTTTACTGCAGGTGATATGCATCGCGGACAGTCGCTTGTTGTGTGGGCGATCCGCGAGGGCAGAGAGGCAGCGAGGGCTGTTGACGAGAGCCTGATGGGCTATACGAATCTCGAGTAAAGGTGGCATGAGTGGTTACCCAGAAGGGAATGGGGTGTAACCCGGAAGGGTGTGAGGTGGTTTCTCGGAAGTTTTCCAAAAGGCTCCTCGACCATGACTTTGTCGACGGGCCCAATTCCGCGGGCGCCTGTTACATTCTGTATTATCGCACTGTATTTTGAAAGCCCCGCTACAACGTCCCGTCTCGTAAAGTGCATGCGTCTCGTCGCCATTTACGTAACGGTGGCAAATCTATAGTTAGTTTTTTCTAGTAAGGGTAGATCTGATTTCAGGTCTGCCCTTATTGTAATTTATGGGAAACGATAGTAACTTGAATTAGTTGAGAATTGTAGTGTTCCTGTTCACAGGCAATGTCAGTAAGTTAAGCTTTAGCGTTAAGTCCCCAGAGGGGGCTAACATATTTTTTAATTGATACTTGACAAAAGTGTTAAAGTCTGTGACCGCTCTCGCTATTGATTTTTTAGGTAGCGAGAGCAACCCTGTAATTAAAAATATATTTTTCAACTACAGGAGGTACATATATGACTTTCACTAATCAAGTTAAACAAACGCTTCTTCATGATATTTCCATTTTAGTTTTTTTTCCCCACCCGAATTGTTTGCAAAATGTCCTAAAAAAGATAAAGCCTGTCAGGAAAAATACACTGCCTGTTAGCTTCACATATCGCTTTTGATGAAGTGAAGTAGACAAAACTTAGTATATCTCATTTTTAGGAATCTGGCGCGGGAATCCTCGGCCATTCAATGACCGAGATGAAAGCG
>CAVFYJ010000040.1:12715-27209 GCA_963626545.1 Acetatifactor sp. | reverse complement strand
AATAGGAGTGCACAAATCTTCTCTGGCACTATTTTATATGAGATTAATTAAAAATTTAAATTTCGTTACTTTCCACAAGAGTTTTTACCCCACCCGTGAACAGTAACGATGTAAATGATGTACAGACACCCTATTTTTCTTGATCACCCGCGCGTATTTTTATCTGCAAACAGCTTCTTTTTGCGCTCGATCATCTCGTCTGTTTTCTCTAGATACGTCTTGATATCCTTGACATTCTCGCATCGTTCGATCCGGCCGTTTGGAAAGACGGCCTTTGTGATCGCACCTGCGCCGAGTGCCACGATGGTCTGCATCTCCTCCATGATCAAGATGTTGTAGATGCCTTCTTTTCCCGGCTTTGCATAGCCGACATTTTCCATGTTTCCAGTCATATTCTTCTGACGATATAAATAGTACGGCTTCATACCCATCTGCTCGGCTGCATCCTGTGTCAGCTCCATCGTACTCTCGGAGTTTAAGCTCTTCATGCCCGCATAGGCTTCCTTCTGAGTGTTGAGTCTTGCAGCACGCTTAATCGCAAGCGAATGAACCGTCAAATTGTCTGGTCCAAGCTTTTTGATCTCCTCTAAGGTGTTCTCGACATCTTCCTGCGTCTCCTGTGGAAGACCAACAATCATATCCATATTGATGTTGTCAAAGCCTTCCTCTCTGGCAAGCAAGAACGCATCCTTTACCTGCTGTACGGTGTGTCTGCGGCCGATCAGCTCTAATGTCTCGTCCTTCATCGTCTGCGGATTGATGCTGATGCGCGTTACCGGATGACGCTTTATGGCCTGCAGCTTTTCGCGGGTGATGCTGTCTGGGCGGCCCGCCTCCACTGTCCACTCCTGAAGAAATTCCAAGTTAAAGGAGTTTTCAAGTTTGGAGAGAAGGCGCTCTAACTGCTCTGACTCAAGTGTGGTCGGTGTACCGCCTCCGATGTAGATGGTATTTAACTTCTTATCTTTAAATGCCTCTGCCACATAGTCAATTTCTTTCTCGATGGAATCCAAATAAGCGTCTACACGGTCGCCAAAACGATTTACTGGGTAGGATGTAAAGGAGCAATAGGCACAGGTCGTCGGACAAAATGCGATTCCGACGTACAGACTATAGCCATCCTCATAATCCAGACAATCCAAGAGCTTAATCTCTCTCTTTGCAATGTCAAGACTAAGCATCGTCTTTTCCTCGCCACAAAGCATCTCATTTTCCATGTAGTCGATGCACTCCTCGTCGGAAGCACCGTTCATCAGCATCGTTCTGGCAATCTTTGTCGGACGAATTCCGGTGAGTGTACCCCATGGAAGCTCCTTACCCGTAAGTTTTGAGAGCAGACGGTACAGCATACATTTTGCCTTGGTCTTGGTGTCCTTGCGGTCAGACAAATCACAGGTGCAGCTATCGGTAAGCATAGTGTCAGCCTGCTCATCCTGTGTTAACTGCATTATCATTTTTGTTTCTGCGCCGTTTGCTGCACAATTCTCTGCGTCATTTTCTGCATTGTTTGCTTCGCTGTTTGTTGCGCTGTTTTCCACACCGCCACTTATGCACACGCGAAGAAACAGCTCACCCTCTGCACACGCATACTCTGGTGTCTCCAGTCTCTTGATTGCCCGCCCCGGGTAAAATGCCATAAACAGGCTGCGGATATCATTATCCAATGTATCACATTCCAGATAAAAATAAATCATATATGATCTTCCTTTGTTTTCCTTTCCATTTTTCCTTTTTCTGTTACTGTTCACGGGAAAGTTTACGAAAGCGGTTCGACCCGTGAATTCCATTTTTTATGCCCCAGCTGCCGGATTGTGCGTTTTCTCGTAGCCGATTGAGGTTGCCTGTCCGTGGCCTGGGTACACATCCGTCTCCTCTGGTAAAACAAATAGCTTTCCGCGAAGCGAACGAAGCAGTGCAAACATGCTGCCGCCTGGAAAATCCGTTCTTCCGTAGCTCTCGCAAAACAGTGTATCACCTGCAAACAGCACATTCTCTTTCTTAATATAATAGCAAACACCGCCTGATGTATGGCCTGGTGTCTCAAGCACGTTGATCTCCATTCCAGCAATGGTAAGCACTTCGTTGTCATTTACAATCTTATCTGCCTTCATCGTATACGGTACTGCCCATATGCCGGACAGATTCATCTGTGAATCCGCTAATAGTTCTTCCTCGTGGATTCCCGCATAGACTGGTATCTCATATTGCTGTCGGATTTTCTTTGCTGCCATGATGTGATCAAAATGGCCATGTGTCAAAAGTACTGCCTCCGGCTTTACCTGATAACGGCTGCACACCCGAATGATTTTTTCTGCCTGCTCACCCGGATCAACCAAAAAGCCTCGGTTTGTGGCCTCATCCCATGCCAGATAACAATTTGTTCCCATCTCACCTACGTGAATTGTCTCGATTCTCATCCAATCACCCATTCCTTTCATTTGTTACTGAAAATCATAAATCATACAAGAAAGCTTATGAGAACACCCATGACTTTGACTTTCATCCGAAGTGATTGACATAAAACAGGCAGGGCCAATCACCCTGCCTGCCATCTCCGTTCTCTGCCTTCTTGCTTATTTTGTTTTGTATTAGCCATTGGAACGCTCAATATCAATGACGCTATTGACCGACATTAAGCGGTTGATCAGCTGCTGAAGTGCCTCTACACCGCCAATCTCAAACGACATGTTGATGGTTGCCGTTCCCTGCTTACTCGTCTTTGAGTTCATAGACGCAATGTCAATCTCGCGTTCGGTAAAGATCTTCGAGACATCTGCAAAAATACCAATACGGTTGTTGCAATAAATCTTGATCTCTGCCATAAATTTCTCTGTTGAATGAATACTTTCCTGCTGCCACTCGACATCGACAAGTCTCGATTTCTCGGACTCTGGAAGCACCATTACATTCACACAGTCAGTACGGTGAATGGAAATGCCTCGTCCTCTGGTGATAAATCCGACGATCTCATCGCCCGGAACTGGAGAACAACATCTGGAGAAACGAACGTTGACATCGACAACACCGTTTACAAGAACGCCGCTGGTGCTGCGAATCTTCACCGGCTTACTCTTGTTGCCCTCGATTACGGCTGCCAATACCTGCTCATCGGTCGGCGCTTTCTTCTTGGACTCCTGATACAGATCAATCAGCTTATTTACAATCTGACCTTCCTTCAGTCCGCCGTGTCCGACTGCTGCCAATACCGACTCCCAATCACGGAAACCATATTTCGCAACAACCTTCTTGACAAACTCCGGCTTTGTCAGCTCACTGATCTCAAAGCCCTTACCCTTGGCACAGCTTGCAACAAGTTCCTTTCCTCTGGTAATGTTGCCAGCTCTTCCTTCTTGCTTGAACCACTGATTGATCTTATTTTTTGCCTGTGTACTCTTGGCAATGTTCAGCCAATCGCGGCTCGGTCCCTTAACATTCTGGGACGTAAAAATTTCAATACGGTCACCATTTTGAATCTTATAATCCAGTGGAACCATCTTACCGTTGACCGCAGCCTGCTTCATGCGGTTTCCAACTGCGGAATGAATGCTGTAGGCAAAATCAATCGGTGTGGAGCCTGCCGGAAGATTCTTTACATCGCCCTGCGGGGTAAAGCAGTATACGTTATCCGAGAACAAATCAAGGTCATTTTTTACCATGCTCATGAATTCCTTGTTATCGGAAACATCCTTCTGCCATTCAAGGATCTGACGCAGCCAGGAAAGCTTTGCCTCCTCATCGCGGACGGTCGTATCACCCGATCCGCGCTCCTTGTACTTCCAGTGTGCTGCGATACCATACTCAGCGGTACGATGCATCTCAAAGGTACGAATCTGAATCTCAAACGGCTGTCCATTCTTGGCGATCAGTGTCGTATGAAGGGACTGGTACATGTTCGGCTTTGGCATCGCAATGTAGTCCTTAAAACGAACGGTGATCGGATGGTACATTTCGTGGATGACACCGAGTGCTGCGTAACAATCCTTTACGGTATCGACAATGATACGAACGGCGAAAATATCATAAATCTGATCCAGTGTCTTGTCCTGATTGACCATCTTTTTGTAGATACTAAACAGATGCTTTACTCGACCAGAAATCTCTGCCTTGATCTCTGCTTCCTCAAGCTTAACGGCAACCTCTGACTTGATCTCGTCAATGAAGCGCTCACGCGCCTCTTGCGTGCTGTAGATCTTCTCAGTCAGTTCCTTGTACACATCGGGATGCAAATACATCAGCGACAAATCGTCAAGCTCCGTCTTAATCTTGGAAATACCAAGACGGGAAGCAAGCGGCGAGTAAATCTCAAGTGTCTCCTTCGCCTTTTGCTTTTGTGTCTCCGGTTTCCAGAACTGTCCGGTACGCATATTGTGTAAACGGTCGGCAAGCTTAACCATGATAACTCGGATATCCTTTGCCATCGCAAGGAACATCTTACGCAAGTTTTCCGCCTGAATCTCGATCTTATCCATATCCCAGTTGATCTGCGTCAGCTTTGTAACGCCATCAACTAAGAATGCGATCTCCTCGCCGAACAGATCAATCAGCTGCTTGAGTGTTACCGGGGTATCTTCTAGCACATCGTGAAGAAGGCCCGCTGCGATACTCTCCTTATCCAGCTCAAGCTCCGCCAGAATGATGGCAACACAGAGCGGATGGATGATGTATGGCTCACCGGAGCGCCTGCGCTGATCTCCATGTGATTTTAGAGCAACCTCATAAGCCTTGCGGATTAGTGACAAATCGCTAGATGGATGATACTTTCTAACGCTCTCCTCTAATTCCTTATATAACTCCTCCGGCGATGTAAAATTCGCCGGTGCCTTCACCGAAGGTTTTGGTGGGATTAATCCTTCTTCTTGTGGATTCATAGCAGACACCTCTTTTCCTCATTTCAGTCCTTGCATTTACTTCGTTGAAATTTGTAACTCTTTTGAATATTACAAAACTTAATTAGAAAGCTTAATTAGAAAACTTAATTAAAAAATTTAAATACAAAGCTTATAGGCTTGCATACTTGTCTTCCATAAACTTTCTTGCCTGCTGTGCATTTGATGGATTGGTATCCTCCAACAGCACATGGATATGTGGCTTATGTTCCTTGATATAGCGAAGTAAAAACTCATAATCCATCTGACCAGTTCCACATGCGCAGCTTAAGAGCTTTCCATTCTCAATCTTGAAGTCCTTTGCATGGATGGTGGCAATATCTGATCCAAGAATCTCAACAAACTCCTTGAAGATTGCCGGATAGTCCTGATAATTGGACTCATCAAGCAGATTTACCGGATCGAAGATGATCTGTAAATTTGGAGAGTCGATTGCATCCAGCACCTTTCTGGCACGCTTTGCATTGTTTACAATGTGACGACATACTGGCTCGATTGCAACGATCACGCCAAGCTTCTCTGCATACTCCACAACTGGGCGCAGATTCTTGATAAAGATCTGAAGTGCTTCCTCGGTAAAGGAAAATGGCTCGGTGCGGTACTCAGTATTGCAAGCGCCTGTCTCGGTACCAACAACGCCTGCGCCAAGAAGACTTGCGAACATGATATGTCTCTTGTAGGTATCAATGGTATCCTTTAATGCAGCCTCATCCGGGGTTGCCAGATTCTGGTAGCAGCCAAGAACGGCAACGTCTACCTTATTCTCTGCGAACACTTCCTTCATGTACAGTGCCATACCCGGAGTTAAGACCTCCTTCTGGGTTGGGAACTCATGAACTGCCTTCGGTACTGCTAACTGACAGCAATGCATCCCCTCATTGTGTATTTCCTTTACAAGCCCTTCAAATGTATCTGCCTTTACATCATGGGCACGAATTCCGATTCTCATACCATTTCTCCCTTCAAAACTTTTTTGTTTCGTTAATTTTACTATTCATCTCACCGCTTTCGAAACGGGAAACTTCTTATCTACTGGTGTTGAATAATAATCCGATTTCTTAATTATACTCAATTTGACGAAACTCTGCAATAGTTTTGTATCACGATTTGCAAGCTTCTTTTGCCCTGAAATTCGTTAATTTGTGGATAATATGTCACTGCGAGGTCAATTGTATTGCGCATTCCACGAAGCGCAGCAGCCACATTGTCCCGTCCATATTCTTCTTCAAGGAAATCAAAGAACACATCCGTGTCCCCAAAATAGAGCGCATCCATCACGACTCCCTCCGGTCCCATGACAGACATTTTGACTACATTTCGGTTCTTTCCGATGCGCGATAATCGAAGTACGGATAAATGCTGTTGGGCAAACAAAGGCTTCTCATTTGCGCGTCCAAATGGCTCGAGCTTTTCTAAGTCGGCAATGACATCCTCGCTGATATAGCCAAGCGGCATCGCGGCATCAATCATGACAAGCGGCATCAGCTGCGTCGGTGTGAGGGTGCATCGAGCATTTAGTCCTTCCCGCAAGGTCTCCAGATTTTTCTTTTCCATCGTCAGACCAGCCGCCATCTTGTGACCGCCAAAACGAAGAAACAAATTGCGAAATGCACTGAGTTCCGTAAACATGTCATAGTCATTAATGCTTCTGCCAGATGCCTTGATCTGCCCGTCCTCCGACGCATCAGTAAAAACAAGCACGGGGCGATAATAGCGCTCACGGAGGCGACCTGCGATGATGCCCGCCACACTCTCATGACAATCCGGTATGTAAATGAGATAGACGCGCTCGTCCTTCCACGGTGCATGCTCGATAATGTCCACCGCACGCTCCGTTCCCACTCGCGTCAGTTCCTTTCGCTCCTCGTTCATCGCCCACAGTTCACCTGCTAAGATAAGTGCCTGCTCGTGTTCCTTTGCTTCCAAAAGTGCCAGCGCATGGACAATCGTGTCAAGTCGTCCCGCCGCATTGAAGCATGGGCCTAAGATAAAGCCGATGTGATACGCACGAATCTGTTCCGGCGAGATGCCACACACCTCCATCAGTGCGCGAAGACCAACGTGATTCGTGTGATTCAGATAGGACAATCCAATGCGCACGAGAATTCGATTTTCTCCGACAAGCTCCATGACATCTGCCACCGTCGCGATTGCCGTGTACTGCAAAAAAATTTCCTGCCGGCTCATTGTGCGTTTCATGCGGCGAAATAGTAGTGCCATTAGCTGATAAGCTACACCTGTTCCACACAGGCTCTTAAATGGATATGCACAGTTTTCCTGCTTTGGGTCAACAATGGCATCTGCGATGGGCAGCATATAGTTTTTCTTTCCGTTCTTCTCCTCGAATGGGACCTCATGATGATCGGTTACAATGACCGTCATGCCAAGTTTTTTTGCTTCCTCGACCGCCTCAAATGCGGCAATTCCGTTGTCACAGGTAAGAAGCACGCTCGCGCCCTGCGCATGTGCCTCCTGCACGATACGGCTGTTGACACCATAGCCTTCCGTCACACGATTTGGGGTAAAGATCGCTGCGCGCCCGCCCAGCTCAATGATCGCTTCCTTTAAGAGAAGACCAGAAAAGATTCCATCGTTATCGAAATCGCTTGAGATTGCAATCAGCTCGTCGTGCATAATTGCATCTTCAAGCAAGACTGCTGCTTTGTCTGCATCCTTCATTAATGATGGATTGCTCAACATATCCAGTGTGCCTTTTAAGTAGCTTTCAATCTCTTCTTTTGTCTCGACATCGCGGTTTCTCATAATTCTTGCCGTCACCTGATTGATGCCGTATGCTCTGCTGATGGCCGCAAAATCCGCCTTTTTCGCGTACAGACGCCAGCGCTCTTTTTTCATTGTTCGTTTGTTCCTTTCTCTTTCAAATACATATCCGCAATAATGGAAGTATTCCATTTTTCAGCAGCAAGCCGAATCAGTCTTGTTTGCATAAAAAGGATTTGCATTTTCTCATTCATTTTCAATTCACTCCTTCCACAACCTATTATTTTCAATCTTTCCACTTATGTGAGTAGAGTATAGCACGCTTTAACGCGTACGTCAAAGATTTGTTTAAGGGCAGAATTGACAGCTATGACGAAGATTCCAAAACAGTCACTTTTCATTACAACCGCCACGAAGATAATAAATACATCCAAGAAACCATTCCTGCTTTCGATTTCATCAAAAAAGACACTGCATGTCTCCATACAGTGCCTCTATACTCTAGCATTCTTCTGATATTTTATTTTTAATTTTTACCTTCCGAACTTCTCAGCAACGTCCTCTTCTCCGAAGCACTCGCTGATCGGTGCGCCCGGTGCTACCATCGGGAATACCTTATCGTCCTTGTCGATCTGTGCGTCGATGACAACTGGAATATTCAGCTCGATTGCTTCCTTGAGTGCAGCATCAAACTCCTCGCAGGTGCTTACGGTGTAGCCCTTTGCGCCAAGTCCCTCTGCCACCTTTGCAAAGTCAACGCGGTCGTTTAATACAGTCTGAGAATATCTCTGTCCGTAGAACAGATCCTGCCACTGACGTACCATACCAAGTACATGGTTGTTTACAACAACCTCGATTACTGGGATGTTGTATCGGGTTGCGGTTGCGATCTCGTTCATGTTCATACGGAAACAACCATCTCCTGCGATGTTGAATACAAGCTTATCCTTGCGTGCCATCTTTGCACCGATTGCTGCGCCAAGGCCATAGCCCATGGTTCCCAATCCGCCGGAGGTCAGAAGCTGTCTTGGCTCCTTGTACTTATAGTACTGAGCTGCCCACATCTGATGCTGACCTACCTCGGTGGAGATGATGGCCTCACCGTTTGTTGCCTCATAGATCTTCTCGATGAGGTATGGTCCGGTCAATACACCCTTGTGATAGGTCATCGGATGTGTCTCCTCGAAATCCTTTACCTCTTTGATCCATTCCTTATGATTCATCTGCGGAAGCTTTGCATTTAACTCCTCTAAGATAACCTTGATATCGCCGATTACGCTGGCATCAGTCTTGATGTTCTTGTTGATCTCAGCCGGATCAATATCAAACTGAAGAATCTTTGCATTGGAAGCAAACTTCTTTGCATTTCCGTAAACACGGTCGCTGAAACGAGCGCCGACAACAACAAGCAGATCACACTTGCTTACGCCGTTGTTGGCAGCCTTTGTTCCGTGCATACCAAGCATACCGGTGTAAAGCGGGTCGGTACCGTCAAATGCGCCCTTGCCCATTAAGGTATCGGTAACTGGTGCGTCGATCTTGTGAACGAACTCGTTTAACTCTGCGGATGCGCCGGATGCGATTGCGCCACCACCAACGAAGATGTATGGCTTCTTTGCGCCCTCGATCAGCTTAATTGCCTCCTCGATATCCTCTTTCTTGATAGTATCGGTGATGCGTCTGATCTGCTCTGGCTCCTTGCGCACATAGTCAGCCTTGTTTGCCGTAACGTCCTTTGTGATATCGATCAGGACCGGACCCGGACGGCCTTCCTTTGCGATCTTGAAGGCACGGCGGATGGTGTCAGCCAGCTTATTTACATCCTTTACGATGAAATTGTGCTTGGTGATCGGCATGGTCACACCAGCGATATCAATCTCCTGGAAGGAATCTCTTCCAAGGAGTGCAACGGCAACGTTACAAGTGATGGCAACGATCGGGATGGAATCCATGTATGCTGTTGCAATTCCGGTAACGAGGTTGGTCGCACCAGGACCGGAAGTCGCCATGCAGACGCCTACCTTTCCAGTTGCCCTTGCATAGCCGTCTGCTGCATGAGACGCGCCCTGCTCATGGGAGGTTAAAATATGTGTAATTTCATCCGAATGCTTGTAAAGAGCATCGTATACGTTAAGAATGCAGCCGCCCGGATAGCCGAACACGGTATCTACGCCCTGTTCCCTTAAACACTGTACTATAATCTCTGATCCTGTTAACTCCATATTTACGTTTCCCTTCCTTTATTTATCTGACTTATCTAACTTTCTTTTATTTATTATTTGTTGTTTCCCGGAACCTGTAAAACAGCGCCCTTGCTTGCATCGGTAACGAGTGCTGCGTAGCGTGCCAGATAACCAGTGGTTACCTTTGGCTCTCTCGGTGTCCATGCTGCTCTTCTTCTTGCCATCTCCTCATCGGATACGCGTACATTTAAGGTGTTTGCCGGGATGTTGATCTCGATAATATCGCCTTCCTCAACAAGTGCAATCGGTCCGCCGACAGCTGCCTCTGGGCATACATGTCCGATGCTGGCTCCTCTGGAAGCACCAGAGAAACGTCCGTCTGTGATCAGTGCAACGCTGGAGCCAAGGCCCATACCTGCGATTGCGGAGGTCGGATTTAACATTTCTCTCATACCTGGGCCACCCTTTGGTCCCTCGTAACGGATGACTACAACATCACCTGCAACGATCTTGCCGCCCTTGATGGCTGCGATGGCATCATCCTCACAGTCAAATACACGGGCCGGTCCTTCATGAACCATCATCTCCGGTGCAACTGCGGAACGCTTTACAACACCGGAATCTGGTGCCAGATTACCCTTTAATACGGCGATACCACCAGTCTGGCTGTATGGATTGTCGATCGGACGGATAACCTCTGGATCCTTATTGACAACATTTGCAATGTTCTCGCCAACGGTCTTTCCGGTAACGGTCATGCAGTCAAGGTTCAGCAGATTCTTCTTAGACAGCTCGTTCATAACGGCGTATACACCGCCTGCCTCGTTTAACTGCTCCATGTAGGTGTGACCTGCCGGTGCTAAGTGACACAGATTCGGAGTCTTTGCGCTGATACCATTTGCGATATCAACGTTAAGCATAACGCCAGCCTCTCTTGCAATTGCCGGAAGATGAAGCATACTGTTTGTGGAACATCCGAGTGCCATATCAACGGTCAGTGCATTGATGAATGCCTTCTCAGTCATGATATCTCTTGGGCAGATGTTCTTCTCAACCATCTCCATAACCTTCATACCAGCGTGCTTTGCAAGCTTGATTCGCTCGGAGTAAACAGCCGGGATGGTTCCGTTGCCCTGAAGACCCATACCAAGAGCCTCGGTCAGACAGTTCATGGAGTTTGCGGTGTACATACCGGAGCAGGAACCGCAGGTTGGACATGTCTTGCACTCATACTCGTATACATCTTCCTCAGTCATCTTACCTGCTGCATAAGCACCAACTGCCTCGAACATAGAGGAAAGGCTGGTTCTCTGTCCCTTTACGTGACCAGCAAGCATCGGGCCGCCGCTGACAAATACGGTCGGGATGTTGATTCTGGCTGCTGCCATTAACAGACCCGGTACGTTCTTATCACAGTTTGGAACCATAACAAGACCATCAAACTGATGTGCCATTGCCATACACTCGGTAGAATCTGCAATCAGATCTCTTGTTACAAGAGAATACTTCATTCCGACATGACCCATGGCGATACCATCACAGACAGCAATGGCCGGGAATACAACCGGCACACCTCCTGCCATTGCGACGCCTAACTTAACGGCCTCTACGATCTTGTCCAGGTTCATATGACCTGGAACAATCTCATTATAGGAGCTGACAATACCGATCATCGGCTTGTCCATCTCTTCCTTTGTAAATCCTAATGCATTGAACAGGGATCTGTGAGGTGCCTGCTGCATTCCTTTTCTTACATTATCACTTCTCATGGTGTAAAAACCCCCTCTATTAACCAAGAATCTTTTCTGCGATCAGATCGCCCATCTGAACGGTGCCAACCTGTGTCATGCCCTCTGACATGATATCAACGGTGCGGTAACCTGCCTGTAAAACCTGCTCTACTGCGGTCTCAACTGCCTTTGCTTCCTCGTCCAGATCGAAGGAGTAACGAAGCAGCATTGCTGCGGAGAGAATCGTTGCGATCGGGTTTGCGATGCCCTTTCCTGCAATATCCGGTGCGGAACCGTGGCTTGGCTCATAAAGTCCGAGCTTACCTGCACCAAGACTTGCGGATGACAGCATACCGATGGAACCAGTGATCATACTTGCCTCATCAGAGAGGATATCACCAAACATGTTCTCGGTCAGGATGACATCAAACTGTCTCGGGTTCATAACAAGCTGCATTGCGCAGTTGTCAACAAGCATATGCTTTACAGTAACATCCGGATAATCCTTTGCCACCTCATCGACAACGGCTCTCCACAGTCTGGAGGTATCCAGAACATTTGCCTTATCGACGCTGATTACGTTCTTGCCACGCTTTCTTGCGATCTCAAACGCCTTGATGGCGATTCTCTTAATCTCATTCTCATCATATGCCATAATATCGGTAGACTTGCGGATGCCATCGACTTCCTCTGTCTTATGTTCTCCGAAGTATACGCCTCCGGTCAGCTCTCTCATCATGACGATATCAAATCCATCGCCAACGATCTCCGGCTTTAACGGGCAAGCATCCTTTAACTGTGCAAACAGCTTTGCAGGACGGATGTTCGCAAACAGGCCCAATCCCTTACGAATCTTTAACAGACCTGCCTCCGGTCTTAAGTTTGGTGCTACCTGATACCATCTTGAATTTCCAACATTGCCGCCTACTGCACCGAGCAGTACCGCATCACTTGCCTTTGCCTTTTCAAGTGCTTCTTCTGTCAGCGGTTCGCCATATGCATCGATGGAGCAGCCGCCCATCAGAAGGGTCTCATATTCAAATTCATGTCCATATTTTTTCGTTACGGTATCCAGTACCTTCTTGGCTTCTGCCACGATCTCAGGACCAATTCCATCACCTGGTATCAACGCAATCTTTCCAGTCATCTTCTATCCTTTCCAACAGCCAGTGGCTGTCTGTGCAAAGTTTCTTTAATGACTACAGTTCACATGACGCCCATTCGCAAAACCGCACGTTCCGTGCGCCGCTGCTTCGCAGCTTTGTTTTGTTCATGAACGGGCGTCCACTCCGTCACATTGACTCGTCAAATCTTCATGCAAGCATGAGATTTATCCGAGTCTAACGTGACGCGTGAACTGTAGAACAAATCATAATGAAAGTACAAGCACCTTGCAGCACTTGTACTTCTCTATGTTAGTATATTTTGTTTTTTTTTTCAAGAGAACAAACTTTGTTTCACAAATACCATCAACAAGTAATTAAATTGCATCAAGTTTTTTGAAGTAACTCAACACTCATCAATAAAATGCAATGAGGTTATTTGCTCTAATATATCCTCTATTGTTTTTGGACTTCCGGTAAGTTCACTCCTTCATTCTCTCAAATACCATCTCGTAGCCGTCACTTCCAAAATTTAAGCTTCGGTTTACACGGCTGATTGTGGCGGTGGATGCACCTGTCTTCTGTGCAATCTCAAGATACGTATTCTTCTGGCGCAGCATGGAAGCGACTTCAAAACGCTGCGCAATGGACTGAAGCTCATTTACGGTACATACGTCCTCGAAAAAGGCGTAACACTCGTCAAGATCCTTCAGTGTCAGGATTGCCTGAAACAGATGATCAGTCTCAGGATTTTTAATTTTTTTATTCATTCTAATTGCCGTGTGCTTTTCTGACAGCTGCTAGCGGTCCATGATGAAAAACTGTCAGCGCACACGGTTTCTCCTTTCCTTTATCTTTTCGATCTGCTTATATTTTGACACGGTAAAGCGAAAAAGTCAAGTCTTTTTGATAACTTACGATTGTTTCATTGGTATTGCTGTTTGTCTGCGCGCCGGTTCCTGCACCGGACGTTTCCTCTGATGCCTTCTGCTCGCCGCACACGTCCATGCCACAAAAAACCGTGCCAGATGCTTTTGCCGTCTCTAAAAAGTCCAGAATCTCTGAAAGTCTCATATGACCCTGGCTCCAGTCGGTGACAGCCTCTTGGGGATTTAACACATCTTTATCAAGTGAGATGTAGACTGGCCACTCCAAAAGCGCCTTGTATAGTTCTTCTTTTCGTGCAGAAAATTCCTCCTCTGTCACCCATGCGATGCGTGAATCGGCTAACAGCTGTCCCGCCGTGCCATCCTCATCCGCTGGTCCAACTAAGATTGCTCTTTTTAAATTGGGAAGATCGTTTAATGCACGAAGAACCCAACTGCCGCAAGTTAACAGATCGCCGCCAAACGCACTCTCCATGCAGTCTGAGTGATGATCAAATAACAGAAGGCTAAATGGGTGATCAATTCGTTGCAAAAACAATAGACTCAGATAATGATAATCACCAGAGTCAATGAAATGAAGTACATTTACGGGGACATCAGCTAGACGCTTTGTCAGTTCGTTGCGTGCCTCATCGCTGCAAAAATATAGGCTGCCGGAAACATCGGTGCAATCAATGCATATGCAGTCGGACTTTTCTTTCCAAAAAGGCTGACTGTCATAGGCACCAGAAAGAGAAATCAGATAATACGGGATCATACCTGCTCATCCTCCTGACAACCAGTTTCCTGACTTTTTCTTGGGGACGTAGCCGTTTTCAGATACTCTCTTACCGCAAGCAAATCTGGTAAAATCTCACCTGCCAGACGATGCATTTCCTCATCTGGCTCTAACAAATCTGGCACCATGATTGGATACAGCCCTGCCGCATAGAGAGAGCGTACACCATTAAAGGAATCCTCCACACCGTAGGCGCTCTTTGGGTC
>CAVFYJ010000040.1:0-12641 GCA_963626545.1 Acetatifactor sp. | reverse complement strand
CCGTAGACGCTCTTTGGGTCAATACCCATGCGCCTACATGCCTCTAAATAAATGTCTGGTTCTGGCTTACTCTTTTCTGCCATCTCGCCGCCCACAATCACATCAAAATATTGTACCAGTCCGGCGTGTGTCAGCTGGCGGATTACGGTCTGGCTTATCGTGGAGGATGCAAGTCCGACATGCGCACCACTCTCCTTTAACCAAGACAATAGCTCTCTTGCTCCCTTTTTGACTGGAAGCCCCTCTGCCTCCTCAATCTCATGGAAGCGGTCGGATGTATCCTTTCGAAACTCCTCATATGGAAAATCTGCGCCCTGATAGCCACACACGATTTCCTTTGTCTTTTCAACGGTTGTGCCGATGCAAGCATGAAACATGCTCTTTACGTCTTTTAACTGATATTTTTCTTTGTAATCCTGCCAGCAGCGCTCGCATACGTGCTCGGAATCAAAAATCACACCATCCATATCAAATACGATATTCAGCATTCCTTCTCCCTTCTGTGTCTTTTCTAAAAAGCACAAATTGCCGCCCTGTTGCCAGGGCGGCGAAATTCTATATTCGTAACGTATATTAGTCTACATACTTCTTTAATGTGTTGCGAACTGCATCCTTGCCAGCCAGCATCTCAACAAACATGCCCTCTACCTTATCTGCAAGACCAGCCTCGTACATATCAACGCCGAAGATTGTCTTGTTGGTAAGGATCTCCTTAAGCTGACCATTGTAGGTTTCTGGCTTTCCAGCCTCTACACCTGCAAGCTTGCTCTGAAGTTCTGCTAACATCGGATCGCTGCTAAGTTCCATCTTCTGAAGCTTATCATCAGTTCCAAGCAGATAACGAAGCCATCCTGCGATTGCAAGCGGAATGTACACTAAAGATGCACAGTCAAGCTCGCTGCTTGCCATGTAAGATTTCATGGTCTCACCGAAACGAACGGTAATCTTCTGAGAAGTATCGGTTGCGATACGCTGCGGTGTATCTGGCATAAATGGATTCGGAAGACGCTTCTCGATAACTTCGTCGATAAATGCCTTCGGAGAAAGGATGCCCGGATCGGTAACAACCTTCATACCTTCATCGTAACCGATGTGACGAATCAGACCAACAAGCTCCTTATCCTTCATCTCGTCTGCGATCAGGTTGTAGCCAAGCAGACAGCCGTATACAGCCAGTGCGGTGTGCAGCGGATTCAGACAGGTTGTAACCTTCATGCGCTCTACACGGTTTACGGTATCGCGGTCAGTCAGGTAAACACCAGCCTTCTCCAAAGCCGGACGGCCATTCGGGAACTTATCCTCGATTACAAGGTACTGCGGTCCCTCTGCGTTTACAAACGGTGCAATGTAGGTATTTCTGGAAGTAATAACTGGAGCCATCTCCTCAACACCTGCTGCCTCTAACTTCTCCTCAACAGCCTTTGCCGGTCTTGGGGTGATCTTGTCGATCATGCTCCATGGGAAGCTGATGCTGGACTCGTCCCCAAGGTATGCGATAAACTCCTCGGTTACAAAGCCTTTCTCTGCCCATGCCTTTGCGATTGTCATGACAGATGCCTGAAGCTTCTCACCATTGTGAGAGCAGTTATCCATGCTGACAACAGCAAGCGGATAACGACCTGCCTTGAAACGCTCGAAAAGAAGTGCTGCAACGATGCTCATTGCATGCTTTGCGCTTGCCGGACCGTTCTCAATATCGGATACAACAACTGGAAGGAAGTTTCCGTCGATTCCCTTCAGTGCATAGCCCTTTTCGGTAACGGTAAAGCTGATCATCTGTAAGGACGGATTGGTAAAGATCGCCTTTAATTTGCCATACTCAGCCTCGTCAGCGGTGTTTGCCTTGATTCCGTCTGCGATACTTGCAATTACACGGCTGGAGGTGCTTCCGTCTGGAAGAAGGGTTACCATCAGTGTCATAGACTCATGTGGCTTGTAGATCTTGTCGATAATATCATAATCAAAGGTCTCTGCTGCAATGATTCCTCTGTCTGCAGCGCCTTTGTTTAACAGATCTTCCTGCAGACCTGCAATGTAGCCACGGAAGATGTTACCTGCGCCAAAGTGAACCCATACTGGATTTTCCAGGGTCTTCTTATGAACCTCTTCAATATCATAGGATGGCAGTGTAATTCCTGCCTTTGCGAATTCGTCTTTCTTTTGTGTTACATCCTGTAATGTCAGTTTCATTATTTCTGATTCTCCTTTACAATTGACTCCCACAGACCGCTTAAGTATGCAGCACCAAGTGCTCTGTCGTACAGACCGTATCCCGGCATTGCCTTCTCACCCCAGATCATTCTTCCGTGGTCTGGACGAATGATTCCGTCAAATCCGGTGTCATACAGTGCCTTCATAATTGCATGCATATCGAAGGTACCATCAGAGGACAGATGAGCAGACTCCTCGAAATCGTTCATGCCGTCGTTGAACTGTAAGTTTCTGATGTGTGCGAAATGAATTCTTCCCTTCAGGGCATGAATCATCTCAACTAAGTTGTTGTTTAAGTTTGTTCCGTAAGAACCGGTACAGAAGGTAACGCCGTTGTGCGGGTTATCTACCATCTTCATCATACGAAGGATGTGCTCCTTGTTATTGATGATACGTGGAAGACCAAATACGCTCCAGGATGGATCATCCGGATGGATTGCCATGTTGATGTCGTACTTATCACATACTGGCATGATTGCTTCCAGGAAGTACTTTAAGTTTGCAAACAGCTTCTCCTCGTCGATGTCTGCGTACTCCTCAAACAGCTGCTTAACCTTTGCCATACGCTCTGGCTCCCAGCCTGGCATAACGGTTCCGTTCATATCGTTTGAAATGGAATCAAACATCTTTGCCGGATCGATGCTGTCTACGGTCTTCTGATTGTATGCAAGAACGGTGGAACCATCCTTTCTCACGCGAGCTAACTCGGTACGTGTCCAGTCAAATACTGGCATGAAGTTGTAACATACCATGTGGATGTCTGCCTTACCAAGATTCTCCAGTGTCTTGATGTAAGCGTCGATATCCTTATCGCGCTCCGGTGCACCAGTCTTGATTGCATCACTGATGTTTACGCTCTCGATACCTGGAAGGGTCAGGCCTGCTGCCTCTACCTCATTCTTAAGAGCCATGATCTCATCATAGGTCCAAAGCTCTCCCGGCATCTTGTTATAAAGTGTGGAAATAACTCCCTTTACATAAGCGGTCTGTCTGATCTGCTGTAAGGTAACGGTATCATATTTGCTGCCGTACCATCTCATTGTCATCTGCATAACAATTTCTCCTCCTGTTTTTTGCCGCAGCTTATGCTCTTGCATGCAAGCTGCGACATGTTATTCTTTATTTTACTATAGCACATCTAACTTTAGATTGCCATGTATTTTTTTATAGATTCCAGTAGTAAAATTTTTGTTCCTATATTTATAAGAACTGCGTTGCATCCTCACACGCCACATAAGTAAGTTCAAATCCCTGTGCGGTGAGCGACTTCATTTCCTTATTGTAAGACGGTGTAGTCTCCTTTGCACGCTTTATAAATGCTGCAAAGTCTACATCGCTCTTCTTTCCTCCGCAAACGCACAGATATGCCGCATTTCGGCTGTATGCGCGCTGCTCGCAGTTAAAGTTCATGCCGTTGTGCACTTCCAGCTGCTCGCTGCACCACAGTGCCAGATAACCAGTTGCCTTACGAAGGAAGGTCCAGTTGCCCTCGCGGATGACTTCATCGAAGCGGCACTCCGGACAATACAAATGGGTGTAGCCAATCGGATGCTCCTCTGGAATTACATAGATGCCACCCAGAATACCATGCTGCTGCTTTAACGCCGGCATCACGCCATTTCCATGCCAGTAACCCGGACGCATATCGCCCTCCTCAGATGTGGAACCCGGATGGGTGACAAAAATACTTGCCTCGCCGTCAAGTGCCGCATACCACATATGCTGCTGATAGCCATAAGTACCTGGTCTAAAATAGGTAGTACCATGGAAACGCTCGTTGAAGGACTTTGTAAAGTTGTGGGTTGTGATATCCACATTTTCCTTCAGGGTCTCATTCTCCCAGCGTGTGAACGGCTCTCTCGGGGATGCCACACTCGTCAAACAATAATCTTCATTCTTTTCCAGATAGACTCTCGCATTTCCAGTGGTGTAGTTGGTCTCAACGTCATCCTCCATCAGCTTTACCAGTCCATCCGGAATCGAATAACGACTGCTTGCATAGAAGCCAAGCCAGCCCTCGCCAAAGGTATACGGAAGCTTCGGATTGATCAGATTCATCAGTGCCATCGCACCCTGATCAAATGGATACAGTACGCTTCGATACACGCGGCCCATTGGTGCCACGATACCGGTCTTATAAGTGTGAAGTGCCAACATAGAGAGCATCTTATCGGTGATCGCTGCCGCACGCTTTGAAATCTCCGGCTCGGAATAATCGACCACATTGATGAGTGCTGCAAAGGTAACGCACATGTAAACGGTGCTCAAAAACTCCTCAAAGCCATACTCTTCGACATCATCAAGCCACTGTAAGACCTTGTTTCTTCCATATAAATGGAGTTCTTTTCCCGTCATCTTGGCACGAAGAAAATACTCGTCTGGGTACATCTCTCCTGCATTCATTGCACAGGTATAGAACATCAGCGCATGGTTTTCGCTCCAGAAGCACATGCCATCAAAGCCGTCCATATCCATCCAGTAGCGATAATGTAGCATCACATCTTTGATTCGCTCCTTTAATGCACCCTCGACCGGATAGTTGTGCAGGTAACGAATTAAACCACACATCAAAAAGTCAGAGCAGTCGTAGCGATCTTCGATCATCTCAAGCATCTCATACATCAAGCGCTCATCGTCCATGGAGTTATCGTTGAAATGCTTTCTTACAAGGATGTTGGAGATCGGGAAGCCAAACTTCTCGCCGCGACTCTCGCTCATAACATCGGCAATTCTTCTAAAAATCAGTTCCCTGTTTTCCTCAAAGCTAAGTGGACTTCCATCCTCATGTGCCGCATATTGTGGTACAAGCTGCTCGGTGCGCTCAAAAATTCTCTTAAGCACCAGATTATCAGAGTCAATCTTTACTGTCACAAACGGCTGACCATCCTCCAGTTCAATCTCACTCTTTCCCTCTACCGGATACCAGACAGGCGGAATCGCTGCCTTTGCAAAATCTTCCTCATAATGATGATATGTATAGACGGTTCCTTTTGGAGCCGGACAATCAAAACGTAACTTCTTTGTCTCTAAAATTGCACTGTCTAAGAAGCTTTCTGCCACTGCTGCGGTTTCAGCGCATTTCTCATCTGGTACGGACACCATAATCTCGTCCACATGATCTGCAATCTGCAAGCCAACTACGCTTCTGGTATCGCGCACGCCAAGATTTTCACATGCCAGATAGATCAAATTTCGTCCTGCCTTTAAGTGCAATGTCAGCTCTTTTTTCTGGATTGGCTTGTATACAGGCTGAGTTAATGTACCTTCCAGTACGCCATTGCAGTATACATCTACCGCCGCATAAGACCATAGCACTGCCGAGACTTCCATATCATTTTCCGTTTCCAGCACAGATGCCACGTCAAAACGTACACGCTTCATCACGGAATAGAAAGTAGAGATATTTACAAAACAGCTTCCGCTATCATAATAATAATTCCATTCCTCTCCCAGACGGCTCTTTTCACCGACTTTGATTATACCAGTCTCACCAAGTGGCTTATGTTCTGCAATTACCGAACGAAGATATGCCTCGTAACGAAGCTGGTTTTTATCGGTTGCTTCGTTAAAATAGGCCTGCGTTTCCGGACCTGATACCATAAAATGAGTCACAAATCCATCGCGGTCTAATTTCCATCCGCTCATTGCCATTATCCTCCTCAATTTTTTTATTTGCCGACCTTAAGCTTTTACTTTACGTCATAAAGACGAATCTTTTCCCTTGTATTGCAGCTTCTTGGCACGACATTAATATCTTCCAGACAAAGAGAATCGACATGACGCGCCCAGATGCCGTATGCATCGACATCGCCGTGTGCATTGCTCTCAGGATAATCCTCCAAAAATTCATCGAAGTGCTCTGGAATCTCAATGATCTCTTTGTTGTCACGATATACAACATGATAACCGCTTACGGTAATATTTTCAAGCGGTTTGCGGACAATTGTTCCATCCTTTTTCGTCGTCTCAAATCCAGTCAGGATCGCCGGTATTTCAGCATCTCTTGCCTGAATATTTTCAATACGAATGTTACGAATGTTTCCGCCCCAATAGCGATTTGCGCCAACCTCATCCGTATAAGGCTCGTGATAACGATTTCGTTTGTTTAAGCAGATATAAAGCGGGCAGACGATCTTATCCATCGTAATATTTCGTATGGTGACATCGGACAGATTTGTGCCATCGCAGGACTCCAAAGAGATACCGGAAACGGAACCCGGATAAATATCAGGCATACAGAACGTGCAATCTTCAACCAAGATATCACTGATATCGTTTGCTGTCTCGGTACCAATCTTAAACGCATTCATTACCGTTACAACAATGCAGTCTCTCACATGTACATGGCTCATCGCACGTCCTGTGCGTATTGGATTTTTTACGACAATTCCATCATCTGCGCAGGAGATAAAACAATGCTCTACATATACATTGTCGCTTCCAGTAATATCGACACCATCAGAGTTTGCCACATGACGGTTGTCATCGATCACCATATTTTTGATCGTAACATCTTCACAACTCTCAATATGAAGCGTCCAACTTAAGGAATCGTATAATGTGATATTATCAAAAGTTACATTTTTGCTGTCCTGCACCCATACAAGTGCCGCCGGACGCTGCAAGTTTGGCTTTCCTTCGCCGTATTTATCCTCTGAGTAGCGAATTCTCTGACGATAATAATAGCGAATTGTTCCCGGAATAGTATTGATTTCTTTTGCCTGATCGCGCCTTGGCAGTCGGCTTGTCTCAAATGGTGTCAGCGCCGGAACTTCTCTTGGCTCATAAACATACCACTCGCCGCTTCCGTTGATGCGTCCGCCGCCCGTAATCACAACATCAACTGCATTTTTTATACGAACCACGGCACCCTCACTGGATTCGCCTTTTCTGTCATCGACCTGTTCCTTTTCCTTTGCCAAAAGCAATTCCACGTTACGCGATGCCTTAATTTCAGAATCCGCTGCAATAAACAGCGTTGTGTGAGATGGAATATATACCGTTCCCATACAATAGGAGCCGCCTGCAACAAGAATCACTCCGCCGCCTGATTGCTCACATGCCTTTGCAGCTGCTAAGAATGCATCTGTATTTAACAGGTCTTTCTCCGGCTTTGCACCGAAATCGCGGATATCAAAGACATTTTTTCCTTCCGGAAGCGGCTGGTTTTTATTAATAAATTCATCATATGGAAGTGCTTCGTAATAATCACCCGGATAAACATTTCCTAATTTCGGATAAGTAGGTGTATCATAAATAATATGCATCACTGTAAATCCTTTCTATTTTAAAGTGGCAACCTAACTGCAGCTGTAGAGTCCATGAGCAGTTATCTTTGATTTTAAAAAAGACCGACAATTCGTGATTTACAAATTGTCGGTCTGCATTTTCATCAGCCCTTTACAGCTCCTGCTGTCAGACCACCCATGAAGAAGCGGCTAAAGCAGCAATAAACGATCAAGATCGGGACGATTGAAATTGTTGCACCTGCGAACATAATATTCCATGCTGCGGTACCGTCTCCGGCATTCTTTAACATATTGACACCTACAGTCAAAGGACGAAGCTTGTCATTTGTCATTGTAAATACAAGAGGAAGGATATACTCGTTCCATCCCTGTCTGAAGGATAAAAGCGCAATAGTAGCTAAAATTGGCTTCAACATTGGAAGAATGATCTTATAGTAGATTTTGAAGAATCCGCATCCATCCATCTTTGCAGCCTCGTCAAGTTCCTTTGGAACGGAGTTTACGAATCCTCTGCAGAGGAAGATAAATGTTGCCTGTCCGCCGCCTGCGGAGATAATAGCTACTGCAAAGAGACTCTTGTTGAGTTTCAGCTTAACAGCCAGCTCAAACAAAGGACGAAGGGAAACAGAACCTACATTGATGAACATGAACGCTACAAAGAGCATATAAAGAAGTTCTTTGCCCTTGAAATCTTTTCTTGCGAATACGTATCCTGCCATGCTGGCATTGATTAATGAAATCAGCATAACAGCCAAGCTAAGAAATACACTGTTGAACGTATAAGTTGCAAAGTTTGCCTGCTTCCATGCCTGCACATAGTTATCAAGCACCCACTTAGTTGGGAAAATGTTAGAACCACCAACCAGCAATTCTTTATTTTCCTTGAATGAACCAAAGACAACGTAGCATACCGGGAAGATTGTGATGACTGCCACAAATGCTAAAAACAGCCAGATAATCAGACGGACGATCTTTGTTCTTGTTGAATATACTGCATGAGTTTTTTCCATCGTATCTCCTCCTTAGTTATACCACATCATCAAGTTTCTTAGAAACAAACAAGTAAATACCTGTTACAATGCCGACGATTACAGCCGCTACAACACTAAGCAGTGCGCCGTAACCAATCTGTGCCTGACTGGAACTTCCCGAAGAACCAAAGATAATATTGTAGATATACAGGAACATTACCATGGAACGATTACCAGGACCTCCGCTTGTAAGTACCATGATTGCTTCATAGTCCTTGAATGCTCCGGTAATAGCAAGCATCAATACAACCTTTAATACAGGTGCCAGCATCGGAAGTGTAATCTTAAAGAATGTTTGCACTCCATTTGCACCGTCGATTTTGGCACTCTCATATACATCTTCCGATATACCTGTCATACCGGTGATAAAGTACAACATATAGTTACCAAATCCACCCCAGATGGCCAGAATCGTAACTGCAACCATAACAACACTTGGACTGTTCAGCCACTTGATAGGGGAACTGATCAGATGCATATTCTCAAGCAATGCATTTAATATACCGTTCTTTGTTGCAAAGATAAATGCAAATATCATACCTGAAATAGAAGTACTTATGACAGTCGGCATGAAGTAAATTCCTCTGAATACCGAGGAACCTATAAGTTTCTGATTTAATAATACTGCCATCAGCAATGCTAATGGGATGATAAAGATCAGCTTATAAAATGCATATTCAAATGTATGCAATACGCTGTTCCAGAAAACCGTATCATTTAACATACGCTGAAAGTTCTTCCAACCGGTGAATGTGGACTTAAATCCATTGTAATCACAGGCTACATAGCGAAAAATCCAGATGAACGGATAAATCGAACACAGGCAAAGAAAGAACACAGCCGGTACTAACATAAACGTTGCAGAAATGCTTCCGCTGTTTTTTGCTTTCTGGATTTTCTGTGAAAAAGTCATTTTTTTCTGGCTCATAAAATCCTCCTTTTGTTTTTCATGCAAGCATGATTTATTTTTCTATAATTCATATGACTCCAAATAATGCCACAACAAAGGGAAAGCTGTCTCCGATCTTTTTTGGAAACAGCCTTCCCATTTTATTCAGATGCCGTTACAGGCTGTCTATTTTTATTCATCCAGATAGGTAGCAGTTCCTGCACTTGGATGAAGCGGATCATAATCCTCGATTACAAGTCTCTTTACGCTGCCTGATGCGATATCTGCGTCATATGCTTCGTTGTAACGTGTATTCAGATCCTCGATCGCATCATCAATCTCAACATAGCCCATGATTGCATTCCACAGAACGGTTCTGTAGTCATCACCTGTCAAGTTGATGGTCGGTACTGCCGGATATACAGACTCGTAATCCAGTAAGGAGAAGTCTGCCAGACGGCCAGTCTTGGACTTGTCGATCTTCTCATCCATGTAGGTAGTGATCGGCAGACAGTAACCATTCTCTAAGTATCCCTTTAAGAACTCCTCAGACTGGAAGTACTGAATTACCTTCCAAGCCTCGTCCGGATGCTCACTAGAGGACATGATTGCGTAGCCCTTAGATGGTGTGGTCTGCAGTGCACCCTTGATTTCGCCATCAAGAGACGGAACCTCTGCTACGCCCCACTCAAAATCTTCGATCGGCAGCTGGCTGGTGAATACACCTGCCTCCTGAGAAGCGTTGCCCCACAGTGCGAACTCGCCCTCTGCAAACAGTGCTCTCATGTTATCAACACCCTGCTGATCCGGATAAGCAACCTCAACAAGTTCTCTTCCTTTTTCAAGAATTTCCTTGTATCCACTGAAATCAAACTTACCATTTACATAATCATAGTAGTAAATTCCAGATACCTGCGCAACCATCTCAAGCTGACGCTCAAATGGTGAAGATGAAGTAAATCCAATTCCGTAATACTCGCCGTCTCCGTCCTCAGTAATCTTCTTTGCCATCTCGATATACTCGTCAAGAGTGCTTGGAATCTCGGTATATCCGCTCTTCTCAAGCAGATCCTTGTTATACTCGATACGAACGCCAGATCTCATGCCGGAATATACCCAGTACAGATTGCCGTTCATGTAGTTTAAGCCCTCGTATGCGTGATCGTATGGCTCATTTACCTTCTGGTACTCCTCATCTGCGTCGATGTAATCGTTTAACGGAACCAGCATATCGTTATCTACGAAATTCTTTAAGGTAACGCTCTGTCCGATGATATCCGGTGCAGTTCCGCCTGTGTATGCCAGAGAAATCATATTCTCATAATCATCTGTGATGATCTGCATGTCGATGTAGATACCGTCTGTATTCTCCTCGTTGTACTTCTCGATCATCTCGGTCATGTACTCGCTGTCGTGACGGTCATTTACCCAATATGTGATAGTGGTCACATCATCAGCTGCCATCGCCGGAATCACGCCGACAGTACCCATTGCCATTGCTGCACACAGTACAAGACTCATACCTCTTCTTTTCATTACAATTGTCCTCCTTCATTCCTTTCACGGCTTATCCAGTTTTACAATAAAACTCGATTGTCCGTTCATCGTGTCTTAGTTTTATCATGAATAATAACAATTTTCAACAGCATTTTTCATTGATTATGTAACATTTTTCATCATGTAACATTTTTTGATTATTCACTTTGTTACATAGCCGATATTCATTGATTTTCTTTTCTATTCATGTTAGAATATTACTAATATCTGCACGTAACAGAAAAAATAAAACAACCAATAGAATAAAGGGGGAACTTACATGGAATCTGTTTCGATTCGGGTTCTGCTTGCTGACGATGAGGCTGCAATACGCAACGGTCTTAGGAATGCTGTTCCATGGGAAAATTACCACGCCCAGGTTATTGCTGCTGCTTCCAATGGTCAGGAGGCACTCGATATGATCAACAAATATAAGCCGGATATTGTCATAATCGATATCAAAATGCCGCAGATTGACGGGCTTGAGGTAATTCGCCGCGTCAAGGTTTCCGGCTCTTCATGCCGTTTTTTAATTTTAAGCGGTTATGATGATTTCTCACTGGCGCAGAAAGCAATCCGTTACGGAGCGAACGGATATTTTCTTAAGCCACTTAATCTAGAGGAGTTCAAAGCCGAATTTTCGCACCAGTGTGCAGAAATACTTTCCGAACACAGCGTAAACTCTACCTCTGCCAATTTAGATGAGCTCATGGAAAGTTCTCGAATTTTCTTTTTAAACCAGCTTCTTTTAAATGAAGTGCGAATAAACAGCGAATTAGACAGACGCAAAAAAATGCTTGGACTGGATATTTTTGATGCACCTTATCGCATCGTCGTATGTACAGCCGCACTTTCAGAAGGCAGTATTTTGTCATCTTTGGAACAAGCACGCACGAGTTTCTCCTCCACTTTTTCAAAAAAGCGGCATGAGTTATGGATTTTCAGTGAAAAGCAGCTTATTTTACTTATCAATGATACATCTCAGGGCACAGCAGAACTTACTGAACTTCTCTCTGGGAGTATACATTCTTTAAAAGAGCAGACAGGCATACGCTTTTATGCAGCAATCGGCACGTTAAATGACAGGATTGAACAAGTTTCTGCCTCTTATTCGGCTGCGCTTCGTGCATTATCCTATCATATATACGAGGTTTCAGGCGATGTCTACGATACAGACATGATCTGTCGCCAAAAGCCTGACTTTTCTGTTTCATCCATTGCTTTTGATCCGATGATTACCTGCATTGAGCGTAATGACCGCAGTGAAATAAGACAATGCTGTTCTGAGTTTGTGCGCTCACTCTTTTTTACGCATATGCCTCCGCCGGATTTTATTCGCGGAATGTGTATCCATGTACTCACAAACATCCGCATACGTTTTGCCGCAAAGCATACCGACTTCGTTCCAGAGGATGCCATACGTTCCGATGAACTTTTGTTGTGCCACTCAATTGAGGCTATTATTGACTGGCTTGCAAACGGTTTTTGCAGTCTGTCTGACAGCTATCGCCGACTTAGAGAGTCTTCTGATCCTATCATCGAGACTGCGAAGGAATATATCAGCACTCACTTAAATAGCAACTTAAAGGCAAAAGACGTTGCTGCAACTGTCAACCTGAGTGAATCGTATTTTACTATTTACTTCAAAACAAAAACAGGGCAGAATTTCCGCGATTATATTTTGAATGCGCGCACCGATCTTGCAAAAAAGCTTCTCTCTGAGCG
>CAVFYJ010000039.1:5958-27418 GCA_963626545.1 Acetatifactor sp. | reverse complement strand
AATCCTGACGGCTGCAATGGAATCCTCGTCCGACACGTCGGGCGGGGTTGTTCAAGGCATTCCGAGTCTAAGTGTGCTAAACTAATCCTAGTACTGTGTGAAGCAATCAAATCCTTATAAATTAAATTAATTATTGATTGCTCCGCACGAAAAAGGAGGAACCAAACGATACGAGCAGTACCGTTGGTGAGCTTGGACCGGGCAATCAGATTCAGGTATTAAACCGCGATGACGACGGTTGGGCAACAATTGTATTTAACGGTGCGACTACCTATATTCTGTCCTCTTATTTGAGTGATGTTGATCCACAGACGATGACGCAGGCAGCACCAACACAAACGGCGGCTCAGGCGCAGACACCGTCCACACAGCCGCAGACAGTGGCACCGACACAAGCACCGCAGACCGAAGCGCCAACTCAGCCGGTAGGCAACATGGTATGGTTGTCTGCCACTGGTTCTAAATATCACAGCAGAAACAATTGCGGAAACATGAACCCGGCGAATGCACGACAGGTAACGGAGTCCGATGCAATCAATCAGGGTTATGAGAAATGCAAAAAGTGCTGGTAAAAAAATTTCATAAAAGATAAAAAATAAGAGAACACGCAGAGGCAGAAATTGCCGCTTTGTGTTCTCTTATTGTCTCTCAGAAATGGAAATATGAGATTCTTATTCTTTATTTTCAATGGATGATTCCATTCTTGCAATATGCTGCTTTAACAGATACAACGTATCTTCCTTTGAGTAGACAAGACCGCTCTCTGGCAGCGAGTGAAAGAAATCAAGAAACAGGCTGCGAATGGACTCTTCTGTGATATGGATATTGCAGCAGTAAGAGCCAAAGACAAACTTTAAGGTTGTGTAAATGTGAAGACCCGTCTGTGGATTGATGTAGATCGACAGATAATTGGGCAAGTGAAGCTGCGTCGGGCGGGCAATCAGTCCAAGGACCGTTCCATTTTCGATTTCCGCATATAGCCTTTTTAGAAAATCGCAGACATCTTCTTTGTCAAGATGTGGAACAAATTGCTGTGGTAAGTCGTCACAAGTACGATTATCAATTAAATCTTGAAGACCTTCCTCTGTGAATAGAGTATAATAATTACTCTCAACTTGACGTAGAAGCGAAAAGTGTTGGTTAATCAGTGGAAGAAATTCTTCAAGGGAGATTTGATAACGATTCATATATTTTTCAACCATCTCCTGCGTAATATAACGCCCAATACAGGGTTGTGGCATGGAAATATGCAAAGAATCCGGAATAGCAGTTGTAATATATTCATTTAAAACCCCAGCCATATCGGAATTGCATTGCGTTAAAGGCTCGCATTGCAGGAGAAGATTTTTGAAAAAAATACGATAATATTGCAAAAGATCTTCTTCTGCGAGAATCTGTGCAGTGGATAAATCCTCTGAAAACAGAATCAGATAATGAGGCGATATGATATAATATCCCATCGGTGAGAGCGATGCTGCTTTTGGCGTTTCGTGAAAATAGTAAGGCTTGTATTGACCACGAGAAGCAATGCATAATGGAATAACGGAATGCAAAAGGTCGAGATTTTGTGTAGCACAGTAAGCACCTGATTCAAAGCAAAGCAGTTCATTTACTTCAAATGCACGATTATCCAGCCATGATTCCATAAGATCAATCGTCAAGTCAAGTTTTCTTGGAAGATATAGATAAAACTCGGCATTTTCCGTGTGCGAGATTTCATAGATTAAGACCGAGCGGATGGCGCTTCGAACGGCAAACTCACCCTTAATTAGGCGCTCCGAGATATTCAGAGAAGAAACCTCTGGTGGAGGTGCCATGGAAAAATCAACAGAAGCCAAATCGTTTAACAGGCGGCAAACTGCCTGGCGATTGTTGTAAGTTTCCTCCCCTTGAAGTAAAATATCGTACAATTGAAAAAATTCTTTTCTGGCGTCCACAGAAAGGTTGAAATGGCGTGCTAATGCCTGAATGGTTTTATAAGAAAGGATGCGCTCATCAGAGAGTGCCTTATGAATGGAAGTGCGTTCTGCTCCGATGTTGCGGGCAAGCGAGGAGATCGATTCCCCGCTGTCATTGATTAACTTTTTTAGATGGTTGCTGAATTTCGACACAAAAACTCCCTCCTTTATTTTACTAAAGTTTATTTTATCACAAAATTAAACAATATGGTGTGACAAAAAACGGGAAAAGTGTGCGCAAAAATGCGTCACAACTGAGCACACTTTTTGGCACAGCTTGTTTTTGATCAGAGAATTTTGTATACTAAGAAAGTTAGTAAAGCAAATAAAACGCGAAGTATGAGAACAAAGATAAGAAATATAAGAAAGAAAAACAAGAAATGCTTCAGAGGGGAAGGTGACCATAAATGAGAGAACAACTGATGCTGTCAATGCGACAGACAGTAGAGCGAATCGACTGCAATGAGATTTGCTTCATGGAAAGTCGTGGGCATAACGTGTATATTTACACGAAAAACGGCGAAATTCGTGTGTATCACAAATTGACAGATCTGGCCGATGGGTTGCCGGACTATTTTCATCAGTGCCACAAAAGTTACATCGTGAATCTGAAGCAGGTTGTGCGTTTTGAGCGAACACAGCTTCATATGGCAGATGGACGAATCGTGCCAGTCAGCCGCACCCATCAGGCCGAGACAAAAAAGATCTGTAGCTGGTATCTGAATCAATAATAGGATTGCAGATACCAGCCACAATTATTTATAGATCTCGTTTCAAAAGTTCGACGATATCCTTATATCGTCCGATTACTGCTTTATAATTCTCCCTCTTGTGTGGAAACGTACAATTTGTGCAGTCTTTGATGCCACTTGGAAGATAACGAAACTGGCCGCCGCATTTTTTGCCGAGTGCATATAGCGGGCAGTAACAAAAAAGACAGTTGAAGTTGTCCGGGTCCGCGTCTTTGTGACAGGGAAAATATTCACATTCACGATTGCTGAAAAATTGGTAGTGGGTCGTTTTTGGTCGTTCCATGTAAAATCTAAAATCCTTTCAGGCCATGCAAAACAGCATGGCTATTTTTTGTTTCTTTCATCTTTTACAATTAGTTTTATTTTGCAATTAATTTTATTTTAACAGCTCGTCGATCTCAACAAAGCATGCTTCGGTGCGATTCTCGCTGACTGGATGATTAAAATAGATTCGTTTTCCGTCGCGTGAGAAGATCGGATTTGGGTGGATCTGGAGTTTCCAGATGCAGTTTTGGAAATTTTGAAGATCCGGCTTTTTTGCGTAGACAAGAAGCGTTCCGTCTGGACTTTCTGGCTGACCGCCATTCATGCCCCAGAGAGAGGAGCCTTCATATTCACATACTTTTTTCATGAGAATGTACCTTCCTTATTATATTAATATTTCTTTCATTGTACTCTTATTTTCACCTGGTAGCAATAACAAACATTACGGGAAAGTCTTGAACAATCTTTCGAGTCATGGTAAGATGAAACGGGAACGAAAAGAAGAATGAAAAAAGTGAAAAACAAGAATGAAGAATGAAAAAGGAAAAATGAAAAAGAAGAAAGAAGGATCTCATATGGAAATAAAAAATACAGATACATTTGAAACCTTTCCGGACGGCACCCCGATTGACGGATGGTTTTATGATACAAAGGCACCTTCATTGGAGGAGCTTGGAAAGCAGTATGTTCTGACTGCATATGGAATTCTCGATGATGGAAAGCTTCATACAAAGGAAATTCAGGCACTGATCGATCAGGCAGCGGCAGAGGGCGGCGGTGTGATCGTGGTTCCGGCAGGCACGTACCTGACGGGAGCGCTATTTTTCAAGCAGGGCGTTCATCTGTATGTCGCACAGGGCGGTATGTTAAAGGGCAGCGATGACTGCGCCGATTATCCGGTGTGTGAGACAAGAATTGAGGGTGAGAGCTGTCTGTATTTTTCAGCACTGATCAATGCAGACGGCTTGGATGGCTTTGTCATGTGCGGACCGGGAACCATCGACGGAAATGGTCTTCGTTCCTGGAAGGCATTCTGGCTGCGCCGCAGTTGGAACCCAAAGTGTACCAATAAGGATGAGCAGCGTCCGCGCCTCGTTTATCTTTCAAATTGCAAAAATGTGTGGATCGCGGACTTAAATCTGCAAAATTCTCATTTCTGGACGACGCATTTGTATCGCTGCGACCATGTTAAATATGTAAATTGCCGCATTTTCTCCCCGGCAGCTCCAGTAAAGGCACCGAGCACCGATGCGATTGATATTGATGTATGCACGGATATTTTGGTTAAGAATTGTTATCTTGAAGTAAATGATGATTCCGTTGTGCTTAAGGGTGGAAAAGGCCCGTGGGCCGATACAGCACCGGAGAATGGTGCCAATGAGCGCATTCTCGTCGAGGATTGCGTATATGGTTTCTGCCACGGTTGCCTGACCTGTGGTTCGGAATCGGTGCACAATAAGAACATTTTACTTCGCCGCATCAAGGTGGGAAGCGGAAGTAATCTGCTTTGGTTAAAGATGCGCCCAGATACGCCACAGCATTACGAGTATATCACACTCGAGGAGATCGAGGGCAACATTACAAATTTCATTAACATCAATCCTTGGACGCAGTTTTATGATCTGAAGGATCGAAAAGACATTCCGCTGTCCTATGCGGATCATGTGACAATGAAAAATTGTAAGTGTGAGTGTGAGACCTATTTTAACGTAGAGCCAAACAAGGCACAGTATGAGTTATCTGATTTTACGTTTAAGAATCTGGATATTCATGCAGTTAACGATGGCTTCCAGGCGGATGCGGTAGAAAATATGAAGGTTGTCAATGTAAAGGTAGTGACCGAGGCGTAAAACGAAACAATCGTAAGCAAACAACGATAAAGCAAAGAAAAACAAAGTAAACAAAAATAAAGAACAGTAAAGAATAGCAAAGAATAACAAAGAATAGTAAAGAAAGGCAGAATAATTATGGTAACAGAAAAAGAAATCGCTAGAATCAACGAGCTGGCAAAGAAGCAGAAGGCAGGAACTTTAACAGAGGCTGAGAAGGAGGAGCAGCAGGCGCTTCGTCAGGCATACCTCAGGGCAATTCGCGAGAACATGAGAAGTTCTCTTGATCAGATGAAGATCCAGAATCCAGATGGCACCATCACAAATGTGAAGGATCGTCGTAAAGACTGGCTGAATAAAATTAAAGAATAATTTATAACGGTAATAAAAAATATTCCATTAAAAAGAAAGGATAATTTCTTTTTTGGAGCAGAGAAACATGATATACTGATAGCAAGAGTGATAGCTTTTGCTATCAGTAATTATTTATAGAATTATAAAGTTATAGAAGGGAAAGGTGAATGTAGTATGAATTACAGAAAATTTGGCAACACAGGTGAGAAGATTTCCGCACTTGGTTTTGGCTGTATGCGTTTTCCGGAGTTTGAAAAGGATGGAAAAATGTATGTGGATCAGGACAAGGTAGATGAGATGGTGGCAGAGGCATACCGTCAGGGTGTCAACTATTTTGATACGGCACCAAAGTATTGCAATTGCAACAGTGAAGAGGCAGTCGGAAAGGCCGTAAAGAGCTTCCGTGATAAAATTTTGATTTCAACAAAGATTCCGCTTGATGTCTGTAAAAAGCCGGGAGATTACCGGCGCGCACTCGAGCATAGTCTGGACAAGCTCGGAACCGATCACATTGATTTTTATCATTTCTGGGGAATCAATCGCAAGGAATTTGATGGAACTATCATGGCGCAGGATCTGTTGGCAGATGCGGCAAAGGCAAAGGAAGAAGGCTTAATTCGTCATATTTCCTTCTCCTTCCATGACGATCCATCTGCGATCAAGCACATCATTGATCGCTCTGAGGAACGTGGCGTCCCAATGGAGAGCATGCTTGTTCAGTACAATTTGCTTGATCGAAGCAATGAGGAGATGCTTCATTATGCTGCATCCAAGGGACTTGGAACCGTAGCAATGGGACCAGTAGGCGGCGGAAGACTGGCAGCACCGACTGAATTGTACGCAAAGCTGACTGGAAAGAAGTCCATTGCTACATATGAGCTGGCGTTTAAGTTTGTTCTGGGAAATCCAGATTTGAACTGCGCACTGTCCGGTATGCAGACGCTTGATATGGTAAAGCAGAATGCCGCACTTGCGTCCGACAGCACAGGATTTTCAAAGGAAGAGTGGCAGCAGCTTGGCGAGGCGATGGAGCAGTTAAAGAAGTTCAGCGAGTTGTATTGTACCGGCTGCAAGTACTGTCAGCCATGTCCGGCAGGAATTGAGATCCCGAAGATCTTCAATATGTTTACTTATTATAATGTATACGGTCTGAAGGAACATGCGAAGAAAATGTATGATCGTTACACAAATGACGGCGGTAAGCTGATTGCAGACTGCAAAAATTGTGGCTTCTGTGAGCGTCATTGTCCACAGCATCTGCAGATTCGCGCGGAGCTGGAGCGTGTAGAGAAGCTGTTTCGTTAAAAATAGGTTGAATCGAAACGATCGACTTTATTGAATTCTTAGAAAAACTAGAACAAAAATCATAAAAAAGATCAGGCAGACAAGAACGCTACCTGATCTTTTTTTTCGTATTTCTTTTGAATCTTTTTTATTCTTTATTGGAAAAATCTGAAGTACTGGACTGTGTTGAATCATTTGCGGTATCGGAAACTGCTGAATCATTTAAATCACTTGCTGTACTTGTCTCGTTTATTGTTTCTGTCGTTTCCTTCACTTTCTTTTTTTTCTTTGGCAGCTTCGCATTGACAAGCACGCGGATTAAAAGTAGGGTGACAATATCCACAACAGCGGCCACGATCAATGCGATGCCGGAGAAAATCCAGGTGGCATTTACCGATGGAAATGGATTTCCGATGATCAATAAAGCAAATACAATTGTCAGTGCAGCACTTACAGCGCCCATCCACCAGCGCTTTTCCTTCTGGCGAAGAAGATCGATGCTCCATTGAACCTTGTAGAAGCCAGAGGCTAACAGCAGAATGCCATAAAGAAATGAGAGCAGCACGAAGGTCTCCAAAAACCAGTGGGAGAAACAGGTACAAAACAGACCAACGGAAACACTCACAAGACCTTTCATCAGGTACAGGCGGGACATGGCTTCTGCAAATGGCTTTCGCCAGTAAAAGACGATCTGAACGATACCAAAGATCAGGCAGACCGCACCAAAGGCGATGATAATGCCAGTTGTAAAGCCGGTAGGGTTGATGAGCAACAAAATTCCCAACGCAAGCTCATAAAGGCCGATTAGCAGACTGACGGAATTTTTTTTCAGGAATGTCATAAAAACCTCTTTTCTCTGTGCCTTTCGCAGACCGGGCTGGCACAGCAGCTCATTTTGTTATGAAACATGGATATAGATACTTTGATTATAGTAGATAAAATAGAAAAAAACAACCATTTTCCACAAAATGGGTTGCATTTTTAAAATGCGCAGCGTATAATTATCTTCTAGTGTAGACATAAGTTGCACGTATGAATGCAAATCAATGCATTTTGTGTTCGTGCTCATGTGAATCGAAACTATTTTCACATGAATCGAAACCATTTTGCATCGCAGTTTTCATACATCATATATCATATATGAAAACTATTGGAAATCGCCAAGATGGGAGGATCGTACATATGGCAGCAAGAGCAAAGAAGGAAACTGCAGCAGTTGCAGAGACAAAGGAAACCGTAAAGAAGACTACCGTAAAGAAGACCAGAGAGGTTTATCTGCAGTGGTACGGAAAGGAAGTTACCGTTAGCAGCATCACCGCACACATCGAGGAGATGTGGAAGAAGGAGATGAAGAGAAAGCTCTCCGAGCTGGTTGACTTAAAAGTATACGTAAAGCCGGAGGAAGGAAAGGCTCATTACGTAATCAACGGCGAGATCACTGGAAGCATTGATCTGTAATTGACAGGTTCTGTGAAATATCCATTGAAACTCGTGCATTGTAATTTGCGTATTGTAACCTTTAAATCGGTATAAGAATACGATAACAAGCAGGTCTTTGTGTGTGTACACAGAGGCCTGTTTGTTTTATGAAAAAATAAAAAAATTTCTACAAAAATGCAATAATGTGTGTTATACTATAAAAAAAGAAACAAAAATCCGTAAAGTGAGGTGGATGCATGATCAGTGAGGAAAAAATCCGCATGATGACACAGGCGGCGATGATGAAAAAAAGAGAAGAACGCCGTGCAATTGAGATCTGCGGGTACCGGAAAAAGGATTATGTGTTCTTTCAGATGATTAAGATCTGGATCAGCTACACAGCAGCGTATTTATTATTGACGCTGGTGGGGATTGTCTGCACGGGAGGCGGTATGAAGATGGTTTCGTTTTCTGAGCATACATTGATCACGATTACTGTCATCTGGATCATCGCGTATCTGGGATTTCTGACAGCAGCACTCGTAATGGCGAGACGCTGTTACAGCAGGCGTTACCGCACAGCAGCTGTTTTGGTGCGCCAATACAGACAGCAGCTGATGACATTTGAGGATTTTTGCACAGAAAGGAGCCAGGCGAATGACAGCTCTGCTGGAACTTCGGCAAAAAATAAGTGAAGTTTACGGCCGATATGAGGCGTATGTGCGGGTGTGTACAAAGTGTCTGCTGGCGTTTCTGGTATTTTATCTGATCCACCGACAGCTTGCAAACAGTTTGCAATTTCGTGCCTGGGCTGAGATTGGTGTTTTTACATTGGTCGCGGCAGTTATGCCGATTGGGGGGCTTTCTCTGTTAGTGGGGGTTTTTGTGGTCATCCATATGGTGGCGATCTCTGTAGAAGCCGGTGCAATTGCGGCAGCATTTTTTGTATTTCTGCTCCTGACTTATTTTATCTTTAAGCCAAAGCAGTCGGGGCTGATTGCAGTTATGTGTTTGGCAGGAATGTTGAACCTAAGTGGTGCGGCAGCGATTCCGATCGGCCTTTTATGCAGTCCGGTGGCTGTTCTTCCGGCAGCGGCAGGTACCTTTGTGTATGGCATGATTTTAACGCTTCGCCAGAACAGCTCTGTGTTGGAGACAGCGGCAGTGCGCCTGACCTCGATGGAAAAGGCTGCCTATTTTGTGAAGGCAGCGTGGAGCAATGAGCGCCTTTTGCTATTGACAGCAGCGCTTATTATCACGATCGTTGTCGTGTATTTGATTCGAAAACTCCCGTATTCCTATGCGTGGGCGATTGCCATCGCAGCGGGAACGGCATGCTATGTGCTGACAATACTCGTAGGAAATGTGGCATTTGGCGTGACAGTGAATCTGCTGTATTTAAGCATTTCCATTATCGTTGGCATCTTAATTGCCTGTGTGCTCCATGTGTTCTGCTTCCTTTTGGATGGGACGCATACAGAGTTTTTGGAGTATGAGGATGAGAACTATGTATATTATGTCAGGGCGATTCCAAAATATTCGGTTGCCCGAACCGATAAAAAAGTAACTACAATAACAACGCCAGGGGAAGCAGATTCAGACGAGGATTTCTCGGAGGATGCGCGTGATCTGGATGATTACTTCCGCGAATAAGCAGGAGAAAGGATAAAGGGATGGAAGCCATCAAAGAATTTTATGAAAATTATATACGCTGGTCGGCGGCTTCCATGACATGGAGCGATGTCCTGGAGATTGCAATTTTTGCGTATCTGATTTACCATATTATTTTATGGATCAAGCAGAGTAAGGCATGGATTTTGTTAAAAGGTGCAGCGGCAATTTTTGCTATGTATATTCTGGCGGTTGTGCTGCAGTTAAACAATATTGTAATGGTGTTTAACCGGGTTGCGCCGTATGTGGCGACGGCACTTTTGGTAATTTTTCAGCCGGAGATTCGCCGGGCACTCGAGCAACTGGGTACGAACCACTTATTTGAATTGTTCTCTATTTCAGGAACGAAGGATAAGGTCTTTGAAAATGAGGATGACACGATCGACGCGATTGTGCGCGCATCATTTAGTATGGGACGCGCAAAGACTGGTGCATTGATTGTCATCGAGCAGAAATTTGTGCTGAACGAATACATTGCAACCGGAATTTTACTAGATGCACTTGTCAGTGCACCGCTTCTGGTGCAGATCTTTGAGCATAACCTTCCGCTCCATGACGGTGCAGTTGTGATCCGTGGAAACCGCATCACAGCGGCTACCTGTTACCTGCCATTGTCGGAAAATAAGACGATCAGTAAGGAACTTGGAACCAGACACCGAGCCGGACTTGGCATCAGTGAAGTGACCGATGCGCTGACGGTGATCGTATCCGAGGAAACAGGTCAGGTTTCGCTGACAAAGGATGGTCAGCTCTATCGAAACGTCGACAGTGACCAGCTTCGAGCGCTGCTTGGTGGAGAGAAGAAGGATGACAAGCCGGTAACGTTGTGGGACAAATTGAAGAAAGGAAGGAAATGGCATGAAAAATAAAAGTCAGAAACGCTTTCTTACGAATATCCCGCTTCGGCTTCTCGGCATTGTGCTGGCAATCCTTCTGTGGCTGGTATTAAATAATACGCAGGATCCGGTTATCACAAGCAGTGTGACGGTTCCAATCACCTACGACGAGAGTGGACTAGCCGAGAAAAATATGGTGGCGATTTCTAAGCCCACCTCGATTACAATTCCAGTGAAGCTGCATCGCAGCCGTCTGCGCTATCTCTCCGCCAATGATTTTACCGTGACGGCAGATTTGACGGAGGTAATTGGCGATGTCAACGAAGCACCGGAGACGAGTAAGATTAGTATTGAGATTGCAAAGGCATCATCTGCCAATTATATTCAGAGTTGGGAATATCCGCAGTCACAGGGGTATGTGAAGGTGGTACTTGATACCTTAAAAACGGCGACCTATTTGGTTCAGTTTAATATCACAAAGGAGCTGCCGGAAGGGTATCAAGTTGGAACACTTTCAAGTGATCCGTCGCGTGTTACCGTGAGCGGACCGACAAGTGCTTTCTCCAACTTGGCAGCGGTAAAGGCAAATGTCGATTTGAGCGCTCTCACCGATGGCAGCAGCATTACGGCACCACTTGCACTGTACGATGGAAACAATCGCACGCTGACGGGAAGCGGCCTTACAATTAGTCAGGAAACTGTCGAAGTGACAGTTGGGCTAAATCAGACAAAGGAAATCAGTATCAGCATTGCGGGAAGCAGTGGAACACCGGCGGACGGTTATGTGGTCAGCAAGGTAGATTACACACCGAAGCTGTTAACGATATCCGGATCCAAGACGGCACTTGCAAACATTTCAACGATCAGCATTCCAAGTGAAGAATTGGATATTACAGGTGCGAGCCAGAATCAAACGTTTGAGATCGCGATTGATCCGTATCTGCCAGAGGGTATCACCTTATCAGAAGGACAAAGCGGCACGATTTCGGTCACGATTGAATTGGAGCAGCTTCAGACAAAGAGCTTTCAGGTCAATGTACAGCAGTTTGAATTAATCAATACAAAAGAGGAATATGAGTATGAATTGATTGAGCCAACATTGACGGTAACCTTGCAGGCTTTGCAGGGCGATCTGGATATTTTAGATCCGGAGACACTTCAGGGAACGATTGATGTCGGGGGACTTGAAGCAGGAGAGTATATTAATGTGCCAGTTACGCTCACACTTGACAGTGCATACACACTGACGGATGATCTGATTGCATCGGTGCGTATCATTGATACTACTACTACTGAGGCATCATCGGAAAGTACGACGGAAATGCCAGACAGTACCGATAGTGCGGCTGACACGGAATCGTCCGAAAGCATGTCACAGGAAAGTACTTCG
This sequence comes from Acetatifactor sp., assembly GCA_963626545.1. GTDB lineage: Bacteria > Bacillota > Clostridia > Lachnospirales > Lachnospiraceae > Anthropogastromicrobium. The sequence goes on along the minus strand of CAVFYJ010000039.1, from coordinate 15,661 downwards.
GAAACGGAAACAGCAACGCAGGAGTCTGGTTCGCCATTTGAGACGATTGCGCAATAAACAAAAATATGCAGAAACGGGCAGCGTTGTCTGCCCTGTGATACAAGGAAAGGAAGAGGAATAAGTATGGTAAGTCAGAAGATCACAGTAAAAAACATGACAGGATTTCATTTGAGACCGGCAGGGATCTTATGCAAAATTGCAATGAACTACAAGTCAAAGGTTCAGTTTCAGTTTAACAGTGTCACCGCAAACGCAAAGAGTGTACTCAGTGTGCTCGGTGCCGGTGTAAAAAACGGGGATGAGATTGAAGTTGTATGCGACGGTGTCGATGAGGAAGAGGCATTAAAGGCCGTGATCGCAGGAATTGAAAATGGTCTTGGCGAATAACATGGGGGGCAGAGGCAGCAAGGTGCTTCTGCCTTATGCCATATATAGCGCTTTTGCCGTAGCTGCGGCACTGTTAGAGCGAAGCGGCTTTTTTGTGGCAGCAGGCTGTGTGATTCTGATAGCTGCTGCGCTGATGAGCATATATTTTTATTGTCTGGATCAAAGCCTCGTATCCTTTCGCTTTTTATTATCCCTGTTTTGGACAGCGGGAGAAGGGCTTGCCGTTATGCAGCTAAGTCGTCTGCAGTCTTCATGGACCATTCAGACATGGCTTTCCTTTAGTGGCTTTTATCTGTTATTTCTGGCGGGTTATGAGATCATGGAAAACAGATGCAAAAAACGCATAGTCAGTCGCAACCACAAAACATCCTCAAAAACCCAAAATCAAGATAACGAGAATGGCAAAGACAAAGACAACGTTCTCGATTCCAATCAGGAAGCACGCTTTCAGGAAAGACTCTTTACCTGCATTCGCATTGTCTCCCTTGTCACGTTTGCTACCTTCATTGCGGAGGCGTGTATCCTAGGCTATGTGCCTCTTTTTTCAAGTGAGACGCATGCGTATGACCACTTCCACATCTCTGGTGTCCATTATTTTACCGTCAGCTGCATGTTTACGCACTCACTGACGCTGATTTATCTATTAAAGTACCGCCAGAAGGGGACATCACTTGGAAAGAGCAAAGTGATTCAGCTGATCGTATACAACGTATTGTCAGCTTCCATCCCGATCTTAAGCGTCTCAAAGTTTCAGTTTATTCTGACACTGGCGCTTCCGATGCTTATTTTCCTTTTGATGCGTCCAAACGTCAATAAAAAGAAGCTGTTTGCAGCCTTTGCAGCGATTGCAGTAGTTGTCATTGCAGCAGCAGTGTTTATGACAATACGGCGAAACTATGAGCCAGGTTATTTAAACAGCATCTTTCAGATGAAGGATGAGAATATGCCGCTCTTTGCGCAGTATGCGTATATGTATATTGCAAACAATTACTCCAATTTTAATTGTCTGACACAGGCACTTGCGCAGGGCACCATCACACATGCCTATGGCTTAAAGCAGCTGTTTCCGATGTTTGCACTCACAGGCATGAAATTTGTTTTCCCGTCACTTGTTGCCTTTGAGATGCCAGTTACGATTACCGAACTCAATACGCTGACATTAATTTACGATGCATACTATGATTTTGGACTGATAGGAGTCTTGTTGTTTGGCCTCATTCTCGGCAGTTTCTGTGCGGCCCTAACCAAGAAAATTAAGCAAAGCAGCAATCCAATTCTCTATCTATTTTATGCGCAGATTGCACTGTATCTGGTGCTGTCCTTCTTCTCGGCTTGGTTTACCGTGCCGACAACGTGGTTCTGGTTTGCGCTGACGGGCGCACTGTACTGGTATACTGGGAAGGAGTAGCTTAGATTCGTGGCGAGCCGTGTTTGTTGAACTATCGGGTAACTATTTACAAAAAAGCCATATTGTGGTATGCTGAGTAAGATTGCCAATAAAAGCCGTATATCGGCGGAAATGTGGGTAGATATGCAAGAAATAAAAACAGTAGATGTAATCATCCCGGCCAATTACCCGGATGAGAGGTTTCAAAAGATTTTAGACCGGCTGGAAAAACAAACCCATCCGGTAGGGCGCATTATTGTGATCAATACCGATAAAGCGGGCTTCCCGACAGATCTTCGCTGTCCGGCCAACATGGAAGTATATCACATTGCGCCAGAGGAATTCGACCATGGCGCGACAAGAGATCTGGCAGCGAGAAAATCAACCGCCGATCTGATGTTGTTTATGACACAGGATGCCGTACCAGCAGACACGCATCTGGTAGAACATCTGGTAAAGGCGTTTGACGACCCGCTTGTCGCTGCGGCATATGCCAGACAGCTTGCCAGAAAGACCGACTCTGCGATCGAGCGCTTTACAAGAAATTTTAATTACCCGGCACAGAGCAGGGTAAAGACACAGGCTGATCTTCCAACGCTTGGCATTAAAACGTATTTTTGCTCCAATTCCTGCGCGATGTATCGCAAGAGCATTTATGAGGAGCTAGGCGGTTTCTTGCCGGAGGCGATCTTCAATGAAGATATGGTCTTTGCGGCCACGGCCATCAATGCGGGTTATTCCATCGCTTACGTGGCCGAGGCGAGAGTGATTCACTCCCACAACTATACCGGTCTGCAGCAGTTTCATCGAAATTTCGATAACGGAGTTTCCCATGCAGACAATGAGGAGATCTTTCAGGGCGTGGAGACAGTCGGAGAGGGCAAGCGTCTGGTGTTTGACACTGCGCGCTATCTGATTCGCCATCATGAATATGCCCAGGTGATCCGTCTGGTGTATCTGTCTGGCTGCAAAGCCATTGGCTTTAAGCTGGGCAAAAAGTATTATAAGCTGCCAAGAAAGCTTGTGCTCTGGTGTACAATGAATAAAAAGTATTGGCAGGAATAAATTGCTTACCGGCGCAAAATTACGCAGAATAATTTTAATGAGATGAACATGAAAAACAGGAGGAAAGAAGAAATGGGAAAGATTAAAGTTACAGGCTGTGACATTGAGGGATTATATGTAATCGAGCCTACCGTATTTAAGGATGAAAGAGGATATTTTGTAGAGACTTATAATTACAATGATTTTGCTGAGGCAGGTCTGGACATGAAGTTTGTTCAGGACAATCAGTCTATGTCTGTAAAGGGCGTACTGCGTGGCCTTCATTTCCAGAAGCAGTATCCGCAGGGCAAGCTGGTTCGTGCGATCCGCGGCGGTGTATTTGACGTTGCAGTTGACCTTCGTGCAAATTCTAAGACCTACGGAAAGTGGTTTGGTGTTGAGTTGACGGCTGAGAACAAGAAGATGTTCTACATTCCAGAAGGCTTTGCACACGGCTTTGTTGTACTGACCGATGAGGCAGAGTTTGCTTACAAGTGCACCGATTTCTATCATCCGGGTGATGAGGGCGGCGTACTCTGGAGTGATCCGGAGATCGGAATTGAATGGCCGATTCCAGAGGGTGTTGAGCCAATCCTTTCTGAGAAGGATAAGAAGTGGTTAGGCTTAAAGGATACCTTCCATTTTGAATAAAACGGTGATAGCAGGATAAAGAACGAATATGAATAAGAAAAAATATGATTTACGGAAAGTCAGCATTGTGACGGTTGTAACCGTGTTCCTTTTGTTCTGGCTGGTGGATATGATCGCTTGGCCGCAGATTGGATCAAGCAGATTGAATATCATTACGGCAGCGGTATTTGAAGTGGCAGTTTTGCTTTTTCTTGCACTTTACGGTGCTCGCATGGTCAGCCGGGAAAAGAAAGGATTGGAAACAGCAGGTGGTTCTTTCATTCAGACAATTGCCAAGTATGAGTTTTTGATGGAGCAGCTGATCTCAAGAGATTTCAAGATCAAGTACAAGCGTTCCGTGCTTGGCGTGTTCTGGAGCTTTTTAAATCCGCTGTTGATGATGCTTGTCCAGTACACAGTATTTAATACGCTGCTTGGCGCACGTGGAGCAGGTGTGGATCATTATGCAATTTATCTGTTGTGCGGTATTGTTATGTTCAATGGCTTTACCGACTGCTGCAACCAGGCGATGCGTGCGATCACCAGCAATGCATCTTTGATTACAAAGGTGTATGTGCCAAAGTACATTTATCCGGTCACCAAGGTTCTTTCTGCAAGCATCAATATGGTGCTGTCGATGGTTCCGCTTCTGCTGGTTACCTTTTTCTATGGCCTGTTCAATGGCCTGTATCTGCATTGGTCCGTTCTGCTGCTTCCGTTAGCGCTGATCTTTGTGATCTCCTTTGCGGTCGGTATGGGCTTTTTACTCTCAAGTCTCATGGTATTTTTCCATGACATTGAGTTTTTATGGGGCGTTATCTCCACGATGTGGATGTATGCGACACCGATCATTTACAGCACCAGCATGCTGGAAAACAGTGGAGCAGGGTGGCTGGCAAAGGTAATGGAGTTTAATCCGATGTACCATTATGTAACATTCCTGCGTACGATTATTATCGACGGATGTTCCCCTGCGATCAGCGAGTATTTCATTTGTGCGCTTTGCTCACTGGTCATGATCCTGATCGGTGGAACCGTATTTAAGAAGACACAGGATCAGTTTGTACTGTATATCTAAGCATACGAAAAACGCGTTCAACGATTAAAACGCGTTGCAGGTTATGGAAAGGCATAGTTAGAAAAAATGGCAGATGAGAACAACACGATAATCCGCGTTGAAAATGTGTCGATGCGTTTTCGCATGGCAAATGACCGGGTTACAAGTATCAAGGAGATGGTGACAAAGATGCTGAAGCGCCAGGTGGAGTATAAGGACTTCTGGGCGCTGAAGGATGTGTCATTTGATGTAAAACGAGGCGAGGTTATTGGTCTGATTGGCCGTAACGGAGCCGGAAAAAGTACAATTTTAAAGATTATTTCTGGTATTTTAAAGCCGACCACGGGCAGCGTGTACCGTGGCGGTGGTATCGTGCCGATGCTGGAGTTAGGTTCTGGCTTTGATTACGATCTGACCGGGAAAGAGAATATTTATTTAAATGGCGCGGTTCTAGGCTATTCAAAGGAATTTCTGGAATCACGCTACAATGACATACTGGAGTTTTCGGAGCTGGGTGAATTTATCAATACCCCGATTCGAAATTATTCCTCCGGTATGCTGATGCGTCTGGCTTTCTCGATTGCGACAGTTGTCAATCCTGAGATTTTGATCGTCGATGAGATCTTGTCCGTCGGAGATGAGAATTTCCAGCGAAAGAGCCATGCGCGTATGATGGAATTGATGGCGGGAGGAACTACAGTGCTGTATGTATCCCACAACTTAGATCAGATCCGACAGATGTGCAACCGCGTTGTATGGCTGGAAAACCATACGGTGAAAATGTTCGGGGATGTAAAGGAAGTATGCGACGCATACAAGCTGTAAAAAACATAGGATGCAGAAACTGTAAAACAGATGCCAAAGCTTGGGGCGGAAAGGATTCGTATGAAAAGTTCGTTTGACTCAGTGGTATATCTAAATGGAAAGGTGACCTGTACCGGATGGGCGGCGCCTGAAACGGCAGGAGATGAGGTCTGCCTGGTGGTGAAAAAGGAGGATGGAACCGTCCTTGAGGCACCTGTGACAAAAAGCAGACGTGCCGATGTGGGCGAGGTCATCTATGGGGACGCTTCGTTTGACCAGTATGGAATTGCGTTTTCGTTTGAGCCAGGTGAGATGACAAATTGCTACGCCGTATTTACGAGCAAGGAGCACCCGGAGGACGAATTGAAGGTCTTAGTGGATTGCCCTGGCTTGCTTGCAGCGTATCGCTACCAGCATGGCATCAAGGGACGCATCCGCAGACTTCAGCGCGCAAAGAGCATCAAGGAATTTTGCCTTGAGGAGAAATACTTAGACTGTGAGCCAGATGAGAAGCGCTATGCAATCTGGTATGACAAGAATTATCCGAGCATGGTTGAGCGTATGAAGGAAAAGACAACCCGTTTTGCGCTTCATCCGAAGTTTTCGATTATCGTTCCGCTGTATCACACACCAAAAAACTTTCTGGAAGACATGGTAAACAGCGTAAAGAAGCAGACCTATGAGAACTGGGAGCTGTGTCTGGCAAACGGAAGCCCGGAGGACGAGGAACTTGACGCACAGGTAAAGAGTTTGATGAGCGGAGAGCCACGTATCAAGTATGTGAAGCTAAAGGAAAACTTAGGCATTGCTGGCAATACAAATGAAGCACTGGCGTTGGCGACGGGCAGTTACACGGCCCTGTTGGATCATGATGATTTTTTGGCACCGAATGCACTGTTTGAGTTTGTGAAGGCGATCAACGAGAATGGCGATGCAGACTGTCTCTACAGCGATGAGGACAAGGTAGATCAGGATGGAAAATTCCATTACTTCCCGCATTTTAAGTCGGATTACAATCCAGATCTTCTTCATACGAACAATTATATTTGTCATTTCTTTGCAGTAAAGACATCAATCATCAAAAAGGTCGGTGGTTTCCGTCCAAACTTTGACGGTGCGCAGGATTTTGATCTGGTGCTTCGCTGCATCGATGAGAGCAAAACAATTGTTCATGTGCCGAAGATTCTCTACAGCTGGCGCTGCCACAAGGGCTCCACATCAGCCAATACTGATAGTAAGGACTATGCATTTGAGGCTGGAAAGCGTGCATTGCAGGAGTATTATGATCGCCATGGAATCGAGGCAAAGGTGGAAACGACTTCGCTTCCGGGCTATTACAAGACAACGTATCTGTATCGGGAGCGCCCACTTGTGACGATCATCATTCCGAATAAGGATCACACTGAGGATCTGGATCGCTGTGTGAAGTCGCTTCTTGCACAGCAGGCTTACACAAACTTTGAGATTTTGATTGTGGAAAATAATAGTGAGAAGGCTGAGACTTTTGCCTACTATGAAAAGTTGAAAAAGCTTGATCTGCGTATTCATGTGGAGACCTGGAAAGCAAATGACGATGGCTGTCACTCAAAGAAGACGGGATTTAACTACGCAGCCATTCAGAATTTTGCGGCGAAAAAGGCAAATGGCGAGTTCCTTCTCTTATTAAATAACGATACCGAAGTGATCGATCCAGACTTTTTGATCAGCATGGTCGGCTATGGCAGACGAAAAGAGGTCGGCGCCGTGGGCGCAAAGCTTCTATATGAGAACGATACCGTTCAGCACGCTGGTGTCATTGTTGGCGTGGAGGGCGTGGCATTCCACCAGTTTTTGGAGAGTCCACAGCACGATCCGGGCTATATGGGACGAGCTTCTTTCTCACAGGATACCTCTGCGGTGACCGGTGCGTGTCTGTTAATCCGAAGGGATGTCTATGAGGAAGTGGGCGGCATGGATGAGCATCTGGCCGTTTCCTACAACGATGTAGATTTGTGCCTAAAGCTTCGCGAGAAGGGCTATCTGGTTGTGTATGACGCATTTGCGCATCTGCACCACTATGAGTCACGCTCAAGAGGTTATGAGGATTCGCCTGAGAAGCAGGCTAGGCTTGCAAGGGAAGCCGAATATATGAAAAATAAGTGGAAGCATGTGATGGGCTCTGACCCGTATTACAATAAAAATCTTTCACTGAAAAACGGTTATTACAAGCTGCCATAAGGCAGGATGGTACCAAACGCGAAAGGAAAAGCAATGGAATATTGTTTTGATTCGATATTTGTAAAAAACGGAAAAATATTTGCAACCGGCTGGGCTGTAGCATCTGTCGCAGAAAATGAAGTGGAGATCACGGTAACCGATGAGAAGAAGGCTCCAGTAGAGGCAAGCATCACACGGGCAGCCAGACCAGATGTCGGACTTGCCAAGTACAACGATCCAAAGGCCGGACATGTCGGAATTTTCTTAGAGATTCCGTCACATGGTCAGCACCCGGTTACGGTTCATTTTAAGGAGAAGGATGCAACTGGCAGTGTGGTTGCCGAACAGAATCTTTTATTAAATCCAGCATTGATTGCGACGAGACACTTCTTAAAGGAGAGCAAGGCGCAGTATGTGAGAACGAAGAAGAGTCTGGTATGGCTCAAAAAGAAGCTCACAAAGAAAGAGTACGCCGACTACGATACGTGGTTTCGCATTATGCGTGTCAGCAGACAGGAACTTTCCAAGCAGAGAAAGACGAAGTTTTCGTATGCACCGAAGTTTTCCATTGTTGTGCCGCTGTATCACACACCGGCAAAGTTTTTAAAGGATTTGGTGCGCTCGGTGCTGTATCAAAGCTACGCAAACTGGGAGCTTTGTCTGGTAAATGCCTCCACAGAGGATGAAAAGCTCACCCGTCTGATCGAGAGTTGGCGCGTGCGCGACAAGCGAATCCGCGTCATCACGTTGGAGGATAATCTGAGGATTGCAAAGAATACCAATGCAGGTATTCAGGCCGCGACCGGTGAGTTTGTTGCCTTTTTGGATCACGACGATTTTCTGGAGCCGGACGCATTGTTTTGCTACGTGCAGGCATTAAATAACGATAGCTCGCTTGATGTTTTTTACAGTGATGAGGACAAGACCGACGAGTACGGTGTCCATTATTTCTATCCGCACTTTAAGTCCGATTTCAATCTTGATCTGCTCCATGCAAATAATTATATGTGCCATTTCCTTGCAGTGCGTAAGACACTTGTAGATGAACTAGGTGGACTGCGAGAAGAATTTGATGGCGCTCAGGATTACGATTTTGTTCTTCGCTTAATCGAAGAGACAAGAAAGATTTATCACTGTCCGCGCATTTTGTATCACTGGAGATGTTCCGATCAGTCCACCGCAGCCAATCAGGGCAATAAGACATATGCGATCAAGGCTGGAAAGGCGGCACTGAATGCGCACTATAAGCGTCTCGGCTGGAATGCCCGTGCACAGGAGGGAGCAGTGGACGGCTGGTATCAGACAAAATTTACGCTTACGAGTGAACCGCTGGTCTCCATTCTGATTCCGAATAAGGATCATGTGGACGATTTGGATGTCTGCCTGCAGTCCTTCTTTGAGCGTGCAGAGTATACCAATTATGAGTTTATCATCATTGAGAACAACAGCGTGCAGCCGGAGACTTTTGCTTATTATGAAAAGATCGAAAAGGAACACGACAACGTTAAGGTGGTATACTGGGAGGAAGGCTTTAACTACTCTGCAATCAACAATTTTGGTTTCAAGTTCGCAAAGGGCGAGTATATCATGCTGTTAAACAACGATGTGGAGCTGATCACACCGGATATTTTCCAGAGTATGTTAGGCTACTGTATGCGCCCGGAGGTCGGCATTGTCGGAGCAAAGCTTCTGTACAATGATCACACCGTTCAGCATGCCGGTGTTTTAGTCGGTGCTGGCGGCCTGGCCGATCATGTCTTTAAGGGACTCCACGAGGATGACCCGGGCTACATGGGAAGAGCAATTTCAACGCAGGATGTATCAGCAGTAACAGCAGCGTGTCTGCTTGTAAAGCGCTCAGTATATGAGGAAGTGGGCGGACTCGAGGAAGAGTTTCAGGTGGCCTTTAACGATGTGGATTTCTGCTTGAAGGTTCGAAAGGCCGGTTATCTGGTTGTGTACGATGCCGATGTGAAGCTGTTCCACTACGAATCGAAATCCAGAGGCATGGAGGATACGACCGATCGCTTTATCCGTTTTGGAAACGAGATGATGCTGTTAAACTCCAAGTGGGAAATTTTGTCTACCTTTATTGATCCGTACTACAATCCGAATCTGTCTTATCTGGAGTATTACAAGGAAAATCACACGGCAAAGGAGATCCGCAAGAAAAAGCTCATTGCGCGAGGTGAATATCC
>CAVFYJ010000039.1:0-5948 GCA_963626545.1 Acetatifactor sp. | reverse complement strand
AGAAAAAATAGAAAGGCATGGGTAGTAAAATGGAAAAAAAGGTGACAATCGTTATTCCAAATTATAATGGAAAACGTTTTCTGGATGACTGTCTTTCTTCGCTGGAGCGTCAGACCAGTAAGGATTTTGAGACACTTGTTATCGACAATGCATCACAGGATGACAGTGTTTCCTATATGAGAGAGCATTATCCGTGGGTAAAGATTGCGGTAATGAAGCATAACCTCGGATTTTCCGGCGGTGTGAATGCAGGTATTCGCATGTGCACGACACCATATGTACTGCTGTTAAATAACGACACCCGTTCTTTCCCGAAGATGGTGGAGGAACTGATCAAAACAATGGAGTCATCCGATGATATCTTTTCGGTTAGCTGCAAGATGATTCAGTTTCATGATCATGAGAAGATGGACGATGCCGGTGACTTATATACCTGTCTTGGCTGGGCATTCCAGCGCGGTGTCGGACAGCCAGTTGGCGAGTATCAGAAGCCTGCCGAGGTATTTTCTGCTTGTGCAGGTGCCGCGATGTACCGCAGAGAGCTGTTTGCCAAGATTGGATTGTTCGATGAGCTTCATTTTGCATACTTGGAGGATCTGGATCTGGGGTATCGTGCCAAGATTCAGGGCTACCGAAATGTCTATTGCCCGACCGCAAAGGTGTACCATGTGGGCAGTGGAACAAGCGGCTCTAAGTACAACAGCTTCAAGGTAAAGCTGTCTGCGCGCAATTCGGTGTATGTGAACTACAAGAATATGCCGCTTCCGCAGCTGATTTTAAATGCACCGACACTGGCTGTTGGTTATTTTGTAAAGTGGTGCTTCTTTAAGAAGATTGGCTTTGGTAAGGATTATGTCGATGGCTTAAAAGAGGGCGTTGAAACCAGAAAGAAGTGCAAGAAGGTATTTTTCAGAGGAAGAGACATTCGGAACTATTGGCAGATTCAGAAAGAGCTGTGGACCAATACGTTTACTTACATCAGGGAACTGGCAAAGAGAAAGCTATAATTGCTTATCCAAAGTGCTATTTTGAGTCGTAGCTTCAAAACGTAGATTTAAAAACGTAACTTTGAATAGTTACGTTTTTCTTACAATTTCAAAATATAGGAAATTTGGGGTTGTACTTTTTGCGATTTTCAAGTATGATATGTACTGCTAAAAAACAGTTCCTGAAAGGGTTTTTATGAATACAGGAAAACAACAAACTTATACCGCAATCAGCGTTGTGATCGACGCTATTGTGTTAGCCGTATCCTATGTGATCAGTTATCTGATCCAGTTCATGCTCCAGGACAATCTTGCACCGTTTGACAGCCGTAATTACTGGCCACCGCTTGTGATTATCATTGTGTGTTATCTTGTGCTGTATGCCTGCTTCCATTTATATGGATCGTTCCGTATGACGGGAAGACGAAAGGAAGCCGTGCAGATCGCAAAGGTCAATGTTGTTGGAGCACTGGTTTTATTTGCGGCATTCTTTGCCATCTCCAATACAGAGGGTTATAACTGGATTGTAGGCTTCTCACGAATGATGATCTTTTGGATGACCATTTTTAATACGATCTTTATGGTGATCTGGAGAAATATTTTCCGTGTTATCCTGATGAAATTAGGAAATAGCCGTTTTAACCGCAAACCCGTATTAATCGTTGGTTTCAGCCAAGCGGCAGAAGCGTACATTGAGCGCGTTTTGACCCATAAGCAGTGGGGCTATGAAATCCTTGGCATTTTGGATGATCACCTTAGTACCAATGAGTCAGTGCGCGGAATTCCAGTACTAGGCTCGATTGAGTCGCTTGAGGAGTATCTTTCGAAGAACATTGCAGAGAGTATCATCATCACGCTCAAATTAAAGGAGTATGACCGCTTGGAGGAGATCGTTCATATCTGTGAGAAATCCGGTGTTCACACCGAGTTTGTCCCGGATTACAACGATGTCATTTCAACAAAACCGTACACGGTTGATTTTCTTGGGCTTCCGCTCATCCATATCCGCCATGTGCCGCTGATGGAAGCGGGAAATGCGTTTATCAAGCGTGCGATGGATATTGTCGGATCGATTGTCTGCATCGTGCTGTTTTCACCGGTTATGCTAGCAGCTGCAATTGCCGTTAAGGTAAGCTCGCCGGGACCGTTGATTTTCAAGCAGGAGCGAGTTGGTCTTCACAATCGTCCATTCAAAATGTATAAGTTTCGTTCGATGACGGTACAGAAGGCTTCTGAGGAAGTGAGCAAATGGACCACAAAGAACGATGTCCGAGTGACACCGGTTGGCCGTTTTATCCGAAAGACAAGTATTGACGAGCTGCCACAGCTCTTTAATGTCTTAAAGGGTGACATGAGCCTGATCGGTCCGAGACCGGAGCGTCCGTTCTTTGTAGAGAAGTTTAAGGAAGAAATTCCGCGCTACATGATCAAGCATCAGGTGCGCCCGGGCATGACCGGATGGGCACAGGTAAATGGTCTTCGCGGCGATACGTCCATTCGAAAGCGCATTGATCTGGATCTCTTCTATATAGAGAACTGGAGTGTCAGCTTCGACATTCGAATCTTGTTTTTGACTGTATTCAAGGGATTTGTCAATAAAAATGCATATTAAATAGCGTATAGAAAATAGCGTACATGAAAAACGCATATTAAATTCATATTAAATTTAGGAAAGGCATGATAAGAAAAATGGCTGAACAACGTTCCTCAATGAAAAAGAAAAAAGAACAGCAGCGCAAAAAAGCTGCAAAAGCAAGAAGAGTCAGACGAACACTTTTGGTAATTACCGAGTTTTTGCTTGTCTGCGCGCTTTCCATCTGCTGTTATGCCGTCAGCATTCTCAATACGATGCAGCGCTCAACGATTAATCAGGATGAAATTTACGTTGCAACGTTTGCCAATAATGAGAATAACGGTCAGAATGAGGAGACACAGACAGCCGCCCCAGAGACCCAAAAGAGTGAAGAAGAAAAGCAGACAAAAGAAAACGTGGCAGAAGCTTCAGGCGAGCAGGAGACCGAGCAGGTTGCAGAATCCAGCTCAGCAGCAAAGCCAAACAGTGTGATCAATGTAAGTGAGGTCACACAGCCAACAACAGTTGATGATGTCTTAAGTCATCAGGAAACCGTAAACGGTTACTGGAATATTCTGCTTGTCGGCGTGGATGCCAGAGATCAGGCAAATCTTGGCGGCGGAGAGGGAAACCAGTCCGACGTTATGATGATCTGTAGCATTAACGTAAAGACAAAGGAAGTAAAGCTGGTATCCATCTACCGTGATACCTTGTTAAAGATGTATTCAAGAGATGCATTTGACCTTGCGAATGCAGAGTATGCAAAGAGCAGTGATACCAATATGATCAGCATGATCAATATGAATCTAGATCTGCAGATTCAGGATATGGTTGTTGTCAACTGGGCAGCGCTGATTCGTGTCATTGATGCGATTGGCGGTATCTATCTGGATATTAGCCAAGAGGAGATTGACAAGGGCTACATTACAGGTTACATTACCGAGATCGAGGAGGCAACCGGCATCTGGCAGCCGCAGATTACACAGGGCGGTTATCAGCTGTGTAATGGTGTTTATGCCGTTGCTTATTGCCGTAACCGTTATACAACTGGTATGGATATGGGTCGTACCGGACGTCAGCGAGAGGTTATCGAGAAGATGCTCGAGCAGGCAAAGGTGGCTTCCCCATCCGCACTGCTGACCGCAGTACGCTATGCGTGTCCAAACATCAATACGACGCTAACAAATGAAGAGTTGTTCGCGCTGGCAGCTGATGTAAACAGCTACAACATTGTCGACACAGAAGGTTTCCCGTACACCTACGATCTGACACTTGGAACGATCGGTGTCTTCGGTGTAAAGGACTCCTTAGTCTGCACCGATCTGGCTGGCGATGTAAAGAAGCTTCATACCTATTTGTTTGGTGATGACGGATATGAGCCGTCTCAGACTGTAAAGGATATCAGCTATGCAATCCAGAGCGGTTTTGGTCTGGCACAGTAATTGAGTTTTATAATTGATCCTGCATGTTACAGTGAACTGTGGCGTGCAGGATTTCTTTTTTTATCTCTTTTTCACAAATGCTTGAAGAAAAGTACACAATTTAAACACAGATGGCTGATAGTATATAGACATAACAAAGAAAGAAAGCCACAAAGGCTGAACATATAGGAGGTTCTATTATGATGTATCCAGAAAGCAATTTTAATTATGACAATAACAACATGAACAATAATGATAACATGAATCATGAAAATAAAGGCAACAGAAAGCAGAGAAGACAGAACAAGCAGAGAAGAAATCTTCACAAAGCAGCAGCCGTTTTAGCAGGTGTTGCAGTGATCGGTGGAAGCTTCTGGGGTGGCTCTTTACTGACACAGAATTCCACTACTACTGTTGAGGCAGCTTCTACATTGAACTTATCAAACGATGAGACCACACCTGATATCGTAGCTTCTTCCCTTACTGATTATTCTGATCTGGCTGCAGAGTGTCTGCCACAGGTTGTTTCCGTAACCAATGTGATTGAGGTGACAAGCACTACAAGCGGTGGTAATGATCTGTTCAACTACTTCTATGGCAGCCGTGGACAGAGTCAGGGACAGACCTCCACACAGGAGACCGAAGCGTATGGTTCTGGTGTCATTATTGGAAAGACCGATGACGAGCTGTTAATCGTAACCAACAACCATGTTGCTGTTTATGATAAGTCCGGTAACACCATGTACTATAGCTACACCGCTTCCACCACAGGAAGAAAGGTTACTTTCGTTGATGGAACTGAAGTAGATGCAAACTTAAAGGGTGCAGATGCCGATGCAGATATTGCAGTTTTAGCAGTAAATCTGTCCGATATCCCAGAGGAGACTTTAAATGCAATTTCGATTGCTACGATTGATAACTCCGATGATGTTAAGGTTGGTCAGGGCGTTATGGCAATCGGAAATGCACTTGGCCTTGGACAGACTACTACATTTGGTCATGTCAGTGCACTGAACAAGGATGTCACCACTTCCGATGATAACGTTACCAGAAGCATGATGCAGATCGATGCGGCCATCAACGAAGGTAACAGCGGTGGCGGACTGTTCGATGCAAATGGTCATTTGATCGGAATTAACTCCGCAAAGAGTTCTGGCGAAGGTGTTGAGGGTATGGGTTATGCAATCCCGATTTCTTCCGTAGAGGATCTGATCAACAATATGATGAACCAGAAGACAAAGGTTCAGGTTGATGAGGAGCAGAGAGGTTATCTGGGCATCCAGGGTGTTGATGTTCCGAGCGAGTACGTTGAGAAGTTTGGTATGCCGGAAGGCGCGATGGTAACAAAGATCACTGAGGGTAGCCCGGCAGCAGATGCAGGTTTACAGGTAAGTGATATCATTACCGCTGTTGATGGACAGAAGGTATCTAGCTACGATACACTGAGAACTGCACTTTCCTACTATGCAGCAGGCGAGAGCGTAACGATTACCGTTCAGAGACCGAGTGGCAACCAGTACACTGAGACCGAGCTTACCGTAACACTGACCGATCGTGCTTCCATTACCGATACCACTGAGGCAGATACTAGCGATGAGACTGAGGCACAGACAGAGGAGACTCCGGCGCAGGTTCAGATGCAGAAGGCTGAATAATTTTGCTGCAATAGTTTTACCTGGAAGGTTGTTTTGACCGATAGGATAGATTTGATTTTTACCTGGAAGGTTGTTTTAATCGGCAGTGCTTGAAAATTTAAAAATGTAGTGTACCGCAATGCAGGAAAATGAGTAGCAAGCGGCAGTACATAGCGAGATAGGCACATCAGTTTAAATGGCTGATGTGCCTTTTTTGTGTGGTGTAGCCCGGAAGTTTTACGAAGGGGGCTTCGGAGGTGTGCAACCCGGAAGTTTTATGAAGGGGGCTTCGGAGGTGTGCAACCCGGAAGTTTTATGAAGGGGGCTTCGGAGG
>CAVFYJ010000038.1:0-29437 GCA_963626545.1 Acetatifactor sp. | reverse complement strand
TTTGAAAAAAGCAAGCGGCGCTTTCATCTCGGTCATTGAATGGCCGAGGATTCCAGCGCCAGATTCCTAAAATCAATGTTTTAAATAAAAGCAATGTATGGCTGTCAAAAGTTGTAAAGCTCAGTAATATTGGTTTTTAATTATTTTTAGTTGTTTTAGCTACTTTAAATTTGTTTTAGTTTTGGTTTCGTTACCGTTATACGTCCTGCTCTCCCCCTTGTCAGAACCTTTGGCCTTGTAATACAGATAAAGATTAACGTGATATTAATGATTAATATGTAAGGTATCCGCCCGTCAAATTTACAACTTCACCGTTATCATTAATTGCGTAGACACAGTAGAAGCCGGTCTTATCAAGTGGGAAATTATAGGAAAAGCTTCCCGTTACATAAATACATCTGCGTATTCCACCTGGTTCAATAATTCCAGCACGAATAATTTTTCCCGATGGGCTAACCGTTCCAGCCAATGAAATATGCTGTGTATTGGTTGCCCAGAAATCACCAGTTGCCTTCATAAAGTCACTTGGGATGCTCCAACTAAAAGTACCAGATGCCAGTAACGCAATGTCGCTCTCATCTTTCGCTGGCACATATCCATCCGATAATACATCGATAAACTCAATTCCAGTGTTTACGTAATCCTCTGGATTAATATTGCTATTGTCCTGTAAGGTTGTACTGCTGGTAAGTGCAGCAACATCTCCCAAGACTTGAACACCAGCCTCATCCTCTTCCACATCTGTCAAATCATACAAAGCCTGATAACCGCCTGCCAACATACCGGTTGAAGCTAATGCAGAACCTGCTGATGTTAACAAAACCGCAACCGCTGCAAGTACACCGAAGATCTTTGGTTTTCCCATTGCATTTTTCATCTTGATCATTTTCTCCATCCTCCTAGTCACCTTCATAGGTTCCGTTCCTATTGAGGAATACAGTCCAGACTTCGGTCCCTGTTCTTGCATTGATGTATAAATCAATACCTCTGAGTAACCTCTCATGTCACCCAGATACTTGTTATACACCTTCCAATCACAGGCATATTCGTTCCATAAGTTCATCTGTTCTGCCAGACCACGAGTCCATGGATTAAACCAGTGAATGACTTCAACAATTCTTGCTGCTGTCAAAAACCAAATATCTCCACGTGAGTAGTGGACAAGTTCATGAATTAGCGTAACACGCTCCATATACTCGTCCATTTTGCCTTCCGGCAACACAATTCTAGGGAAGATCATTCCTGTTGTGATACCACCACAGGTCAAGCCCTCTTTTTCACACAGTAACACTCCTCCGGGACGTATTTTCATCATCTTGCATATTTTCTGGAAACGCTCCTGACGTTCTTTTGACGCAGGAAGTGCATCGCTAAGCCAGTGCTTTGTCCTTTGCCACGATTCTTGAAACGATTCAAAATTCGCCCAAAGTCCTAAAATCCAGATCATAAATAGCAGGAGACTTACCATTACAATAACAGGAGTAGTCTGAAAAAGTCTCGCATCTACTTCCATTACTTCTTTGATAATTAATACAAGCCCCAACCCTAGAGGCAAAAGGTATGCCACAATCACGGCACGCAGCAGATAAAATAACAACCGCGTATATCCTTTCTCCTCAAGTCTGTGTACTGCATGCAGCCAGATGACGAGCATCAGACTGCCCCATGCATGTGCTGCCAAAATTGCAAAAACTACATCACTTATCCATTTCATCCAACAAGCCTCTTATCTGTTCAATATCTTCTTTCGAAAGAGACTGGTTGTTTGAAAGTGCTGCGATGAATTCGGCCGGTTTTCCATCGAACCAGAAATTAACCTCGCGAGCGGAGAGATTTGCCTTGTATTCTTCCTCACTCTTCTCGGCATGAATGTAAGAAATTCTGCCTGCACGGTGTGAGCTAATGAAACCCTTTCTGTTTAAACGGCTAAGGAAGGTTACTACGGTAGTTCTCTTATAATCTCTCTTGTAACGCTCCTGAATCAAATCGATCAGCCCCGGAACTGAAATATCTTCTTTTTGATCCCAGATTACTTTCATGATCATTGCTTCACAAGTACTTAATGGTTCTCTTTCCATATTCTGACACACCTTTCTACGCGTACCAGATACCTGTCTCCTTCAATAGGAATTTCACACCTAGAATGTACTACACTAGCCGTAATATTACAAGTGTCATGTTTACCACTTGATATCTATTGTCTCATGATACGCGTTTACAATATTTTTAGTTTAGTTTTTTAACTTTTTGTTTTTAGCTTTTCGCTTTTTACACACTTTCTTAATTCAAAACACTTTCAATGCAATGGGTATTTACAACGTTATACCCTCACAAAATGCAGCAATTTACTGCGATAATCGCCCCACAATGGACGAATCAGATAGCCGTACTTCTCAAGGATTTCTCCTGTAAAGGTCTCGTCTATCTCCTCAAGACGGTAAACAGCCTGAGACTCAAAACCTCTCAAATAAAGCTTTCTGCTGTGAGCGTTCGGCGTCGAATGAACCTGAACGTAGGTGACAAGTACCTCGCTCTTGTCCTTTGCCGATACGGTCCAGCAATCATACAGATGATTCTCGCTGTACGATGCGATGCGATAATAATCGCCCTCACGCACCAGTTCATGGTACTTGTGGTACATCTCGATCTGCTGTGGAATCATTGCTCTGTCTTCTTCCGGAATCTTGGTTACATCAAGCTCATAGCCAAAGGTTCCCGCAAGTGCCACATGGCCTCTTGTCTCAAATGGTGTCACTCTGCCGACGGTATGGTTCGGACAATCGCTGACATGCGCGCCCATCGAACACAGCGGGTAAATCAGCGCGGTTCCCTCCTGAATCAACAGCCGCTCAATCGCATCGGTATCATCGGAGCACCAGATCTGAGGAGAATAATACAGCATACCCGGATCAAATCTTGCACCGCCGCCCGAGCAGTTTTCAAGCAGCAATTCAGGAAACTCTGTAACCAGTCGCTCCTGCAATTCATATACGCCGAGTGTATAGCGATGGAAAAGCTCCTGCTTATGCTCTGCCGACAAGTAGCTGCTTCCAAGGTCACTTAACTGACGGTTCATATCCCACTTGACATAGCGAATGTTTGCGCTGTGAAGAATGGACGAAACCTGTTCGTACACATAGTCACGCACTTCTTTTCGCGATAAGTCAAGTACATACTGGCAGCGGCTCTGTGTTGCTGCTCTGCCGTCGATATGGATTGCCCAGTCTGGATGTGCCTGATATAGATCAGAATCCGGTGAAATCATCTCCGGCTCAAACCAGATACCAAACTCCAGGCCGATCTTGTTGACCTCGTCAACCAGATATTTCAGACCACCCTGAATCTTATCTGTGTTTACCTTCCAGTCACCGAGCGAGCTATCGTCGTTGTTTCGATGACCAAACCAGCCATCGTCCATGACGAGCATTTCAATTCCACACTTTTTCGCCTCTTTTGCAATGTCTAAGAGTTTTTGTGTATCAAAATTGAAATACGTTGCCTCCCAGTTGTTGATCAGGATTGGACGCTTGCGATGGTTGTACGGACTGCGAATCATGTGGCTGCGATAGAAGTCGTGATAGCTTCTCGACATCTTTCCAAGACCTGTGGAGGAGTAAACAAGAATAACCTCAGGTGCCTGAAAGGATTCACCCGAAGCAAGCTTCCAGCAAAATTCCTCTGCTGAAATTCCCATTACCATACGTACCATGTCAAACTGGGTACGCTCGGTCTGCGCGATAAAGTTTCCAGAATACACAAAATGCATTCCATAAACCTTTCCGTTTTCCTGATCGCATCCCTTTGTGACAAGTGCCTGAAACGGATGCTCCTGATGGCTGGATTCGCCCTTTTGAGAAGACATCAGCTGTTTGCCGTAAGCGAGCTCACGTCTCTGGATGTGACGCTCTCTTGCCCATGAACCATGTAGGTTTAAGAGTTCAAAGTTTTCATTGTCCATATCCAGACACGCACTATAGACTTTCTCTAAACAAAGCTTCTGGGAACCTTCGTTGATGATGCGTGTGCTGCGGGCAATGACATCTTCCTTCTCAAAAACCGAATACATCAGCTCTACGGTGAGTCCAAGCACTGGATCCTTGCAGGTGATCACGAGTGTCTGCACTTCGTCCGTGGTGCCGAACGATGCCGGAAGACCTTCTAAGCGAGGCTTTCCATCTGTGATGGCATGACTAGAATAGAAAATCTCGGACGCTTTGCTTCCTGCCTCATTTCGTACATCCAGACAGCTCTCTCTGTAATCGCCGATTCCGCCGGTCGGATACTCCATCGGGAAAAAGTCAAGAAAAGCGGACTTTTCTCGTAAGTTCTTCGATGGGGTAAACGGTGGTTCCTCTGTGCGAAGCAGCGTGCTGACCGCATCACCGAAGAGTCTGTCTCCGTAGTAGGCGTGTCCCACATATCCCTCCGGGGTGAGACCGATTACATAAGTTGTGTTTGCTGTGTCCAGCTGGAACAGCTTTTTTTCTTCAAGATATCGAATCAACTTATCACCCTCCTTTTCGCGCCGAAATGGCGCCTGCACTTCTGTTAGTATATCTGACTTCTGTCAAAATGTAAAGATTCTTCTTATTTTCTGTCCTTTTGTCAAATAATGCGGTCGCATTTTTGTGTATTCTGCACAAGCTTTTTGTCATATTTAACATTGTCAAAGTTTTTTCGCATACGCCAATGTCTGCTTTAGAGCCGCTTCTTTTCCAACATTGGAAAGATGTAAATTGTGCGCAAATGCAAGGATTTCGCTGAATTTCGGGCCAGGTTTGAGTCCTGCCTGAATCAAATCTGCGCCCATAACGCACGGCTGCTCCATCGTGTACCGATACCACGCAAGACGCTCTTCCAAATATGCATCATATTCTGGAATGGTATGGCCATCGCCTCGTCCTAACTGGTCCGCAGTGGATAACAAAAGCAAATCGGACGGAGAAATTGCACGGTCAAACATCCTATTGGTAGAGCGCTTTCTTGCCTTTAGTTTGGCTAAGTTATACGGCTCCATATGAAGCAGCGCCATATTTCGCACGTAACGAATCAGTTTTGTCTCGTTTGTGATGCGCTCCAAAAATTCTTTTACAAGCGGGTCGCCTTTTTCTGGATGCTGGTACGCATGAAGCTCGCCATTCACCATTTCTGTCGCCACAATCTTTCCCAAATCATGTGTCAGAGCAGATAGCATCAGTCCAACTGGATTTTCTGCCTTGTCACGAAGACCCGCTGCACTGTCGAGGACACGCATCGTATGTGTCCACACGTCACCCTCCGGATGAAACTTCGGTGACTGCTCGAGTCCGATCAGCTCATTCAAATGCAAAAACCAGTCGTCTAACTGATTCATGATTCGCATCTGTTCAAAGAAGATGGACGGATGCGCCGCCTTTAATAAAGCTTTTTCAAGCTCACTCATCACGCGCTCGTGTGCAAGTGTGGTCAAATCCATTGTGCGCGACAGTTCAATGGTCTCTGGTGCAATGACGAATTCAAAGCGGGCAGCAAACTGCGCGGCGCGAAGCACACGAAGCGGATCCTCCGCAAAGGTGTGCGGATTCACATGGCGAAGCACGCCTTTTTTCAAATCTTCCTGTCCGCCAAAATGATCAATAATCTCGCCGGTCAGCACGTCCTGCATCATTGCGTTGATCGTAAAATCACGGCGCATTGCGGCTTTATAGGTGCCAAGAAATGGATCTACATAAATCTTGAAATCCTTATGCCCACGACCGGTTGCCTCCTCCTGGCGAGGCATGGCGATATCAATGTCGTACCCACGCAGGCCATAGACACCAAAGCTTGCGCCCATCTCGGTTCGAGAGCCAAGTCCGTCAAGAATTTTTTCAAGCTCCTCGGGCTGCACGCCGTGGATCTCGATATCAATATCTTTGTTGTGCTTTCCCATTAAAAGATCGCGCACATAGCCGCCGACAAGGAAGGTTCTTCCTCCCTTCTCTGCTACACATGCGGCGATTTTTTCTGCCATTTTCAGATCACGGTTTTCCATAAATCAATACTCTTTCTTCTATATTATTACTATATCATTACATTACTACATTTTATTACTTACTGCCGTTCACGAAATTTCATCTACAAAGCGGTTCGACGGCGAAGGCATTGACAAAGTTCACAGACTCCCATTCACAAAACCGCACGTTCCGTGAACGATAGAGATGTCTCGTCCTTTAAATTCGAAGAAGTCGAAGTCCGCCGGAATGCGACTTCCGCACCCCCCATTATTTGCGTAGATGCCAACAAGGGTTCCGGTGTGGCGCTTTGGATCATCCGGCACGCCCTCGTCGCATAGATAAATACAGTCGTTTAATACACCTGCTAGGATCCACTGTGCACCATCATAACTGTAATAAAAGCATCTTGTCAGGCGATCAACTTCGACCCTTAACCAAAGTGGAACATTCTTTACCTGATCGGTTTCTGCAATTAGTTCCTCACCGTGATTTCGATTGATCACAAGCTGAAGCTTTCTGCCTCCTTCATAGCACAAAGAGAAACGTGCATAGGTTGCGGTGCTGTAATAACAGGTCAGTCCAGCTTGCTCGCCATCCTTTTTCGGATTAAATTCAAGCTTTGTGGTTGCGGTGTAGGCAAGCTCTTCCTCTCTGCGAAGCAACGTATTTTTTGCACGAATTTCAAAGAGCTGTCCATCCTGAGTCCAGATACGCATATGGCCTAGGCGCTCGGTGAGTGAATAATTTCCCGGCGCTGGTCTGCGCACGAATTCCCAGTGTACATCTAATGTCGGATTGTCGAAATCATCCCTCTGCCACTTTGGATAAATAACCTCTGGCAGATTCGGTGCGATCTGCTCAGTGCTCGGTCCTTTTCCTTCGTTGATTACAAACCAGCCGTCATCTAGCCATCTTACTGGGTCCATTCCAGTCTCTCTGCCGACTGTCGTGTAGGCACCTGGTACACGAATCTCACCCGGCTTTGGTGCTTTTCCGTTTGCGACTTCGATGCCACGATTTGGACGCCCCATCAGATAGTAAACCCACCAGTCGCCATTTGCATCCTCGATCAGCTTTCCATGACCGGTACGCTGAATCGGTGCATTATGATCAAACTGGCGCATCAGCGGATTATACGGTGACGGCTCATATGGACCAAACAAATTTTTTGAGCGACCGACATTGATTCCATGACCATATCCGGTGCCGCCCTCTGCAAGAATCGCATAGTAATAGTCACCGTGACGCAAAATATGTGGTCCCTCCGGGCAGCGCTCTCCCGTTCCCGGCCAAACTGGAATTAGATCACCCGTCACACGCGTACAGTCATCCGACAACGGAACAAGGTTGATTCCCGGGCTGATGACCATGTAATGCTTTCCATCATCGTCCACAAAGTGGGATGGATCAATGCTGTCCACCTCGAGCCATGAAGGTTTGCTATACGGTCCCTCTGGCTTATCAGAAGAAACCACCAGCTGGCGGCGCATGACATTATTGTCTCGCTTTCCATCTGCGTTTAAACGAAGCGTTGCCATAATGATAAAACGACCATTGCTATAAGAAATATCTGGTGCCCAGATTCCATGAGAATCGCGGATGTCGCTCAAATCTAACTCATCTGGATCTGTAATTGCATGTCCGATCAGTTCCCAATGAACCATATCTTTTGAATGGCTGATTGCGATTGCCGGGAAATATTGGAAGGTCGAATTGACCATATAATAATCGTCTCCAACGCGGACAACGGATGGGTCTGGGAAGAAGCCGCGCTGCACAGGGTTGTGGTAGGTTCTTGTCATTGGTAGTCTCCTTTTTTTCTCTAATTTTCTTGATGATATTTATGATAGCATTATATTCGCGGGGTTACAAGGTTTTTATTCCCTTCGCCGAATGCCCCTTTCGTAAAACTTCCGGGTAGAATCACAAAAGGCACCGCCTCCCAGGGAAGCGATGCCTAAAAAAATCCTGATCGATTCAATTACAGGCTTGCGTAGACACACATCATCACGCGTAAACGCACTTCATCACCATACAGCTTCCGACCTCCTGCGTGTCCTGCACATCATGCGCCGCACAGAACACACCACTTTTTACGCCAACCCAGCGTCCCGGAACTGCCATATAGTTTCCGACCTTCTGGTAATTTGCGCCATCCGTGCTGTACGAAAATTCCACTTCCTCTAGTGGGAAATTCTTTTCCTTCTCGCTTAAGTCCTGCGTTCCAACGCGGCGTACGCTCATGCGAACCGTCACAGTCTCAGCATTGTCTGCAAAATTAACCGTTCCGAGCGGTGTACTCGTCTCCTCTGTGTGATCCACAAGAATCTTTCCATATTTCTGCACACCCTTCACGAATGATGCCAAAACGCTGCCATCATCCGCTCTCTTAAAGCTGATCAACGCATACTCCACACCCATAGAGATCACGCCAGCCTCTGCACCTGACTGTAATCCAGCAAGCGAAAGCGTCGTGTCACAGGTAAATTCCGGTGCTGGCCACTTCTGGAGAAGAAGATTTGGATAATCGCCATATGGAACTCCATTTTCCTCGCACACTGCATTTAAGCGAAGCCCATTTCCAGTAAACTCACACCAGTTTTCCTGCGGATTCGCATTCCACTGCCACTGAAGACCAAGCTTCTTTCCGGTGAAATCATCGGATGCATCTGGCTCACAAATTGTAACCTCTTTTGCAACCTCACCGACATTTGGCTTGCGGTAAGTAAGCACCGGCTCTCCATACTCATTGCCATCCTTTGCCACACCAATGATCGGCCAGTCCTCCTTCCAGCTCATCGGCTGAAGATGAATGATTCGACCTGCTGCGTAAACATCCTGAAAATGAAGGAACCAGTCCTCTCCGGTGACGGTATCGACCCATGCACCCTGGTGAGGGCCATTTACCGGAGTGTTGCCCTGACGCATCACAACGCGGTACTCATACGGTCCGAAAATATTTCTGGAACGAAGAACCGTCTGCCAACCTGGCTTTACACCGCCTGCCGGGGCAAAAATATAATACCAGCCATTTCGCTTATAAAGCTTTGGTCCTTCGATCGTCTCCTGCTCGTTTAAATTTCCGTCAAAGACAACCTTTTCCTCTCCGATCAGCCCCATTCCATCTGGCTGCATCTCGATCATATGAAGTACACTCTTATAGCCGATACGGCTCTTTGCAACACCTGCTACCAGATAAGCCTTTCCGTCATCATCCCAGAACGGACACGGATCAATCCAGCCTGCGCCCGGACGGATATTGACTGGCTCAGACCATGCGCCAAATGGATCTTTTGTGGTGCTCATGTAGATGCCCTCATCCGGCATCGGGAAGCATGCAAAATAAGTTCCTTCGTGATAACGGATTGCTGGCGCCCACACACCACAGCCGTGGACTGGCTTGTCATAGCGCTCGCCCGGCACCTTCGGCAAAATGTAATTAACTACCTTCCAGTTGACCAGATCTTTTGAGTGAAGTATCGGCAGACCCGGTGCATTGCAAAAGCTTGATGCGATCATAAAATAATCTTCGCCTACACGGCACGCATCCGGATCGGAGTAATCCGCATAGAGGATTGGGTTTTTGTACATTCCATTTCCCAGATCTGCATTCCACATCTTTGTTTCCATAAAGTTTATTCTATTCCTTTCAGTCGATTTTTAAGAGAACATTCAACAGTCTCTTTACACTGCACTCCATCGTCTCTCTCTTTAACACTCCCTTATGTAATGCTTCTAAGAGATTTTCCGGATTGCCGCTTGCCATCTTGATATCATTTCCAGCATTGACTTCCTTGTAATGCTCGCCCATTGTCCACCAATCGGTTGTGACAACGCCGTCAAAGCCCCACTCATCACGCAGAAGCTTTTCCAACAGATCATGATTTTCAGATGCACGATAATCGTTTACGATGTTATAGGAGGACATGATGCACCACGGCTTTGCCTCCTTTACGATGCGCTCGAATGCCTTTAAATAAATCTGTCTTGCCGCACGCTCAGATACTCTGGAGTTGGAATCCTTACGATTCGTCTCCTTGTTGTTCAGCGCAAAGTGCTTTACTGTTGCCGCAATGTGCTGGGACTGGATACCACGAACCATCGCGCCAGCCTGCTTTGCAACCAGATATGGATCTTCTGAATAATACTCAAAGTTACGTCCGCACATCGGAGTACGATGAATGTTGATCGCCGGGGTTAACCAGATTGCAATGTTATTTTCCTTTACTTCCTTGGCTCCTGCCTCACCGACTGCATAGACGATATCTGGATTCCATGTGCAGGCAAGAAGAGTTGCGCACGGCCATGCGGTTGTGCAAACGCCACACTCTGGCTGAATACGAAGTCCAGCCGGACCGTCTGCTGTCATGAAATTCGGAATGCCGCACTCTGGCAGATTGCCAAAGCCAAAGGTGTTTGCTGCGCCCGTGTTTGGCTGGCCTCCCAGAAGATGTGCCAGTTCCTCGTCACTTAACTGTGCCACAAATTCATCCATAGTCACAGTGCCATCTGCCACCTGATCAAACTGTATGCGCCAATCCCTATTGTTCCACAGGCACCATCCCTTGTATGCACGCGCATCTGGGGAGACGCCGTCTAAGCGCAGCTTTTCTTCCTTAGACATGAGATCATCACTATCTGGATCGTGCGCTGGTCTTGTCGGAAGCTCCTCAAAGCTGCCATCCGCGCGCATACGCTTTGGCAAGGAACTCGGTGCCAAACACTCACTAAGCTGCTCGGTCACTCTCATATCATCCTCGGTATGGATAAAGCCAAGCTCCTCGGTCGCTCTCACAGAGGTTCCAAGGTAGAAACGATATGCCCCCTGCTCCAGCACATACGCAGACTTATATAACACACCAAGATCATCATAGGATGCCAGATCTTCGATCTTGCAGGTTAAGGTCAACAGCTGATTCTCACCTGGCTGCAGCAGCCTTGTCTTTGCGTAGGCAAGAAGAATCTTGGACGGCTTGTCAAGCATACCTTCCGGTGCGCTGCCGTAGAGCTGTAAGACTTCTTTTCCAGCCTTGTCTCCTGTATTTGTCACCTCTGCACGCACCGTAATCGTGCCATCGTCTGTCTCATCGACTGACTCAAGCTCCCACTTAAAGGTGGTATAGGAAAGACCGTAACCAAATGGATAGACAACCTTTTCTGCGGCACCCGGAATGGTCTCAAAATAGCGATAACCGACATAGATATCATCGGTGTAGTCCACGTAATCCTGTGATTCATGGAAGTTGTAGGAGGATGGATAATCCTCAAGTGTCCTTGCAAAGGTATCGGCTAACTTTCCAGATGGATTGCCAATGCCACACAGAAGTTCGGCTGCTGCAGCACCGCCTTCCATACCGCCCTGCCATGCCATTAAAACAGACTGAATCTGTGGATCCTCAGCAAACCATTTGGTATCAACGACACCGCCGACATTCAATACGACTGCCACCTTCGGGAATGCTGCCTTTACTGTGTCGACCATGCGCTGCTCAGCATCGGATAAATAGAAATCGCCTCGCTCAAAAACTTTCTGCGCAGCCTTCCACATCGGTTCACCAGACTCTACGCCATTATCATAACTGCTGGTTCGATCCCAGCCCTCGCCTGAGAAACGACAAATGGTAATCAGCGCCGTATCGGTATAAGCTCTTGCCTTCTTTAACAGATCGACCGGAACCTCTGGCTCCACGGTCATGCCCGGTGCTGTGCCTGCTTCGTACTGGTCTCGCACATTTTTGCAATAGAAGTTTGATAGATCTTCATATACACTCACATAATCGCTAAGCGCCCTTAAACCTGCATCGAGACTCACAGTATAGGAAACGGTAACGTCACCGCTTCCGCCGCCACCTTTTACATAATCGGCACTTGCCTTTCCAAATACGGCAAGTCTGGTGCCTTTTTCAAATGGAAGTAAATTGCTTTCATTTTTTAATAAAACCATACCTTCCTTTGCTGCCTGCTTTGACAGCTCGGTATGTGCCTTGCTTGCTGTTACCTTCTGGCCGTCTGCACCGAGTGGGGTGTTCGGCTGATATTTTACTCTCTGCCACTTCATGATATCATTCGCATCCTTTCTAATGGGAGATTTTCAGGTCTCTTGATCTGAATTTTTGTGCCTTTATTCTATCACAGAATGCTTCGACAAAACAACTCAAGTTTTGTTTTTTCTTATCCTATCTTAGTAGCAAGACCGACGTTCACTGGGTATCCATAAACAAAAATAAAAAAGCAGCCCCTGACCCATTTCTGAATCAGAAGCCGCTTATTGCACTTATTTACTTCACTTACTTGTTATAGGTAGCGATAATATCCTCCAATGGCTCAACCTTTTCCAGCTCATCCATCATTCGGTTATAGCCAAGACGATCAAGCTCTGCCATGTAATCATCCCATGTCTCATCGACGTCAATCTGTCCCAAAATCGCCTGTGTTCTATAATTTGAAACATATGCATCCAGATCACCGCTGATTTCCTGATAAATTTGAGAATAGTCCGTTACATTCGCAAGATCTTCTTTGTAATCTCTCTTTAAATACTGCATCCAACTGCCCTGATCCTCTGCACACCAGTACTTGCTTCCCGTCATAAACAGTGGCTCTTCGCCTGTCCATCTGGATACATCTGTATCTTGACCAAACTGGCCAAATGTCCATGTTCCCTTATCTCCAGAAGCCAACGTATTAATCTTAACTGGCATTGTCTTATCCTCATTCCAGTTCCAATCCACACCTTCCTCACCGAAGAACAAGGATGCATGTGTGGTCTCATCGCCTGTGCCAAATAAGGTATAATCAAGGAACTGTAAAATCTTTGCCAGTTTCTCGTCATCTACCTTTGCACTTACATAGAAAGTACCATATGCCGGAGACTCGTTTGTAAGTCCCTGCACAGTTCCGCCATCTGGTTTAATACCTGGAGTTACCAGAATCTTTGCATCTGGATTTGCGCTTAAAATTGTGAGCGGTGGTCTATCTACTGCCCAGCTGTTTAAGGAATTGGTAGATGTGATCCAGTATCCGGCCATGTTTGTATTTACCTTATCCCACGCAACTGTTCTGTCACCAGTAATGATCTCTGGATCAATCAGACCATCTGCATACAGCTCAGCAAAGCCTTTCAGATAATCCTTATAAGCATCCAATGCATACGCCTGCTCTGCTCTTCCATTCTGCTCATTGATCTTCTCATGGAAACCAAATGCGGAGAAAAACTGGCCTACTGCCAGATTCGGACCGGTTGCACCTACTGTATCATTTTGGCCATCTCCATCCGGGTCATCATTTACGAATGCTTCCATAATCTCGCGGAATTTACTAAGTTCAATTCCATCCTTTGCGACGTAAATTCGATCATCTACCTGCTCAACATCTACACCAAGATCAATTCCTAAATTTTCAATCCAATCATAGCGATAAAAATCACATGGCAGATAATAATTTACAAACTGGAAGGTAATACCTGTAAGATAACGGAATTCCTCTTTGTTCTCTGGATTTAATGCCTTCTCATAGATTAACGGATACTTATCATACAATTCGATCAGTCTCGGACAATTTTCTTCCACTAAGCTGCGCGGAATCGTGCGCACAAGCTCCTGTTCATACATCCAGCTCGGCTCTTTGTCCAACCACATGCAGTCCGGCATCTGATCAGAAGCTAACAGCAAATCAATTGTGTCTGAAGTTTCTGCTTTTACTACGGTGATATCCAGATCCAGGGCATCCTCAATCATTTTCTCGCAGTAAGAACCATCCTCATAGTCTGCCTGACACCAGTAACCTGTGTAACTAATTTCTGTTCTCTCTCCATCATTCTTTGCTGCTTCTGCATTGATCGATGGCATTAATGATGCCATCATAGTTCCTGCAAGAAATGCTCCCATTGCTCTTCTTCTCATTAAAAAGTTCCTCCTTTTATTGAATTATCTTTGTTGCTCTTTTTCATTCGCTGCAAATACTTGTGTTAATTGTTCTTTTTCGATTCGGCGTATCACCGTTCTTCCCAAACAGCTTCGATCCTCTTCCCCACCTGCACAGTACGCAAGCAGCATCGCATCCTCTGTAAAATGAATTGCGCAGTAGCAGTATCCGCGGCCTTCCTCCACCTCAAATGCGACTGGCTCTGAAAATGTTCTTGCATTGTCCGTACTTTTTGCAAGAACAAATGGGCTTCTTCCACCATCAAAAAATTTCTCATTGATCGTGCGTCCGTTGTACTCTGGTATTGGATTCCAGACCGCATAAATCGCATTATCTGCATCCCGTTTCATACTAAGCGGACTGCATGGACCGGTAAATCGTGAAGGCTCTGCTGCCGTCCATGTATTTCCATTGTCATGGGAAAACATCTCGTATTGTCGTCCAAGATCGGTTCTTGCCCAGCCCCACAAATATCCCGGATACAATTCCAGTATACCCGGCTCTTGCAAACCAGACTTGCAATATGTACTTTGTGAAATACTGCACTTTGTATCAGATTGAGTCCATGTTTTTCCATCATCATCGGAGTAAAAGAATACCGTATCAGATCTGCTGTCAAAGTATCCTTCCGTCGTGGCATGGCGCGCTGCTGGAATCACAATACGTCCATCCGCAAGTCTTGTTACGCGGTCATTATTTACTACAAAGAAGCCGTCATATGGCATACACAATACGCGATCCTTCCAAGTTCTTCCGCCGTCTGCTGACCGACGAAGATACATTCTTAGTTGTGTGTAGGTATGACGTACCAGATAAAACAGTCCAAGCTCGCCATCTGCCATTTTAAGAAATGACAATGACATGATATTTACGGCATCCTCACCCTCGCAGGTTAAAATCGTTTCTGGTGCACCAAAGCTCTTTCCACCATCGTCAGAACGTATGATGCAGATATCAGACGTTGCCGCATCCGCATTGCTTTTTCCCTTAAATCGACTATATGCAAAAATGAGTGATCCATCTGGAAGCGAATAAAATGCACCTTCGCTGTTTCTAGGATTGTCATTTGCAAAGTCTGGTCTAATGTCTAATACAATCTCCCCTAATTCTACTGATTTCATAGTGATCGTATCCTTTCTCTTATTTGATCCCTTATTTTCCCCTGACTTCCCTTATCACCTTGTAAATTAAGTATGGTTTTAAATCATTGCGTCAAATTTTATCTTAGCCCTTTACTGCACCAACCATGATACCCTGTACAAAATATTTCTGTACAAACGGATAAATAATGACAATCGGGAGAACTACCAGTATCGTAGTTGCTGCCTTTACTGTATCTGGGTTCATATCTACAGTCTGTCCCATCGCCTCAAGCGAATAGGTTGCTCCTGACTTCTGATTCATACTGTCTAACATTCGTCTTAGCATGTACTGGAGTGTCATCAGGTTCTTATTTCCTCTGGTGTAGACCATATTGTCAAACCATGAATTCCACTGAGCAACCATCTGCCACAATGCAACGGTTGCAATAACTGGCTTTGACAGTGGCATGATAATCGATGCAAAAATTCGAAAATAAGAGGCACCATCAATACTCGCCGCTTCTTCCATTCCTTTATCAATCGAATAGAAATAATTACGGATGATAATACAGTCGAAAATAGAAAAGGCACTCGGCAATACATAAACAAAGAAATTGTCAATCAGTCCAAGATTTCGAATATTTAAATAAATTGGAATCATACCAGCACTCACAAACATCGGGATCAGAAGAATTACGGTAATTAGCTTGATAAACGGCATGTGATTTCTTGTCAGCGTATAAGCTGCCATACAGCAGACAATCAGATGAAGTACGGTTCCAACAACCGTTCGCAGTACCGACATGCCCAACGCACTAATGATTTCTCCATCCTGAAAGCAATACTCATACGCTGCGGTTGTCCACACCTTTGGGAAAAGGTTCATGTGCATATAGGAAATGTCCTGCGCTCTTGAAAATGATCTTACAACCATATCCCAAAATGGAAGCAGGATTGTTATACAAAATAATACCATAAAGGTAATATTTATAAAGTCAAATATGTGACTTGCAACGGATGTTTTGTATTTAACAGGTCCAGCCACCGCTTCTTTTTTTCTCATATCAATACCCGTCTCCTTCCATCAAATAATCTTATATTCTGGATTGGTTTTTCTTGCAAACCAGTTTGCCAAAAGCACCAGTGCGAGGCTGACCACATTCTGGAACAGACCAATCGCAGTTGAAAAATCATAGCGGCTCTCAACCATACCTTTTCGATATACATACGTTGCAATAACGTCTGCTGTCTGATAGGTGGCATCGTTATACAAATTGTAGATTGGATCAAAACCAACATTGATCAGACTTCCGATCTGAAGAATTAACATTGTACACATCGTCGGAAGCATCGCTGGCAGTGTGATGTGAAGCACTTTCTTAAAACGGTTTGCTCCATCTATGGATGCTGCCTCATACAAAGATGTATCAATTCCAGCGATTGTTGCCAGATAAATAACAATGCTATAACCGGTCGTCTTCCACAAATTTGTGATCAGATAAATTGGAATAAATGCTTTTTGATTTGCCATGAAAAATTCTGGCTTATCTAAAATTCCCAGATTTACCAGAACGGCATTTACCACACCGCTTGTTGGAGAAAGAATCTGATAAACAAAAGTTCCCACAACAACCCATGATAAAAAGTGCGGCATGTAGGTAATGGTCTGAATGACCTTCTTAAAACGGGCGCTCCTCAACTCATTTACCAACAGTGTGAAAACAATTGTCACTGGAAAGGTTGTCAGTAATGTTAAAATACTAATTTTCAGTGTGTTGCGCAATACACGGTAAAAATTCGGATCCGAAAACAGTGCCTTGAAATGCTTGAGTCCTACCCACTCGCTTCCAGCAATTCCACGCGCCATCTTGTAATTCTTAAATGCAATGACGATGCCTCCCATCGGCATGTAGTTGAATAAGATTACACAGACGATTGCCGGTAACACCAACAGATAAAACGGCAAATATTGCTTCATCTGCTGCAATAACGATTTTTGATTCATGTTATCTCTCCCTTCCTTTCATTTGATATTCCCTAAAATGATAGAATGCGCCGAGCATTCCTGCATCATTTTCGTGCTCTGCCATACAGATTGTGGTATGGTCATAGATGTGCGGAATCAGATACTTTTTTAGGGCCTGTTCCATACGTGGTTTTATGTACGCTTCCTGTGCCATAATTCCTCCTCCCAGAATCACCATCTCAGGATTGATCGCGTAGCACAAATTGGCAATTCCCATCGCTAGAATCTCAATCTGCTTTTCTAACTCTTCGCAGCAGATCTGATCCCCAGTTTTTGCTGCCTCAAAGATCTGAATACCTTCCCATTTTGAATCGGACTGACCAGATTGCAGCTTTCTCTTTGTGACCGCTTCACACAGTGCTCTCGCGGCGGCGGCCTTTTGGAATTCGCCCTGAGGCATATGCAAATAGCCAATTTCACAAGCGCTGTTGCAAAAGCCATGAAATACCTTTTTATCAATAATAAGGCATCCTCCGATTCCTGTGCCGATTGTCAGACATAAATTGATCTTGCTGTCTTTTCCTGCACCAGAAATGCTCTCTGCTAACCCGGCGCATTTCACATCATTTTCTACCTCGCATGGAAGCAAAAATTTTGTTTCCAGCTGCTTATAATTGATTCCCTTATATCTAGGAATCGCATCGGAAGCATGTAGAATCGTTCCCGTATCCGGGGCAACAATTCCCGCTGTGGAAATGCAGATGCCATCACACTTACTTTCTTGCATACATTTTTCAATTAGCTCTGTTACCTGCTGGAAAACGGCTGATCCACCCTTACTTGCCCTTGTTCTTACTTTTTCTTTTTTTAAAAAGGTCTCATCTTCTGCAAGAATTCCATATTTGATAAAGGTGCCTCCCACATCGAGGCATATATAATTTTTCTTCATCATTTTATTAATTCACTCAAATTTTTGTGTAGCGCTCGATTGCTTCATTGATCTTTGTTACCGCACAGTCAACTACTCGCTGATCATCCTCTATGAGTGTTGGCATCGGCTCTCGCACTCCGCCAAGAGTCAGATTTTCACGCTTTTTGAGGACCTCCTTAATAACCGCATACATGCTTCCATGTGCTGCACACAAAACATCAATAATCTCATTTACACAATACTGAATTTTCGTTGCTTCCTGCGCATGACCTGTTCGAATCAGTTCATCCATCTTCAAAAATAATTCTGGCATCGCACCATAAGTTCCGCCGATCGCCCCCTCTGCGCCCATTAGACGGCCACCAACAAACTGCTCATCCGGTCCGTTAAAGACAATATAATCTTTGCCGCCAAGAGCCTTGAAAATCTGAATATCCTGAACTGGCATGGAAGAATTCTTTACGCCGATTACATTCGGATTCTTTTTCATTGTCTGAAATAGCGATGGTGTCAACTCAACACCTGCCAGCTGCGGAATATTGTAGATTACAAAATCGGTATTTGGTGCCGCACTGCTGATCTGATTCCAATATTGCGCAATCGCATACTCTGGAAGGTGAAAATAAATCGGTGGAATTGCCGCGATGGCATCTACGCCTAACGACTCAGCATGTCTGGCAAGTTCCATGCTGTCCTTTGTATTGTTGCATGCGACATGGGCAATTACGGTCATCTTTCCGCCAACGGCCTTCATGACATGCTCCAAAATTTTCTTGCGCTCCGCAACACTTAAATAAATACACTCTCCTGAGGAACCATTTACATAAATGCCCTTAACTCCTTTGTTAAGAAAATAGGTTGCAAGTGCTTCGGTGCGCTCTCCGCTCACCTCTCCATTTTCATCATAACAGGCATAAAATGCTGGAATCACACCTTTATACTTTTCCAACTCTCTCATATTTCGTTTTCCTTTCCTGTAAATCTATTACATCTGTTCAATTTACTGCTCTGCTGAATTTACCGTTTCTACTGAATTTACTGCATCTGCATAACTCTTTGTGATTAACTGTGGTCGTGTAATACTGCTTCCCACTACGACTGCGTAACATCCAAGCTCAATGACACGCTTTGCTTTTTCTGGTGAATTAATATTTCCCTCTGCAATGACTGGATGTGTTACCTTTTCCAATATCGTGCGGATAATCTCAAAATCATTTGCCTCAATTTTTAATCCCTTGCTCTGCGCTGTGTAACTCACCATCGTCGTTCCAATAAAATCAAAGCCTAGCTGATCGGCATACACAGCTTCCTCAATCGTTGAACAGTCCGCCATCAGCTTTTGCTCTGGATATTTTTCTTTTACCGCATTGAAAAATTCACTTAAACTTACTCCCTGCGGTCTTGCAGCGCCCGTCGCATCCACCGCTATAATTTCTGGTTCAATTTCCATCAGCTCATCGACTTCCGCCATTGTTGGCGTAATGTATACGCCGCAATCTGGATAATTTCGCTTTACGATTCCAATGATTGGCAGATCGACTTGTGCTTTTATTTCAGCGATATCCTCTTTTGTGTTGGCGCGGATTCCGCCTGCGCCTCCCTGCTTTGCCGCCACCGCCATTCTTCCCATAATAAAAGATGAATGAAGTGGCTCCTCTGGCAACGCCTGGCAGGAAACAATCAACTTGCCATGCAATGCATTTATTTTTGCTTCAACAGCATTTAAATTTGCCATGCTTTCTCTTGTTACAAAACATTCCCTACGTGATCGTTTGTAACACTCTCCTTCCCTCAAAAATCATTCCGTAGATTCTGTATTTATAATAGTCCAGCCAGCCGCTTAACTCCATTTCCACCGTTTACTTCATCTTGTTCTATATTTTCCATTTTCCCAAAAGAAAAAGGAACCGCACCCGCACGGTTCCAAAACTTGTAAAACCTTTTCTATTTTATGTATTATATTTACCAAACGTTTTACTGCTGATAATAATCCATCACACTCTCTGGAAGCTTTCCAATTGTTTTGCTATCCTGAACGGTCTGCCAAGTGCGGTATAGACGCGTGTTCTTTTGAATTAGCTTCTCAACTTTGATATTCGGATTTGACGGTATATACCCGGCATCCACTAACAGCCTCTGCTGAACAGGTTCGCTTAACATATATTTTAAAAATCGGATACATGCCTCTTTTTGTTTTTCAGTTCCTGTATTGCATACCAGATAGCCCGGTGTGAAGGAAGACAGATTGATCAGCTCACCTGACTTGGAAGGCAATGCAGAATATTCAATTTTAATATCATGATTCATCAAAGCTTCCTGCGAGACATCCCCCACATAGATTGCACAATGTCCCATATTGATGCTTCGTATATTATCTTGCCAGGTAAAGGACTCATCCTCTAACGGTGCAAACTCGCTAAGCCTTTTTAATAGGGCAATTCCATTTTCGGTACCCCGATTCTCTGATCTGTCATCTGCCATATACGCTTCTGTAAGGCATTTTAATGTCTCACTGTCAAGATGAAGCGGTGCAATATCGTATTTAATAGACTTTGCCCACTGGCTGATTTTCTCGCAGTCTTCCACAAGCTCCTCCCATGTCTGAGGCATCTGTTCAATCCCAGCATTTTCAAACATGTTGACATTATACCAGTACCCGTAATATCGCACTACATCAGTCAGCGTGTACATTTTTCCATCTTCTGTGAGAAAACTGGAAAACAGCTCGTTGGCAATACTGTCCTTTAATTCAGAATCTCCATTTATGTATGGCAACAAATCAACAAGATCATTTCGCTCCACAAGCAGCGGATACAAGGAATTAAATTCTTTTCCATTCATATAAATCATGTTCGGCACTCGTCCCGCTGTTACCATCTCTTTTACCTTTTCCTCCACCTTTTGCGAAGACGGCATTGAAATCATTTGAAGCTTAATGTCTGGATTTTGTATTTCAAATTCCAAATAAATTTGCCGAATCACCCTGTCAGCATCGGACATTGAACCACAGCTATTTAAAAAGAGAATTTCTGTCTGGTTTTTCTGTGCGGTGTCATCTGTCCGTATCTTACAACCCACCAGGAAAAGTGCCATTCCCATGAAAAAAGCAATCCGTTTCATCCACTCATTCCTCTTATTTTTTTCTTTTTCATATTTTTCTTATTTTCTTTTACTCTTTTTTTATTCTGCTCTCAAATTCTCTCGGCGAACATCCCTCATACTTTTTGAATAGCTTTGAAAAATATGCGGTGTCATCGAGGCCAATTTCATAGCCGATCTCGTATAGTTTTCGATTCCCCTGACGAATATATTCCTTGGCCTTCTCAATACGCATTCGATTAATCATATCAAAAAGATTTTCTCCTGTCTTTTGCTTATAAATACGGCTCAAATAGGTTTTATTCATATGCACAGCCTTTGCAATATCGCTTAAAACCAACTTTTCAGTCAGGTGATCGTTCACATACTGTCGAATCTGCGAAATCATCTGCTCATTGTACGAAAGGGGAATCTCCTCAGACTCGGACTCTGCATTTCCCATAAACTCTTTTAATTTCTCATTCATAATTCGCTGCTGCTCTTTCTCCTCCAATACGCCCTGTACCCCCTTTAATTCTTTCGGTAAATCCTCCAACAAATTGCTTTTTAACACATATCCGCGAACTCCATGCCGAATTGCTTCCTGCGCATAGCCAAACTCGGCATACGCCGTCAAAAAAATGGTTGTGACCTCTGGATATTCCTGCTGAATCATTTTAGAGGCTTCCAAACCGCCCATAATCGGCATCTGAATATCCAAAATCACCAGATCTGGCTGTACCTTGGGAATATCCTCCAACAGCACTTTTCCATTTCGATAACAACCTTTTAGCTCATACCCCAACTCATTCCATGGAATCAGTTTTTCCAGTCCATCTCTCACAAAAGGCTCATCATCTGCAAGCATTACTTTCCACATAACTTCATTCTCCCTCTAGCATATCCTATCCTTATGAAATGGTACTCGCAGCACAACCTGCGTTCCCTCGCCTGGCTTGCTATCGTAATCCAGGCCGTATTCTTTTCCATACAAATTTTGAATCAGTCGTCGGATGTTCATAATACCGACTCTCGGATTTCTGTTTTCCTCACTGTTCATATATTCTTCCATATTAAATCCAACGCCGTCGTCTGTCACCGTAACCAAAAGATCTGCACCGGCTTTTTTGATTTGCACGCAAATGTGACCCGGTTCGCCCTTCGGCTCAAGACCATGAATAACGGCGTTTTCCACCAGCGGCTCAATCGACAATCTCGGAATATAGCATTCCTTTAAGTCTTCATCTTCCCACATAATCTCATATGTGATGATATCCTTAAAACGTTCCCCCTGCAAATACAGATAGAATCCCACAATCTCCACTTCCTTGTCTGCCTGTATCTCAATTTCATTCTTGCGAAACAGCTTTCCCTGCATCAGTCCGGCAAATGCATTGACCATTTGGTACAATTCTTCCTGCTGACTCATTTTGAGACGAATTGCAATTGCAGACAACACATTAAAGAAAAAGTGCGGATTAATTTGCGCCTGCAAATACTGCATTTTCATTTCCTGTGCGATCAGTTTTGTCTCGTAAACCTCTTTGATTAAATGCTCCAATTTTGATGCCATCTCATTAAATGAGGTGCTGATCTGTTGAAGTTCCTCAATGTCATATTCTTCAAAGCGAGTCTCAAAATTGCCGGTTCCAAATCGATTTATTTTTTCAACCAATCTTCGCATCGGGACAGAAATCTTTTTGCCAAAATTTTGGATTACGATCATGATTACAAAAAATAATGAAAATGCAATAATCCACGCCATCTGAAAAACTGGACGCATTGTGACATAAATTTTATCCTTCGGCACCATTATGTAACTGGTCAGTCCAAAACCATTGTTTTTTGCAGAGAAATAATACGACTCGTTTCCAAGCTTTACCAATCCGCCTACGCCATTTAGCTCCTCGGACAACTCTTGCGGAATTCCAGTTCCTGCAAGCCGTCTTTTATCCAGTGTTTCAAAGGTCCAATAATACGTCTCATATTTTTTTAACTGATCGTAAATTTTTTGAATACTGTCCAGATCAAAAATTACACAGCAATAGCCAATTTCGCATAAATTTTCATTGTAAATCGGGAAAATACAGTCTAGGTCATTTCCGTTTTTCTGGTAGTAAAACGAAACGTCCTGCGTCAAATATACTGTAAGCTCATTTTTCAAATGCCACTCCATAAATTTATCCTCTGAATTCGTCATTGGATAAAAATGGGTTCCGATTCCTCTCTTATTTTCGTTATACACATATAAATCCTTGACAATCGGATATTCGCTAGCGATCAGATTGCGATCTGAATAGAGATTTATTTTATTTTCAAGTGCTTCTCTTACGCTTGTTTCATCAATTTCTTTTTCAGATAAAAAATCAAAAATCAAATTGCTATCATGTAGTGAGGCCATTCCCTCTTCAAGAAACAAAAGCTTCTCTGCAAACTGTTCCTGTATGCTCGCCATGTAAAACTCCAAATCATCGCGTGCCGTTCTTGAAACCTGATGGAATACAGCAACAGATACGCTGCCTCCTACGATAAACAGCGTGATGGTGCTCGTTATCATTACTAATCTGGTTAATTCTCTTCGTAATGTCTTTTTCACACTTTTTTCTCACCCTTCTTTCTATTTTTCACTCCTCTAATTCATGAAGGTAATTCGCCAATTCATTTTACAATAGTTCTACATAAGCGTAACAAGCTTGACAAAGCTATCCTTATCCCCTATGATGGCATCATGACATAATGAAAGGAATCGAAAAAAATACCATGGAAACCATGAAAACTTTTATTAACGGAGAACGTCAATATGACTTTGTCTCCCAGTTTAATTACATCCGTGAGGCTGGAACACCGAATGAAAAAAAGGCCGCCGAAACGATCTTGCATGAATTAAAAAAAGA
The DNA here is from genome assembly GCA_963626545.1 of Acetatifactor sp. Taxonomy (GTDB): domain Bacteria; phylum Bacillota; class Clostridia; order Lachnospirales; family Lachnospiraceae; genus Anthropogastromicrobium. Next base: position 5,588 of record CAVFYJ010000038.1, on the reverse strand, counting down.
AAATAGCGATACACAGATTCGCACAGAGGAATTTTCTTTTTTTGCTCCAAAAATCAAGACCTCCTTTTTTGAGGTAACGGCACCATATCATAAAGTTTATGAGGCATGCACCTTTGGCTTTTGCGCGAACACAGGAGAAGACGGACTAGAGGCTGATTTTGTCTATCTGGAAAATGCAGATGACATCAGCATGAAGCAGGCTGCTGGAAAGATCGTGATGGTAAACGGCTATATCGGCCGTGCGATGCTTGAAAAACTGGCAAAAGCTGGTGCACGGGGCTTTGTCTCATTTTCTGGCACTCCATTAGATGCTGGCAAAAAAAGACTGCCTGCGGCAAAAAACCTTGGACAATCTGATCATCTTGCCGCCCTTCCTGGCACATGCCTTCATTTTCTGGATGCAACCGAAATTGTTGAAAAAGGTGCAACCAGAGTACGCATGATCTGTGATCAGACGATTGAAACACGCACCTCACAGAACATTTGCGCACGCATTGAAGGTACCGACCGATGCGATGATATTTTGACCGTGACTGCTCACTATGACTCTGTTCCACAAGGTCCTGGCGCATACGATAACATGTCCGGCTGCGCGATCGTAATGGAATTGTTTCATTGGTTTTCTACTCACAAGCCGCGCCGCACAATGGAGTTTGTTTGGTTTGGATGCGAGGAAAAAGGACTTCTTGGAAGTCGCGCCTATGTCAATGCACACGAAGCGGAACTGACACATCATCGATTCAATATGAATATCGATCTTGCCGGACAGACACTTGGCGGTACCGTGATGGGCATCACAGGTGATCCGTCTATCTGCCATCAATTTGAAGCACTCGCTGAAAAATGTGGTCTTGGTATGTCTACACGCTCTGCTGTCTGGAGCAGCGATTCCAACACATTTGCGTGGAAACGCATCCCATCCATGACATTAAACCGCGACGGTTTTGGCATGCATACTGAGTATGACACAATTGATCTAATCTCTGCATGGTCCCTTCGCCGCAGCGCACTGTTACTTTGCACCGTCGCTGATTTTCTGGCAAATGAAGATACCTTCCCACTATGCAGCGAGATTCCTGCTGAATTCTTAAAGCAGCTTGATGCTTCTTTCTAACTATCATCGGGAACGGAGTTTTTGTTTTTATTCCGTTCCCAATTTTATTATCCTCGATTCTGATTCTATTACGCTTGACTTTATCACTCTCGATTTTATTGCATTGTTTTACACCATTTGGCAATTCCTTCACTTTTATATTTGCTATATTTGCCGTCATCCTCTCACAAACGGAATCAATTCGAATCGGAACCAGAATACGCGCTCATTAAACTGATAGGTTCCAAGCACGCTCGGACCACAGCTATTTGAGCCAATTCCATTCATTGCATAGTCAATGCAAAGCACGGTGCTATCCGCTTCTTCCAGTTCATAATTATGTGCTGACTGCTCCAGCATTTCCTGTGTATAGCAAGAAGCATTAAACGAAAATGGTTTTTCCGCAGCTGCCGTGATTCCAAAGCGAGAGCCGTGCAGCTCCACATAATCGCAATCATAGTGACTCGAATTTTCCTGCGGACGAATATAATCCTCATGCAGATCCGCTACCTTAGCGTAGAACAATCCATGGCTTGCTGCTCGATGCTTGTCCCGATAACTTTCCTGCGGTCCCATGCCATAATAAGAAACCTCATCTATTTTCTTGTTCAAAAACATGCGAACGCCAAATCGTGGAAGCACTGGAAGGTCTTCATCATCCTTAAGCACTTCCATCGACGCGTAAATCTTTCCATACTCATCAATCTTCCAGGTTAATTCGATATCAAGTATCTTCTGTACCGTCGCAGCGACCACAGAAACATGCTCCATGACAATTACGCCATGCTGATTCTGAATTACTTCGGTATGATACGCTCTTGTATACGCCTCATTGTAATGCGCTTTTTTCCACTCTTCCTTGAGAAACATATCATTGTCCGTAGGTGCACGCCAGATATTCAGCTCCATCGGATGATTCAAATATTCTCTTCCAGCAAAGTTCATTTTTTCAAATAAACCGGTTCGTTTTCCGATTACATAAATAAAATCCAATCCCTTTAATGTAATTTCAGTCTCAGTTTCCTGCACCAAAATCTGTCTCCCACTCCCAGTTTTTTCCATCCACTTTACTTTCTGTTGATTTCTTCCATCAATATTGGAAAGAAGAATTTCATCAAAGCCAAGTATATGGCCTTTTCCCAAAAGCGGAATCTGCTTTTTCAGGCGATAAATCAGTTTTAAATAAATTTTTCCCTTATCTGGAACAGGCAGCAAAAACTGCATTTCTCCATCCTTATGCGGTTTTACCGATGGTGTTTTTAATTTTCCTCTCTGAATTAAAATTCCATCCTGCGTCATCTCATATTCGATCTGTACATACTCCTTCAAATCATCAAAATCCATGTAATTATGGAGAACAAGCTTACCTGTCTGCTGATTATAAGAGACGACTCTTGCCGGACGATATACATTTTTATATTCCAAAAGGCCAGTGTGCGGCGTGCGGTCTGGATACACGAGCCCATCCATGCAGAAATTTCCATCATGAATTTTCTCGCCATGATCACCACCATAGGAATAAATCGTTCTTCCATCCTCTGCCGTTCCATGTGCAATCGCGTGGTCACACCATTCCCATACAAATCCACCGCACATGCGATCATCTCGTTGAATCATCTGGAAATAATCTTCAAAATCCCCCGGACCATTTCCCATACTATGGCAATACTCGACCAATAAAAATGGCTTACTTCCATCCTTCTCAAGATACTCCTCAATCTCTGCAAGGGAGGGATACATACGACTGTACAGGTCAAGATTTTCATAATTATAGGTCTTATCATAGTTACGATACCTTGCACTCTCATATTGCGTGATTCGACTCGGATCGAATTTTTTTGTCCACTCGAGTGCTTTTTCAAAGTTACAGCCATATGCACTCTCATTTCCCATTGACCACATGACAATACAGAATCGATTTTTATCACGCTGGATCATCTGCTGCACACGATCCAGAATTGAATTTTCCCATGCAGGATTATCCGCAATCGCCTCATTCCAGCGATGGAAACGGTTGCGATCCGTATCTTCCTTGCGATACAGCAGAAATGGTCCATGCGCTTCGATATCAGCCTCATCAATTACCAGAAAACCATACTTTTCGCACATCTGATAGAAAAATGGAGCATTCGGATAATGACTGGAACGAATGGCATTGAAATTATGCTGCTTCATGAGCGTCAAATCTTTTTTGATCTGTGCGACATCAATCGCAGCACCTGTTTCAGGATCCGAATCGTGTCTGTTTACTCCACGGAATTTAATTTTTTCTCCGTTAAAATAAATGACCTTATCCACAATTGCAATGGTACGAAGTGCAATCTGATCCACAATCGTCTCCTGAGCAGTCTCAATCACGAATGTATAAAGATATGGTGCCTCTGTGTTCCAGAGAATTGGATCTTCAATCTTCAGATTTATGGTTTTATTTATTTCGTTTGCTTTATTCGTTTCATTTATTTCATTGGGCTTATTTGCATCAAGCTGCACCTGTGCCTTGACAATGCCATCTTGATCCTCAATTGTAAGCTTTGCAGCCGTTGGCTTGTCAAACATAACATCAACTGATACGATTGCATTTTTCTCACCAATCTGCGTGGTAATACGATAATCTCTCACAGCTGCTTCTGGTCTCTTTAACAGATAGACATCCCGGAATATTCCACTCATACGAAACTTATCCTGATCTTCCAGATACGAGCCATCACACCATTTTAAAACAAGCACCGCAATGATATTTTCACCTTCATTCAAAAAATTGGTGACATCAAACTCCGCTGTCGCATGGGATACCTGACTGTATCCTACATAATTTCCATTCAGCCAGACATAATAGCAGCTGTCAACTCCTTCAAAATTTAAGTAAGCCTTTGGCGCTGCTTTATCACTGTGATAAGAGAACTTTCGCACATAGGCACCGCATGGAATATCCTGTGGTACAAAGGGCGGATCAAATGGAAATGGATAACGAATATTTGTGTACTGGTGCTGATCGTACCCGTCCATCTGCCACACACCCGGAACCTTTATTTCATCAAAGTTTTCCGTTGAATACCCTTTCTCGTAAAAGGCATCCTTTACCTCATAGATACTGCTAAAATATCGAAACTTCCATTCTCCGCTCAGCAGACAAAAGCGATCTGACTTTTCTCGATGTTCGACTAAATCATTCATTCTTTTTGATGCTGGAATATAGTATGCTCTCGGTGGCATTGTGTTGTCATGAAGCACACTCAAATCTTCATAATAGTGCGGTACAATCATTCTTTTCCTCCTTGGATGGCATATATTTTTTTATACATATATGCGTTTTAACAAACCTCTTTGTCTGCTCTTATACTTCCTTAACACTTATTTGTTTCTTAGTTATTCTAGCTTTTTGTTTCTTATTTGTCTATGAACAAGAATGGACAGAATATGCACAAAATGATACAATAAGAAAAAACAGGAGGCCTCACATGTACCTAAATACTGGTTATCTCAATCATTCGCTCGTTGATTTTAAAGATAAAAGCCGTCCGCTTATCGTTGGAAGCTGTGGTATTTATCGTCTGTCATCTCATCCCAAGATGCCCACCTATCGCCCGAAAGGCCGACTGGATTATCAGCTTATTTATATTTCCTCTGGACTGGTTCACTTTCATTTTGACCGGCCTGAAAATGAAACGATCGTCTCAGCGGGCAATCTCGTTCTTTTTCGACCGAAAGAATTGCAAAAATATGAATTTTATGGACATGATAAAACAGAAGTTTGTTGGATTCATTTTACAGGAAACGATGTAAAAAATATTCTTAGAAGCTATGGTTTTTCCGATAAACAACACATTTTTTCAGTTGGAACCTCTCTCGAATATAAACAACTTTTTTTGAAAATTATTGCAGAGTTGCAGTTATGCCAACCCAATTACGAAGAAATGCTTGCACTTTTGCTGCGTTCTCTACTCATCACATTTAGCAGAGATATGAATCGAGACCGTATCCTGACAAACGAATTTCTAGATTCACAAATGAATGCCGCGATATCGTATTTTCATGCAAACTACAATCAGGATATCTGCATCAGTCAATATGCTGCTTCAAAAGGAATGAGTGTCAGCTGGTTTATCCGCAATTTTAAGAAATATACGAGCAAAACGCCCGTCCAATTTTTGACCGATCTGCGTCTGACAAATGCCCAGGTGCTGCTCGAAACGACTACTTACTCCGTCAATGAAGTCGCACGAATTGTCGGCTATAGCAATCCTTTGTATTTTAGCCGACTATTTCATAAGCAAAAGGGCTGCGCTCCATCCGAATACCGTAATCGTGCAAATACAGTTTAATGAACCAGCATTCGTAACGATTCAAATCTGCAGCTCGAATAATTACAAAAGCCAATGGCAGACAATCCACATAACAGGATTTTCTTACCATTGGCCTTCTCTCAAATTAATTTATTAACACCACTTTACAAATTTTACGATTGATGACTCTGCTGGGAAAGTAAGGAATCCAA
>CAVFYJ010000037.1:0-29740 GCA_963626545.1 Acetatifactor sp. | reverse complement strand
CGGATAAAAACATTTCTGTTATAGCAGAAGAATGTGGGTTTGATTCACCAGCATATTATGCCAAGAAATTTAAGGAGTTTTATCTTTGTACTCCAAGAGAATACAGGAAAATTCATCCATCTACATTTTAAACTTTTAGAAAAATTGAAAGAATTATATATCAACCACTATTATTGTAAAGTAAAGGGCGAATCATTTCCTGACTCGCCCTTCTTCCTGTTGCTTTTACTGGTAAATTATTTCTTTATCCACAATCTCACTTGCACACACCTGTATATTATTCATCCTGCCTATCCACTCCCACGCATTGTCTGCCTTTAGCTGTTCTGTGATTCCCTGTGCCTTTTTCATCTGCTCTACAATCCTTTCAAAGCGTTCCTGTGCCTGTTCCTCTATATCTGCCAGATAACTGTTCAATCTGCCGCTCATCAGCAGATCCAGATATGCAGTCCTGCGGTATTCCTTCAAATACTGCAAATGCCTTTGTCCCCATACTCCGACAAATCTCGGTTCTTCTTCCTCCGGCAAGGTAAGATTAGGGATAAGGTAATCCCCACATCTAACATAAGTGCCACCCAGTTCTTCAAAAATTGTTTTCTTCATTTTCTTTTCCACCTTTCTCATCGTTCTCTGTCCATTGATTTCTTCTTTGCTGTCTGTTTTGGCTGTTGCCTGCTTTCCTGCTGATAGCGGTGCAATTTTTCCCGTATGCTTGCCTTTTTCGGTGGTTCTGATGACTTCTCTTTTTTCGGATCTGTCTGATTTTCCCACGCCCGTAGCTCCTCATTATATTCCCTGACCAGTTTTTCCGATTTCTGATATGTCTTTGCGAAGGACTGAACATCTGGATATCCTGCCTGTTTTACCGTCTGCTCCATATCCGTGTGAATACGTTTTTCCTGTTTCTCTGCCTGTTCAATTTTGCCCTCTAAGGATTTCCGTGCTTTTCCTTTGAAAAATCCCGTTGTTTCGGAAAGCTGCTTCTTTAATGAGGAAATCTCCTGCTGTGTAGACTTCATCGCCTGTGACTGCTTCTGAAGTTTCTCCATCAGTCTCCGCATATCATTCCATTCCTGCAAATCAATCTTCGGTACTGGTTTCGGCGGCAGCTTAAACTTGAAAATCATTTCCTGTAAGAAGTCTTTCGCTCCACGGATAATCTGCTGAAGCATATCCGGCAGCCATCCATGTGTCCTTATTGATTGCAGTGTTTTTTCCGTGATTTTCTCCCGCTTGACCGTTAAAATATCTTCTTCGAGAACGCCCTCGACTAATGCTACATCAACCGTCCGATTCCATTCCTGCCTTACCGCATTGTCTACCCGTATCTCTGCTTCTTTCGGATTGTTCTTCCCGATTTTCTTCGTTGCGAGATACACCCCGCCCTGCCGAAATACAGACAGCTTTTCGGATTCTTCTTTCACATGGCTATTGATGATTTCCGTAAACATCTCCTTGACTTCTCTGGTAAACGCATCACTCTTAAACCATTCATCTTTCTTCGTAAAAATATGACTTTCATAAACTTCCCCTTTGGCAATAATGCTGCACCCTGCCCGAAGATTTCCCTGCTCATCTAAAATTTCTTTCTTCGTGCGTCTGTGCTTGCCCTGTTCATCATAAAACATATTTCTGGTAGCAATTTTCACTTCCGGATGTTCCAACATTTTCCGTTCACTGAATACGAGATGAATATGGTAATTGGTCATTTTCTTGTTATGATGAAGTGCTGCACTGCATTCCACACCATACCTTTTGTGAAAGCTGTCCGTGAAAATCCTTACCACATCATTTGCCTTGTACTCAACAAAACTTTCTGGAAGTGCAATGATAAACTCCCGTCCTTCAATACATTTCCCCGATGTTCCGCTTGTCTTAAAATCCAACTGATTTTCTCTCGCAAGATTTTTCCAAAACTCCGGTGTTGCTCCTTCTGTCTGATAGGTCGCATAGAGATGTTCCTGTCTTTTCGGATTGGAAATATAATCAATTCTTCCTGCCACATCGGACAGCTTGTTTTGTCTGATAAATGAATGTCTGCCTATAAGCATTCTCCTTTCCCGGCTCTCGCCTGCTTTGCTGTGAGTAGGTGCATAGGCACCTGTTTACGAACTAATTGCCGTTTCCGGCACAGGTCTACGCTCCGCTTCGGTCCGTGCTAAACAAGTGCCACTGGCACTTAGCACCCCGGCAGGGCGACTTCTGAAATTGCAAGCAATTTCATCAGTACGCGGCTCTCGCCAAATCCGTCTGCAAGCAGCCGCGCTTGGCTCGATGCAATCGCGAAATACGCAGAGTATAAACGAAGTTTGTGCGATGGGTGTATTTCGCGCTCTCAGACGCCGAGGGCTTTGTGAAATACTTCCTGCCTTTGCCATAGCTTGACTTTCGCTTTTCATTTTGGGCGTATCCGCCCTTTTTTATTTGCCCGTATCCGGGCTTATCCTGTCTGATTTATTCCGGTATCCTTGCCCATACATACTCCAGATCGCCGCAATACGGCGTTCCCACCAGATACCATTCCTTTGCAGGATTCATCTCCATCCTTGTCTGTACCCACTGGTCATCTACCAGAACTTCCATACACTCTCCGCAGTGAAATCCCGTATCAATCCATAAGTCCATTGACAGTAACCCATATCTGCCATTTTCACAGTTATAACCTAATCTTCCTTCTCTCATTGCATGATTCTCCTTTCCAGTTTTTCTCCTTGTCTGCTATCCACAGGGGCGTGCCACGCTCCTGTTCTTATCATCAAGGAAGAATTTACCATCGGAAACTCTCCGGCACTCCTCGTCTGTCCAGATACTCTTTTCTCGCCCGTTCCCGTTCTTCCTCTGTCGGGGCGGTTTTGAATTTTCCATACAGGTCACGCATCACCACTCTGTCTAATTTCTTCTCTAACTCCTGCTTGATTTCTCTCTCGTAACTTTCATCTTCAACCAAGTGAAAGCGGAGCAACTGCATAAATAATTCCTGTGATATTTGCACATTTCCCATCTTATCCATCCTTTCCGTGACGGTATGTGACAGTTGTGACGGTTATTTTGATACCGCCCCGCTGTCAGAAATACCGTCACAACCGTCACGAACTGTCACGCATTTTCTGTATTGTCTTTCCAGAACCTTAGTTTCCGTCCCTCATGGACACGTTCACTCCGAAAGAGAATCCCATGCTCTGCATACAGTCTGCCTGCAAGAACATTCAGCTTTCTTGTAATAACATGAGGTTGAATGTCCACATTTATCAATGCAACAAGTGCTGTTGGCGAACCTTCCCAGTAAGGATTGTCCTTCATAACAAGCTCCGCAATCTCATCCAGTAACGGCTCTGGCGGTTCTTTCCACAATTCTGTTTCCGCTTTTTGCAAATCCCACAACAAGGTTTCCGTATTGCGGATAAGATACAGCTTCTGGTCTTGCTGATCTCTGCCCGATACTTCCAGTGTTGCAGCATTGCCTGTCCGTTTTTCTTTCTGAAGAAGAAATGCTCCGTCTGCTGCCCCAAGCAGTCCGCTTGTCCCGGAAATCATGTCAAACTTATCCTCCGCATTCTGCTTTCTTGTATGGTGTACGAGCAACAGACAAAGCCCATGAGCATCCGCAAAACTTTTCAGTCTTGCCATAATCTGATAGTCATTTGCGTAACTGTAATTATCCCCGCCAACCTCACGCACTTTCTGAAGCGTATCAATGATAATCAGCTTCGTGTTCTTATGCTCTGCTGCAAATCCTGCAAGCTGTTCATCCAGTCCATTTCCAAGCTGACTGGCAGAAACGGAGAAGTAAAGATTATCGGTGCTTTCTGTCCCAAACATCCGGTACAGACGCTCCTGCAAGCGGCGGTAATCGTCCTCAAGAGCAAGATACAGCACCGTTCCTTTTCGGGTGGTATAATTCCAAAGCGGTGTACCTGTGCTGACATGGTAGGCGAGCTGTGCCATCAGAAAGCTCTTTCCCAGTTTGGGCGAACCTGCAAAGATATAAGTGCCGGGGTAGAGCAGACCGTCAATCAACGGCTGCTTACTCCGATACTGTGTGTCAAACAGTTCATTCATGGAAATGGTCTGGAGATAAGACGGGTCTGATCGCAACTGCATTTCCCTCTGCAATTCCTCAAAACTCTTGATATTTCCACTATTCTCGGATATACTACTTGTAGGTTTTTTTGAAATCGGCTGCTCCGTATCTGCGCCAACAGATACATTCGGGGCAGTCTTTTCTTTTTTATTTTCCATCCGTATCCTCTCCTTTCAGACCGCCAAGAATAACGGCAATCAACTCAATGACATTCAGCAGTTCTTCATCCACACCGTTTCCTGCTTCAATCCGCTTTAATTCTGTGAGGACAGCGGCAAGTTCCGTTTTGAGTGCCTTGAATACTCTCGGATTGCCCTGCACCACTACATCCTGATTCAGACAACGGCGGTAGCAGTATTCCTGCTTCGGCAGTCCCGATAAGGCAACTGCCTTGTTGATGAGTTCATTTTCTTCGGGTGATACCCGAAACCCTACTGTGATGTTTCTCCAACGATTTTTGTTATCTCTGTTCTTAGCTGACATTTTCAAATTCTCCTTTCCCTAAATCGTCTAATCTATTTGCCATTTCCGTCTGCTTTGACGGGAACAGATGAGCATACTGGTAAGTAATATCAATGCTTTCATGCCCTACACGGTCTGCAATCGCCACCGCCGAAAATCCCATATCAATCAGCAGGCTGATGTGGCTGTGCCGTAAATCATGGATACGGATTCTTTTTACGCCTGCGGCTTTTGCACCTCTGTCCATCTCGTGATGAAGATAACTTTTTGTCACTGTAAAGATTCGGTCTTTCTTCTTCAATCCGTAAAGCATCTGCAAATACTCCTGCATTTCTTCACAGAGGAACTTCGGCATTTTGATGATGCGGTTACTTTTCTTTGTTTTCGGTGTGGTAATCACATCTTCTCCGTGTAATCGCTGATAGGACTTGTTGATTCTGACCGTTTCTTTTTCAAAATCGAAGTCAGCGGCAGTCAGTGCCAGCAGTTCTCCCTCCCGGATACCGCACCAGTAGAGCATTTCAAAAGCGTAAAAGGAAACTGGCTTGTCCATCATCTCGAATGAGAATTTCTTATATTCTTCTTTCGTCCAGAACAGCATTTCCTTGTGTTCCTCACTTCCCATATTTCCAACCTTGGCGGCTGGATTGGAACGCAATTCATAATACCGCACCGCATGATTAAAAATAGCGGACAACTGATTGTGCAGCGTTTTCAGATAGGTCTGTGAGTATGGCTTTTTCTTTTCATCCCGATAGGCAAGCATCTCATTCTGCCATGCGATAACCTCTTTTGTGGAAATCTCACTGATTTTCAGCTTGCCGAAATAAGGCAAAATCTTCGTACGGATGATATGCTCCTTTGTCAGCCATGTGTTCTCTTTCAGACGGCTTTTCATATCCCGGATATACAGTTCGGTAAAGGCTTCAAAACTCATATCCATGTCAGAGGAGTTCTGCAACTGGAACATTCGCTCCCATTCCTGTGCTTCTTTCTTGGTAGCAAATCCACGCTTGCATTTCTGCTTACGCTCGCCTTTCCAGTTTACATATCTCGCCATCACATACCATGTTCCATTGTCCTCGTTTTTGAATACCGGCATTATTCGTCCTCCTTTCCTGCTCCGTAGAGCCTTTCATAGAAATACTGGCGGTTTACCCGTCCTGAAATGGTAATAAAGCCTTTTGCTTTCAGTTCCTCATTCAACTGACGGATTAGCTTGTAGGCATACGGCTTTGATACGCTTAGTTCCTGTGCCACTTCTTCGGCACAAATAAATCTGTTTTTCATATAATCAGTCCTTTCTTTCGTTTTTTATCGCCGTTCTATCCGAATGAAGTTCCAGCAGGTATTCCCTGTTCGGCACTGTGCTGTCCCGATATATCGTAATATGTCAGGTGCTCGCTTGCTGTCTGGCAAGGTCTTGGCGGTTTATACTGTTCGGACGGTCATTTAGTTTTTATTAAACTTATTTGCTTAATTCCAAACTCATTATACTAAGCATATTTGTTTATGTCAAGTGGCTTTCCGGAAAATATTAAACTTTTTTGTTTTGTATTATCTTGACTTCTCCTAAACATATCTGCTATACTCATTGTAAAATACATACAAGGAGTGGACACGTTATGGCGATTGGAGAGAGAATACATTTTTTCCGCATTCTGCGTGGGATGACACAAAAATATCTTGGTACGATTGTCGGCTTTCCTGAGCGAAGTGCCGATGTACGTTTAGCACAATACGAAACAGGAACAAGAAAACCGAAAGCGGAACTTACTGCTGCACTGGCACAGGCTCTTGATGTTTCCCCTCATGCCCTCGATGTGCCTGACATTGACAGCTATATCGGACTGATGCACACTTTGTTTACCCTTGAAGATTTGTACGGTCTGACTGTCAGTGAATCAGACGGAGAAATCTGTCTGAAAGTCGATACTTCCAAAGGCAAAGACGCTCACGAACTTCGGAAAATGCTGTATGCCTGGAAAGAACAGGCTGACAAGCTATCTTCTGAAGAAATCAGTAAAGACAAATACGATGAGTGGCGTTACCATTACCCGGAGTATGATACTACGCAAACATGGGCAAAAGTCCCATCACAGGAACTTAGCGACGCTCTGGTCGAAATGTTCCAAGACCAACTCAAACCAGATAAATAAGCACAACAAAAAAGCCCTTAGCTATGAGTTTTTACCCACAGCTAAGGGCTTCGTTTATAATATGGATTCGTTCAGAGCCAAGCGGAGTTTGGACAGTATATGCGATGAATGTTTACATTCAAGAGCATATATTGGCAAAACTCCATTTGGCGGATACGTCACAACGAGGAAATATGCAATATTTCCGAGTATGGCTCTGAACGCCTTGTTGCACCTGTCAATCATTCTCTAACCCGAAAACCACTGGATTACAAGAATAATGGCTCTCATGCAACTGTTATCAATTTGTTATCAAAATACTTTTAAAAGTGCCGCAAACCCGCATAAACGCTGGCTTTACTAAGCATTTTTGTTTATTCGAATTCGATTGTTGCCGGCGGCTTTCCTGTGCAGTCGTACATTACGCGGTTTACACCCTTTACCTCGTTGACGATACGGTTTGTTACCTTTGCAAGTACCTCCCACGGAATCTGTGCTGCATCCGCAGTCATAAAATCGGAAGTATTTACGGCACGAAGTGCGATTGCATAATCGTAGGTACGGAAATCACCCATAACGCCGACACTTCTCATGTTGGTGAGTGCTGCAAAATACTGGCCAAGGCCCTTGTCCAGACCTGCCTTTGCGATCTCCTCGCGGTAAATATAGTCAGCTTCCTGAACGATCTTTACCTTCTCCTCGGTTACTTCTCCGATGATACGGATACCAAGACCCGGACCCGGGAACGGCTGACGGTATACCAGATAATCCGGAATACCAAGCTCTAAGCCAACCTTACGAACCTCATCCTTGAACAGCATACGAAGCGGCTCTACGATTTCCTTGAAATCAACTACGTCCGGAAGTCCTCCTACGTTGTGGTGGGACTTGATAACAGCAGACTTGCCAAGACCAGACTCAATAACATCTGGGTAGATGGTTCCCTGTACCAGATAATCGACAGCGCCAATCTTTCTTGCCTCTTCCTCAAATACACGAATGAACTCCTCGCCGATGATCTTTCTCTTTGCCTCAGGCTCGGTAACACCCTTTAACTTCTCGTAGTAACGCTGCTGTGCATTGACACGGATAAAGTTTAACTCATATGGGCCGTTTGGTCCAAATACAGCCTCAACCTCATCGCCCTCGTTCTTACGAAGTAAGCCGTGGTCAACAAATACGCAAGTCAGTTGCTTGCCGATTGCCTTGGAAAGAAGAACTGCTGCAACAGAAGAATCAACACCACCAGACAGGGCACACAGTACCTTACCGTCACCGATGCGCTCACGCAGCTGCGCGATTGTAGTCTCTACAAAGGAGGACATCTTCCAGTCTCCATGGCATCCACAAATCTTGTAGACAAAGTTGGAAAGCATCTTCATACCCTCTGCGGTATGCATAACCTCTGGATGGAACTGGGTTGCATAAAGCTTCTTTTCTGGGCAAGCCATTGCTGCTACTGGGCAGACAGGTGTATGCGCAGTCACACGGAAGCCTTCCGGTGCCTTTGCAATGTAATCGGTGTGGCTCATCCAGCAAACTGTTGTCTTGGATACGCCCTCAAACAGCACATCATCTGTATCCACCTCTACCTCTGTATGACCATACTCGCTTGTCGGTGCTGTCTCTACCGTTCCACCAAGGGTCCATGCCATCAGCTGTGAACCATAGCAGATACCGAGAATCGGAATACCCAGTTCAAATATGGCTTTGTCATAATGCGGTGATGCTTCATCATAAACGCTGTTCGGGCCACCGGTAAAGATGATTCCCTTCGGATTTACTTTTTTAATCTCTTCCAGGCTCATCGTGTAAGGCTTTACCTCACAGTATACGTTGCACTCGCGCACGCGGCGTGCAATCAGCTGATTATACTGACCACCAAAGTCAAGTACAATAACCGACTCCTTCTCCATTGCAATTCCTCCTGACATTCAGTCCTGTCTGCCCTCATCACAAATGTGCGAGGGGAAACTATTGTTTTCATCGTTTTTACTTTGCGCTTTCACGCGCCAGAACCCCGATTTCTACGGCATTCTCATTTTCATTATACAGAGTGTTCCCGTTTTGCGCAAGCCCCAATATGAGGCTACAGTTCACGGGGCATAACCTAGATCAGCGGTGAACCTACGGCAGCCATGCAAGAAACGCACAGTCATACTGTGCAAAATAATCCTGCGCATCCGCAATCGCCATCGTGGTAACTTCTGCAGTAACCGGGTCATAGATGCTTACATTTTGTGTATCGTAGCCTGTGAGCAGCACTGCACTGTTATCTCCTGTAATAGCAAGTACAAGATGATTCTCGTTGATATAATACAGAACCTGCGTCACGCTGCATCCTCTCAGATTCTCCACACGTCCGCTGGCATTCTTACTCTGCGAGTCGTTTGTATTTGCTGTATTGGTTGTACTGCCCATTGCCTGAGCAATCACATCGTCAATTGCAATACCATCTGATAAAAGCGTCTCTACTTCAGATGCTTTGCCACCCTCAGCCGTAACAAGAATTTCCAGACATGCTCTTAGACTGTCATCAGATGACTGCGCGGTCTGCTCCTCAAAGGTCAGATTCCTACTCAGTGCTCTGGTGCCTCTCGTCCATACATACTTTGCGTGGTTGTCCACAACTACGCCCATCTCGTCATAAGCAGTATTGATTGCATCCACCAGCGAACCATCAATCTGCTGCAGCTTTCCTCTTGCATAGACGTAGTACAGTTCGTCCACACTGCTGTCATCCAGCTTTAACTGATAGGCCGCTGCCGCATCACGTATCTTACAAAGTGTTCCATTTGTCTGTATCTTCTCGGTGTCAACCGCCAGACTGATGGACCACACTTTCTGAAAGCCGTCCGCGATCTGGCTCTTTGTCAAGCTTGTCGCCTTCTTGTCGCTTCGGTTATTGAAAAACATCTGATCATCGGAAGCCGCCGCATAGACACCAGTTGACGCATCCTTTGTCAGTCGGTAAATCTCCAACTGATTTTCCAAAATCTGCGTTCCTTCTATATAATAGTCGGCCATCTGATACTCACCAGACTGCGTCATATCCTCTGCAAAGTCAAGAATTGTAAGCTTGTACATTGGCTTTTGTACCACCTGACCTGCCTGTGTAAACACGTCGCTCTTTCTCGCCGTGCCATACACCAGATCATCACCAAGAAAGCCCTGAATCTGCACAAACTCGCCATCCTCAGCAGCAACACGATACGTCTTTCCAGTGCTTAGATCAGCGATTCGGATGATATTTGGAGATCCACTGTCTCCCTCCTCCCATGCAATCAGGCTGCTCGATGCATTGGAGTAAAAGCTTCCGGCACTCGGTGCAACTGCGAGCTCGGCCTTTTCGCCACTGCTCAAATCAATGGAATAAACAGTGCTCTGATACAGCAGATACATCAGGTCGGATTCGTTGTTGACATAGGCGAGCGTTCCCATGTTTTTCATCAGAATCTCCTCCGAGAAGGTGACCGGAATGTAGAAGATCTCGTCAATGTTTGACTCCTCGCTCTTTTCTGCACTCTTATAATGAAGGAAGCTGACACCAACCTGTCCCTCATGATTTCCTCTGCTGTGATAGCCATATGCCATGAAATAAATATCGCCACTATCCTCCACGCGGATTGGCTGGAGCTTATAATCGTCTAACGCGGAGGAATCCTCTGTCCCATCCTGATACGTGTAGATCAGATCCAGCGTGTTTTCCTTTGTGTTTGTCACAAAGAGCTGACCATCATAGACATAGGTCTGGATATTCTCATCATCGGATGCCATACCAAACACGGATTCATCGGTGATACCAAGTTTCAATGCGCTCTTTGCATACACTGGTGCTGAAACAGAAAACCGCTCTTTTACATGGCGCTCGAAATCAAGCAGATACAACACGTCATTTCGGAAACGCACGACATACTGCTCATTTACCATACACTCCTTACTCTCACCATTGCTGCTTAGCGTAATCGGATAGGTCAGTGTAACGCTCGCCTGACTGTCCGACAGCTCGGTAAGCGTGGTCTTAACTGTGCCCGCCTGCGGCGAAAGACCCTTCCATGTGATCATACCACTTCTGGAATGCTGATTGACATAGCCAAAATCGTCGGTACCCATTGTCTCATTCGGCTGTATGTAATTTACAATAAAATCACTATTTCCATCAATGGATGCCTGCATAAAGTCGCGCGCAAAGCCGACCATGCTCTCGGTGTGCCCCTCTGCCAAATAGAGGATTCTACTATAATAGTAGACTGGAGTTCCTGACTGACTAACGCACAGAATTAGTTTATATTCGTTGCCTTCATCGACCAGATTAGACAGCCGAAGCTGCGCAGTCATCGTGCTTCCATTTTTCTCCCAACCGCTTATCGTACCGTCCTCGACAAGACGTGTGCCGTCCAGTCCTCTGACCTCGTAGGAAATCTGATCCGCATCGACATAGTCAGCCTGATTAATCTGAATGGAGAGCTTATGTTCCTGCGATAGGGGCGTAATGCAGCCCCTCATCGTGGAAACCTCCATCTTTTGTGTATAACCGCGCAGCGTGTTGCTGCCGTTTTCAAGATATTGTAACTGAACAGTGGCAAGGGTAGCCTCCTGCATTGTCTCATAGCTGTCTGTCTGCTGTGTTGTCTGCGTATATTGCTGGTATACGGCAAAGCCGCCAAATGCGGCAGCAAAGATGAAAATCAGCAGCAGAATTCTTCGAATTAGCCTTTTCAAATCAAAACCATACCTTTCTTTTAACCTGTTGTCAGGCTATTATGGCTTTATTTTACTTGCAAACAGGTAAAATCACAAGTCTTTTTTGCGCCGCCGTTTACGTTAATATCGTCTACAATTCCCCCGCCTGCATCTTCGCCTTCCGATCTCCTGATACAAAAGAACGCTAACCATATCCTCGAGCCAACTCTGGCGTCTCGGTGGTCTCGGCGGTGGACCGGGACGTCCTGGAGGCGAACCAAATGGGGGCGGTGGTGGTGCCCCTGGAGGACCTGGCGGACGACCAAATGGGGGCGGAGCTGGTGGACCTGGTGGCGGGCCAAATGGGGGTGGTCCTGATGGGCCTGGTGGACGACTAGGCGGTGGCGGGCCGGCGTGTCCGCTTGCCTCGAAAAGTTCTTCCATCGGTATCTCTTTAAATTCATCACTCTCCCGAAGCCGCTCACAAATCTGACGCCCTGTCCGATCCAGACTGATTTTATCCGGGTATTCATCGTAAATGAAGCTTCCTGCATAATCAAGTGAGTCACATGTGCGCTCTATTTCCTGCTGTATCTTCTTTATTTTTTCTGGATAGAGGCTCTTCCAATATTGTGCCTGAAGTTCCTCTGCCGCTTCTTCAAGTCGTCTGGCAATCATCGCATCCTGCGGACTCTGCGGCCGCAAACGGGAGGACTGATGATACAGCCCGTACTGGCTGTGACTGCTCCATATCATAGCGAAACCCTTTCCGGCGAATTTACTACCAGTTTATGCCGGACTTTGTCCAAGTGTTCATTGTGGACGTTTCACTCATCCCACTGTACCGCTGGAAAGCCAAGGATACATCTAGTCTGCTCGCCATTCACGCGATACAGTAGATTTACATTTGCCCTTTCATTTTGAAACCGTATTCCTTCTCCAAGGCTTTCGGCATATCCATAGTAAAGCTCCAAATTATCCTGCTTTTGTATGTTTACAAGCGATGCGCCTGCCTCTGCCATCAGTTTCCTTGCCGATGCGTCAATTTCTTCGTCCGTCAATACCTGCTGCCAGCTTCCTGTAATCTCCAAGCATGCCGCCGATGCGGTCTGGCTGTATTCCTCTAATTTCGTTTTCTGCCCATAAATTTGCTGCATTTTTTCTGACCAATTCCCTGAGAATTTCCAACTGATCAAATTTTTACTTTCGGATCTGTCATCATTCTGATACGTATCGCTTTGGTTCGATTCATTCTCTTTGTTAGCCTTATCATTTTCTCTGCTTAAGTATTTCAAGCTATACGAAATTTCCGTGTCCGCCCCTGCAAGCTCCCACACACATCCGTAGCTCTCCTGCTTCTTTCTGATTCCATATCCGCTGTATATCCCGCAGACTGCTGCTGCGCCCTCAAGGTACTGTGTGATTTGTTCCTCTGATAAAAATGCAGGGCAGGAGCCACCAAGGCGAATCTGTGCCGTCACCTCATCGGTAAATTCGTTTGTAAAATAGGAAGCAACTTGCGTGCTATCTGCCGCTTTTTTCTGGCCTCCAGCTAGCCCAAATGCCTCGAATGCAATGACCGCACACCATACCGTGCAGCAGATTCCTGTCAATATCCGGTACATAATGATCTCCTTTCTTGCTCCTATTGGGAAGTGTTTCCTGTTTCGGCATATTTATACATTTAAACAGAAACAATCGTCGAGGTGTTTTCATAAAACTTCCAAGCAACAAAAAACACCTGTTGCCATCCGACAACATCTTTGCTATACTAAGAAAAAAAGTGCCCGGCTTCTGGTCACTTTTCACGAGGAGGGGTTCTATGTCTAAGCCAACGCTTTACCGAAATCGTCTGATACCACTTGAATCTGTACTGTTAACGGATGATGAGATCCTACATCACGATGATTCAAAAATCATTACTGTATGGAAAACACTTCATCCAAAGTCTGATCTGGCATATGGCTATTCCTGCTATTTTCTGGATCGTGGCTTTAAAATCAGTCGTTTTTATTCGCACAGTCATGATTTCATGTACTGGTATTGCGACATCATTGAAACGGAATATCAAAAAGATACGGATACGTATGTTTTTACAGATTTGTTAGCCGATGTAATCGTAAAGCCAAATGGTAACACACGTGTAGTAGATTTGGATGAACTGGCCGATGCCTTTGAGCGCGGACTGCTCTCCTCAAAACGCATGAGCTGTGCGCTCAGACAGCTTGACGATCTGCTTCAGGTCATTTATCGTGACCGTTTCGAGGCCCTGACAGAGCCGTTGATGAAACAGATCATAGAGTATGAAGCGTCAGAGCAGAATGAAAATTAAATGCATGCAAATTAAATGCATGCCAATTAAATGCATGCCAATTAAATGAATGCAGATTAAATGAATGCAAATTAAATAATTCTGCTCACAAAAACAAAACAATGAGAAGCAAGTGACAAACAGCAAACACCAAAAAGCAAAGGAGATTTTATATCATGATAGCAATTGGATGCGACCACGGCGGTTACGAATTGAAGCAGGAAATCATCAAATACCTGGAGGAAAAGAATCTGCCATTTAAGGACTTTGGCTGCTACGACAACAGCTCAGTGGATTATCCGATTTATGCGCGCAAGGTGACAGACGCCATCACACGCGGCGAATGCGATAAGGGCATTTTAATCTGTGGAACCGGCATCGGCATTTCCATTACAGCAAACAAGGTTCCGGGCATCCGTGCCGCATTGTGTACCGACTGCTTCTGTGCTGAGGCAACCAGACTTCACAATGATGCAAATATCCTTTGCATGGGTGGACGTGTCGTAGGACCAGGACTCGCGGTTAAGATTACCGATACCTTCTTAAATACACCGTTTTCTGGCGATGAGCGCCACAAGAGACGTATCAATCTGATCGAAAACAGAGATCCTTCCGAGAACGAATAAGCAATCAGACAAAAAGTGAGTAATCAATCACGATTTTGAATTTTAAAAAGTATAACCTTGCGAATTCGAAAACGGCTCAAAAATACAACTCAATCAATGTGCAAATTATAAACGTACAAAAGAAAGGTTTTCACAGATTTGATAAGGAAGCCGCTTACCCACCAATTTTCGATGAGTAAGCGGCATTTTTGATTCAGTATTAATTCAGTATTAATTCAATATTATCCTAACAGTGCCTCTGCATACTTTCCAAGCTCTGCGCTCTTTGCCTCTGCATCTTCCATACTAGTTCCCTTTACGCCGTAGTACAGCTTAATCTTCGGCTCGGTTCCAGATGGTCTTACACACAGCCATGCGCCATCCTCGAGATCATAGTAGAGTACGTTTGACTGCGGAAGTCCGGTCGGTGTTACCTCGCCAGTTGCCATATTCTTGCAGGTATCCAGCTTGTAATCTCTTGCCTGTGTTACCTTGTACGGACCAATCTTCTCCGGTGCATTTGCACGCAGATTTTCCATTGTCTGAGCGATCTTTGCCAGACCCTCGATACCCTTCATGGTAACAGACTTTACGCTGTCCTTATAGTAACCATACTTGTCATAGATGGCAAGCATCTGATCCCAAAGGGTCTTACCCTGCTTCTTATAGTAAGCAGCAGCCTCGCACAGTGCCATTGTCGCAACAATTGCATCCTTATCTCTTGCGTGTGTTCCGATCAGGCAGCCGTAGCTCTCCTCGAAACCAAACAGATAGCTTCCCTTGCCACTCTGCTCAAAGCCAAGGATCTGCTGTCCGATGTACTTAAATCCGGTTAAGCACTCGATCAAGCGGATGCCGTAGGACTTTGCGATTGCATCTGCAAGGTTTGTGGTAACGATGGTCTTAATCAGAGCGCCATCTTCTGGCAGTCCCTGCTGCTCCTTGATCTGGCTGATGGTATACTCAGCAAGCAGGCAGCCGGACATATTTCCAGTCAGGGAATGATACTCGCCAGTCTTTGCATCCTTTACATAAACGCCAAGACGGTCTGCATCTGGGTCGGTTGCTAAAACAAGATCGGCATTCTTCTCCTTTGCCAGTGCAAGCGCCAGCTCAAATGCCTCTGCCGCCTCCGGGTTTGGATAGCTTACAGTCGGGAACTCGCCATCTGGAAGCTCCTGCTGCGGAACAACATAAACGTGAGCGAAGCCAAGCTCCTTTAAGACACGTCTTGCCGGTACGTTTCCGGTTCCGTGAAGAGGAGTGTAAACGATGGTCAGCTGATCCTGCATCTCATCGATCGCTGCCTGATTCTTTACCTGCTTCTTTAACTCTGCGATGTACGCGTCATCAATTGCGCCGCCGATAATCTCAAACAGATTTGCCACGCGCGCATTGTCTTCCTGCATCGTCTTTAAGGTGGAGAAATCAGTGATTGCCTTTACCTCTGCCATGATGCCCTTGTCGTGCGGCGGTGTGATCTGTGCGCCGTCCTCCCAGTAAACCTTGTAGCCATTGTATTCCGGCGGGTTGTGGGATGCGGTGATGTTGATTCCGGCGATGCAGCCAAGCTTTCTTACGGCAAAGGAAAGCTCTGGTGTCGGACGCAGGGACTCAAACAGATATGCCTTGATGCCGTTTGCTGCTAGGCAAAGTGCTGCCTCTCTTGCAAACTCTGGGGACATACGACGGGAATCGTATGCGATTGCAACGCCCTTCTTCTGCTGTCCAGCCTTGATGATATAATTGGCAAGACCCTGTGTTGCCTTACGAACAGTATAAATGTTCATGCGGTTTAAACCTGCTCCGATCACGCCTCTAAGACCTGCTGTACCAAACTCCAGCTCCGTATAGAAACGGTCCTTTTTCTCCTCTTCTGAGATTCCTCTCAACTCTTCCTTTGTTGCCTCGTCAAAACACGGGCTTGTCAGCCACTCCTCGTACAATGCCTGATAATCCATAAAAAACCATGCCTTTCCGTATCCGCATTCCAATCGTTGAATTTAAATTATGCGAATACTGCTTTCTTTGCGCTGCAAAAACAATACATCTGTTTTGTACTGTTTTCAAAACTCAACGTTTTCTTCGCTAACTTAAGTATACTAGATAAAACAAAAAAAGGGAATGTTTTTTCAAAAATTTTTCACAAAATATGGCTATTCTTTGCTGAAATATTGTGATATACTTACGAAGCTGAACGTTATATTCTATAACTATAATTCAAAGAAAGGTGACACGCAATTATGAAGACATTTTTGAACTCTTCCAAAGATAAACAAAGCCTGTCCAACTGGTCTATTCGACAGAAAACAGGCTTTTTTGTTTTTCTGGCACTGTTTGCCGTCTGTATCGGAATGGCTATTTTTTATAATGGTGTTTCCGCGCTGGATCTTTTAATCCTCGTTGCCATCGTTGCCGTTTCCATGGCGGTCTATGTGCTTCCAATCTCCTTCCATCCAGCCGTGAAAGCCATCATCGCAATCCTGCTTCCGACGGCATCCTTTTTCCTGTTGGAGTCGATGACGCATGTTGTATGGGAAACGATGGAGATTGATGCGGTTTTGTTAAACCTCATCTTCTACTATCTGTTCTTCCTGTTTTTCTTCTTTGTGAGCGGCTCGACAAAGATCTCTCTGAACATCCTGCTGATCTTTACAATGATCGTAGGACTGGCAAACTACTTTGTTATTCTATTTCGCTCCTCGCCGATTCTGCCGTGGGATTTGCTCTCACTCGGAACAGCTGCAACCGTTGCTGATAACTATACCTTCAGCATCACGTACCGCATCGCACAGCTGTCCGCAGGCTTTTTAGGATGCATCATCCTTGCCGGAAAATGCAACCTGCATTTTCCAAAGTTCCATGCGAAGGCATCGATTTGCGCGATTATTCGCGTGGCACTTTGTGCGATTCTGATCATCCCGTCTGCATTCTATATCCGCTTTTTATACCAGCCGGATATCGCAGACTACACGAGCCTTGACAACACGCTGTTCACGCCAAAATATATGTTTAAGACAAACGGATTTTTCGTTGCCTTTTTGATGGACAGCCGTTATCTTCAGATTGATGAGCCAAGCGGCTACAGCAAGGAATATGCCGAGGCCCTTCTTGACGAGCAAACCGAGACCGCACCGACCACCGATGAGCTTCCAAACATCATCGTGATCATGGATGAATGTTTCTCGGATCCATCTGTGCTTGGTGACTTTGCCTGCAACGAGGACTATATTCCTTATATCCGAAGCCTTCTTGACGGTGCTGAAAATACCGTGAGCGGTCATCTGTATGTCTCCGTTCTCGGCGGCAACACGGCAAACTCCGAGTTTGAGTACCTGACGGGCGACTCTATGGCATTTCTTCCAAGCGGAAGCATTCCATATCAGCAGTATTTAAATAAGTACGCCGTGTCAATTGTCGAGCATATGAAGGAACTCGGCTACAGCACGACCGCGATGCATCCGTACAACGCATCTGGCTGGAACAGAAGCTCCGTCTATGAGAAGATGGGCTTTGGCCAGTTCCTCTCTTTGAAGAACTACCATCACGGCGAGCAGCTTCGTAAATATGTCAGCGATCAGGCTGATTTTGAGGAGGTGCTGGATGTCTTAAATGAGAGTACCGGCCCGGCATTTATCTTCAATGTCACGATGCAAAACCACAGCAGCTACGGAACCCCGTATGACAACTTCACGCCGTCAATCGAGGCTCAGTTTGAAAATACGAAGACGACCAAGTATTTGAACAACTATCTATCTCTGATGAAGTACACGGACGATGCGGTAAAATATCTGCTCACTGAGCTGTCAAACTCCGATAAGAAAACAATCGTTGTCTTCTTTGGCGATCATCAGCCAAATGATTACGTAATTGAGCCGATCTACGAGGAAAACGGTCTCGATATCAACAATCAGACACTCGAGGAGCAGCAAAAGCGCCAGCAGGTTCCATTCTTCATCTGGGCAAATTATGATATTGATGAGGAAAGTAATCTTGCCATCAGCGCAAACTATCTCTCCACAAAGGTGGCTGAGGTGGCAGGTCTTGGTCTGACCAAGTACCAGAGTTTCCTTTCCCAGATGTCTGAGGTGCTTCCGGTCATCAACGCAGTGGGCTACGTGGACACAGATGGCAACTGCCGCTATTTAAAGGAAGCCTCCGGCGATGAGAAAACATGGCTGGATAATTATGAAATTCTTCAGTATTATCGCATGTTTGATCAGTAAACCAAAGTTGAATTATTGAACCATTGAATTATTAAATCATTGAATTATTAAATCGTTTTCTGTATCAGAAGATCGGAAAAGGCAGTGCGTACCGTTGTTTGTTCCACTGCCTTTTTTATTTTTTCGATATTTTTCTCTGAAATCCAAGATTTGCTGTTATTAAAGTAAAAATTGACCTGCTTCCAATACTTCTCCGGGTATGCGATCATGAAGCCAAGCAGCTGTAGCTCCTCTGGCGACAAATTTTGGACCCGACAATATTCATGAATCAACCGCTTTCCCAAATCCTTGTTCCAGTTATGTTTTTCCATGATTTTTCGAAGAAACTGATACAAATCCTCGATCTGGCACCCGACACGAAACTGTTCAAAATTGACTGCCGCCGTCTGCCCCGATCCGATCAACACGTTATGCTGATGATACGCCCCGTGAATTAGGTGTCCTTCTTTTTTGGCCTGCGCTTCCAATGATTCAAGCCCGCTCGAAGCGATCTCTTTTTCCACTGCTGCAGCCTGACGATACATGGAATCAAAGCTTTTTTGAATGAACTGCTCCAACACCGATTTTTTCTTTTTTCGCGCCAGATAGGCGCGCACACGGCGAAGCTCGCGATTATGTTTCTCATATCGTGCTAGCTGACTTGGCTGTGTTGCTGTAATCTCCATCGTCTCCGCTGGCATACGCCGCATATAGACATGCAACCGCGCGAGGCTATTGACAGCCTGTCCGAGATCGCCAACACTGTTGACACTGCACTCGGGCCATGGATACCATACCTTTAATACATACCCGATTCCATCCTCGTTTTTTGAGAGCAGTTCTTCTTTCTCATTTTTAATGATTTGATCGGTATGTACCATCCCATTTTCGGTCAGATAAGAAAGAAGGACCGCCTCTGCTGTCAGCCGTGTCTGTGTTCCACGGTATTCCTGTAGCAGATACAGTCCTTCTTTTGTATCACATAAAAGTGCGCCCCTGACTTTTCGCGTCGTGCGAAGCGTCACAGGATACTGACTCAGTACCGACATTCCCCAATCATTCATAGAATTACCATGCCTTTCCGGCTGTCTCCCGGACCGCCTATGCTATCCTATGAGACACAAAGAAATCTCATGCCTGATTCTATTAATGAGACAGAAAGGAATCTCATGCTTGATTCTATTACTTGCGTGTCCAGAGAATATCTCTATTGATGCATTTTCCGAGCAGTCGCTTGATCTGTCCGGCCTCTTTTGTCTGCGGCAAAATCCACATCAGCTTGGTTAACACGGCTTCCAATGTCATATCGTATGCTTCCATGACACCAGCCTCTTCCTTAACTTTTTTTCCGACCTCGTACACGGCAAGGTTGCTTCCCTCTCTGGCAACCTGTGTTGCCATGACAAATACCTTGCCCTCGCGTGTCCACTTATGCACCACATCAAAAAAGCTACCGTGCTCATACACCGGAAGACCACCAACACCAAATGCCTCGATGATCACCGCGTCACAGCGCTGTGCCACGTAATCAAGAATATCCGCCGACATCGACGGCACGAGCTTGACAAGACCGACCGATGCCGTCATTTCATGATAAAACTGAACAGGGCCCGGTTCACCCGACTCGTCAAAGTACATTAATACACGACCATCGCTGATCATACCAAGATATGGATAATTGACGCTTGAGAATGCGTTGTAGCTCTTGCTGTGTTCCTTCTTTGCGCGTGTTCCAGCGATGATCTTTCCATCAAAGACAACGCAGACATCATATGCCTTTGTACTCGCAGCCAAACGCAGGCTGTCCATCAAATTCACACGTGCATCGGTATCCTCCAAGTCAATCGGATGCTGTGCGCCCGTGATGACAATCGGCTTTGGTGAGTGCTGAATCAAGTAGGAAAGCGCCGCCGCAGTAAAGGCCATCGTATCAGTTCCATGGCAGATCACAAAGCCATCGTATTGATCGTAATGCGCCTCAATACAGGTAGCCATCGCCAACCAGTGCTTCGGCTCAATATTGGTACTATCAAGATTCATCAGCTGGATCGTGTCCGTCTCACAAAACTCTTTCGAGTCCTGCACATAGGATAAAAGCTGCTCTGGTGTTAAAAGTGGCTTTAATCCATCTTTACTGTGTCCGCAGGCGATGGTTCCGCCTGTTCCAATCAATAGTACCTTTCTCATACGACGTGTACAATCCTTTCCGACTGAATTTTGAATTTCTCAGTATTCGGATACTGTTCATTATTCTTATACTGCTCATTACTTGTCTCGCTATTCTTCATCTCACCATTTTTGCCTATCTGCGAATGTGTGGCTGCCTCACTCTGCTGGTCCTGCAAACAACGAAATACATTGATGATATCGCGTCTTGTGATAATACCGATGAATACATTTCGGTCATCGACTACTGGCACATAATTCTGATTTAATGCACGCTCTACCATCTCGTCGATCGTCGCATAGACACATACCGGCGGCATCCAGTCCTTACGGATGATCTCTTTGATGCGAAAGCCTTCCAGCTCCTGCATATCGCACTTATGAAAGGCAATCATATGCCACAAAAAGTCACCCTCGTTTACTGAGCCTGCATAGCAGCCGTTCTCGTCGATAACCGGCAATGCCGTGTAGCCATAGATTCTCATACGCTCGAGTCCCTGACGCAGTGTATCCTCCTTGTGAAGATACTCAATATCTCCCTTCGGTTTCAGTAATGTCATTAAGTTCATGTTTGTTTCCTCACAATCATAATATATAAAATGTTCTGTAACCCTTTTTCAATTTTACCTGTCTGGTAAAATTTTCCATAATTACAGTTCGGTTTTTGCCCATCTGTCTATCCTTTTTTTATTGTATCACAATTGTGAGGAAATTTCCATTACCGCAATCTTACAGTTTCATGAAATAAGTGTGAAGCCTCTCGATGCCAAAGCGTGCGTAACCATCGCCCATCTCCAGATGAACCTTTGAGACGTCGGTCTCGTTTGTTCCTCCCGCTGCATTGCACAGCTCTAAGAGCTCATCCATATGCCATGAGTAATATCCCATCAGCGCCTTTGCTGTCTCTTTATTCAATTGTTCGTTCTGTGTCATTATGTCTCCCTTCTTTTTCCCCGGAACATGGTATTGTTCCCAGGGCACTCATTCACAAAATCGTCTAATTCCATCGTCTAATTCCAAACATCTCTGATTTTCTTTTCTGATTTTCTGAGTTTCTGATCTTTTGATCTTCTTGGTGATATGTAATTGTTTTATGTTCTTCTTTTTTCCTTATGTATGTAGCCTGTATGGAATCATTCGATTGTTTCGCGATTTGTTCAGACGACATATATGCACAGATTTCGTGCATCTTCATCGTACTCGATTTCGACAGGATCTTCAATCAAAATTGATCGCAATTTTCGACCTTGCGAATCTATCTGGTCTGTGCTACTATGGCTTTAAAACGCAGACTTGCAGAAAGGCATGGAACATTGATGAAATTTACGACACTTTGCTATTTAGAGCGCGGCAATGAATATCTGATGCTGCACCGCACCAAAAAGAAGCTTGATTTTAATAAAGATATGTGGATTGGCGTTGGCGGTCACTTTGAGGAAAATGAAAGCCCGGATAACTGTCTTGTCCGCGAAGTAAAGGAAGAGACAGGGCTGACACTGACTTCCTACAAAATGCGCGGTATTTTGACCTTTGTATACCGCGATATATGCGAATATACCTGCCTGTACACAGCCGATGGATTTGAGGGTGAAATGATTACCTGCAACGAAGGTGATCTTGAATGGATTTCAAAGGATAAGCTACTGACACTCGGTTTGTTTGAAGGAGATTTGATCTTTTTCAAGCTATTACTTGAAGATGCACCATTTTTCTCACTTAAACTTACTTATGATCAAGTGAATGAGCACCGCCTGATTGATGCCGAGCTCAATGGAAAAAAGTTAGAGCTTTTTGACATTTTAGATGAAAACGGTGTACCGACAGGATTGACAAGAGAGCGCTCTCTATGTCACCTGCTTGGTACACCGCATCGAACTGGACATGTGTGGATTGTGCGAAGAAAAAATGATTGTGCCAGCCAAAGCGCAACCATAGAATCTGATAACAATACTGACGAAGTATCAGATAAGTTAGCAGCCAGCACAACTGTTCAATATGAATTACTTCTCCAGAAGCGAAGCCACGACAAGGATTCCTTCCCGGATTGCTATGATATCTCCTCTGCCGGTCATGTTCCAGCCGGAAGCTCTGTCCTTGATTCCGCGATTCGTGAACTCTCAGAAGAACTTGGAATCAAGGCTTCGCCTGACGACCTTGTTCCGATCGGCACGCACGAAGGAAACAGTCACAGTATCTTTTACGGAAAACCATTTCACAATCATGAATTTAGTATTCTGTACCTCTACACGCATCCTGTGCAGATTGAAGATCTTGTATTACAGCAGTCTGAAATTCAGTCTGTAAAATGGTTTGATTTAAATCAGCTGATGGAAGATGTGAAGAATGACGCACCTGGATACTGTCTGTATTACGATGAATTACAAATCCTTAAGACTGCGTTGGACAATCGCTAAGCAATTTGCAAAGTTCGCCTGTATACACAATATGTAGCTCATGTAATGCACGAGTTACTGCAACATACAAAAGTTTCGCATCACGGTCAGAATCCGCATAGCGCTCCTCATTTGGGTTATAGAGTATAACTGCATCAAACTCAAGACCCTTTGTGAGCGCAAGCGGAAGCACCGTGATGGTTGTATCAGCGATTGTACCAGCAGTTGCAGTATTAATTGTACGATCAGTTACCTCATTGCCTGTCTCACTCATACGATTCGTCAATGCTTTTAAGTGAACTGCCTCGTCCTCATCTCGACAGATCAAGGCAATCGTTTTGTAGTCTTCTTTCGTTAACTGCTCAATTAGTGTTTGCACACGCATCGTCATCGCGTCTTCATCGTTTTCTTTCCAGATACCAACGGGACTGCCATGACGCACAATCGGCTCGATTGGATAGGTCTTAAAGCTGCTTCTGTCAAGAATTTGCGCTGCAAAATTGGAAATTTCAATCGTATTTCGATAGCTCTTACAGAGTGTGTAAAATCGTCCCTGAAGATTTTCATTTGAAGGATCCTTGGCATCGGGCAGCATGATCTGACGAAGTTCCTCCCAATCATTCATTCCACTGTCGTAGTTGATATTCTGTGAGACATCACCCATAATCATGAATACAGTCTTTGGCATTCGCTTTTTCATTACATAATACACGGCAACGCCGTAATCCTGTGCCTCGTCAATATACATCTGCGCAAACTCATCGTCATCGCCCTCGTCGAGCCAGCCGTGGGCTAAAAGTGCCATCGCCGCCAGATCATAGCAGTCAAAAAATCCCTTTTTCACACGCTTTTTCCACTCGAACCACGTTGTACTATTCATCACGTTTGCGTTATTTTCATTCACATCCTCGGTAGTATTCGCATCCTCGGCAGTATTTGCATCCTCGGTAGTATTCGCATCCTCAACGGCATTCGCCAGATGTTCCTCCAAACTGGAAAGAAAATCAAGATACAGCTGTACAAGACCTCTCTTCTTATAGTTCTTAGAAAAATGCTTCTTATATTTTTTGAGCATCTCCTTTCGCACATTTGCATCCTCACCATCCATCTCGAGCTTGATCGCCGCAGCTAGTCTCGTATTTAAATTTTCCATTTTGGACACGATGGAACGATTCGCAAAATAGCGACAGTACTGGTCAATGCTCTCCTGCGAAAGAAATGTGTAGCCCTTATCGCGCACTTCTTCTGTCGGAATAATTCGGCTTTCTTCATCTCTTGTCCAGTGCTCAATTGCCTGCACAAATGCAAACGACGATTTCAGCCGAAGCTCACTGCTCTCCTGCACAGAGGTCGGAATAATCTCATATTTCTTTGGAAGATACGCGCCAATCAAATACTCAAACAGCTTTTCCATCCGATATTGCTTTGTATTGTACACATCCAGACTCGGAAGACCGCTGGCAATATAATTTAATAAGATGTCATTGCTTCCGATGATGCAAATTTCAGATGGATCATAGCGATCTGAAAAATTATAGAGAATGTAGGAAATGCGGTGAACTGCGACGGTTGTCTTTCCACTTCCTGCAACTCCCTGTATGATCATGCTGCGATTGGGGCGCTCACGAATGATGGTATTTTGCTCCTGCTGAATTGTCGCAACAATCTCGCCTAACACCACATCCTTATTTTTTGCCAGATATTTGATCAGCAACTCGTCATTCGCCGCCGTGTCGCTGTCATAAAATCCGTTCAATACTGGGCCGTCAATATCAAATGTGCGCTTTAAATCGAGACGAATCGGAATCGTCTTGCCCTGCGGCGTCCGATAGCTGCACGCTCCTGTCGTTCCCTCATAATAGATCGAAGCGGCCGCCGCTCTCCAATCCATGATTACAATATCTGTTGCATTCTTGGTAATTCCGTGCTTTCCAATGTAGAGGCGATACTGTTCCCCTTTCTCCTGATCCAGATAGTCGATTCTGCCAAAATGTGTCTTTTCCAATGCACTCTCATTTGCCGTAATGGAATGATTCACATGATCCTGCATCGTACTGCTGACCATAAGAGAGCTATACAGCTCCACGTCACCTTCCATGTAGGCGTCATAGAGTTCTTTTTTCTCCTGATCGACTTCTTTTTTCTTTTCTCTTAGCTCCTTTAAGTTTTCGTTGATGACCTGCAAGAATTCATCTAGCTTTTTCTGTTCTAACATTTGCTCGTTTTCCACGGTATCATCCTTCCTTTCTGCCGCACGGCGGCCCTGTGTGTACAAGTTACAGTTCACGAATACGCCAATGTTTATGGCAAAGTCCTGAGGTGGAGGGTTTTTCGCACCCCATTCGTGAACTGTATCCCTAGCATATCAGAAAAAGAAAAAATTACTAGACTTTTCTTTTTGGCTGTGGTATCATGCATAATGAAGTGTAAGTAAAATATAGTTTTAGTCAATAAACATAGCAAATAATATTTAAGGCAGGTCATTGCGACCTGCCTTTTCTTTCCATTTCACAAAACAATTGTCGAACCGCTCTCGTAAAACTCCCTGTCAGGAAACGAATCAATGCTGAATCTGTCCATCCTCTTCCGTGTGACCACTTAAATCCGACGGACGATATTTTAAAATCGTCTCCATCAGCTCATTGTCATAATTGCACTCTACGCGTGTATTCTTTGATGTCACAAGCGTGTACACCTGATCTGGTGTGCAAGCTGGCCAGTTTGGAATTGCGCTGTGATTTGGATTTCCGGTGCGCGCAAATGCCATCACACTGTCAAAAATCTCCGTCTCGATGCGCTCGGTAACACCGTCTTCCTGTGTATATGGTGTAAAGGACGTATTCGCAAACACATATGGAATATCTGCGCAGTGCCACGGAACCCAGCCTCCATCAAGCGGCAGATCCAAATCAAATAGATAGGAGTAGGTCTGATCATTGACCTTGCTGCGTTCTTTCACGTAGGACAAAATTGGGGCACGCACGATGCAGTCTAGTACCGTCAGATCGACTGGATTGTGTGTCGGATATGCCTTTTCAAACAGTGGAAGAAGCTCTGCCGCAGCTGCCTCGCCCATAACCTGTGCGACGGCCTTTTCGCCCTCTTTTTTTGTCATATGATTTCGATCAAATGGCATCGGAGCGAACGTAAAGAATTCGCCGAATACACTTCCGACCATCAACGCCACATTGCTGCTCTCCTTACGAAATCCCACATCACCCGGATCGCCGACATAATACTCGTTTGGAATCGGAAGACTTCCGCTGTACTTTCCCTGTGCCTGAAATGCTGGACGTACCTTCAGATAGGCTGCTGCAAGCTGCGCATATGGCACCTTCTCAAGCTCTTTCACGCTGCTTACATTAAGCTTGTCCATGACAGCCTCTGCCAGCTCTTTTCCACTCTGACCACGTTTTGGCATCAGATCACCGATTACACCGCTCATGTTAATACCCTTTGCAAACAAGCCATCCGCTGCTGGCATCTGAAGAAGTGTTGTCACCTTTGCACCACCGCCGGACTGACCAAACACGGTAACATTCTTTGGATCTCCACCGAATTTTTTGATATTTTCCTGTACCCACTTCAGTGACGCAATGATATCATCCATTCCAGCATTTCCCGAATTGGCATACTCTGGACCAAACGCAGATAAATCAAAATAGCCGAGCACATTTAAACGATGATTGATTGACACGACAACAACGTCGCCTCTGCGGCTCATATTTTCCCCCTCATACGCGATGTGCTCAATCGAAGAACCAGCCTCAAAACCGCCTCCGTGGAACCATACCAGAACAGGACGCTTTTTCTCATCACACGCCGGTGTCCAGATATTCAGATTAAGACAATCCTCATCCATAATCCAATAGCGGTGCGGCACAAATACCTCTCCGCATGGCTTTGGCATTTCAAGCAGCGGACACACATAACCAAAGCTTGTCGCATCCAGCTCGCCTTCCCACGCTTCAAGCGGCTCTGGCGCATGAAAACGCTTTGCCTTTGCATATGGAATGCCCTTGAATACAGACACACCATTGTAGGCATAGCCGCGCACCTTTCCCAGCTTTGTCTCTACGACAACGCTGCCTTTTTTGTACACGAATTCTTTCTCCATTTCTTTTTTCCTCCCATATCTATAATGATCATTCGAGATTCCGAAAGATCATATAATATTCCTCTACGCTTACAACTCCATTTCTGCAAAGTTAATTATCAAATCTGGATAAATGCCCACTTTCGCAGACTCATTAAAATTACAATCTTCATAATCTGGTGTTTCAAAATTGCACATGGATACTCTCTTTTTACTCGGATCGACAATCCAGTATTCACGAACGCCAGCCGACTGATACTTGCCCCTTTTAATAATATAGTCCTGTGCTTTTGTCGATGGAGACACCACCTCGATTACCCAGTCCGGCGCACCTATGCAGCGCTTGCCGTTACTTAATTTATCACGATCACAAATCACGGATATATCTGGCTGAACAAGGTTGTAAATATCATCGGCTGAAAGCTGCACATCAAATGGAGATGGGAAAACTCGGCATTTACCGCCCTTAGAACGAATGTAAATGTTGATCTCCGTTACCAAAAAATTGACAATGGCTTGATGAGTTACTGTTGGTGCCGTGTCAAAAAAAAGTTGTCCGTCGATTAGTTGTGCCCGTGTTCCTTCTGGTAACGCTTCAATATCCGCTATTGTTTTAATTTCTTCCTTTGGTAATGCCATTCTCGATACCTCCTTTTCCAATTCTATTCTGATTGCTTTTTACCTTTGACACCCTCACGCCTATTTTCAAAAGGCATGGGATCCTTGCTACTATATAATTGTGATCTGGCAGCTTTCCATTGCTCGAAGTGCACGCTCATGACTCTGCGGTGTCACACCTGCACAGCACGAAGCATCTACCTCAATCGGAACTTCTGGCAAAAATGCCTTTACCAGCATTGCGTTGGAAATGACACAGATATCGGTACAAAGTCCCACGAATGTGATCTTATCAATTCCCATTTTCTCATTCAATGCCACAAGACGCTTTCCAAGCTCCACACTGCCGAAGGTCGGCTTGTCAATCGGATTGCCGTCAATCAGCGCAGCGATCTCTTCATTTAATTCCCAGCCTCTCGTATCGCGAATGCAATGCTGCACTGGAAGCTTTGTTCCTTCCTGCGTGTCCAGATAATTTTCCTCGTGCGTATCTCTTGTTGCAAGCACCAATCCCTTAAAATTCTGAATCTTCTCTGCAACCTTCGGAACAATCGAGACGGCCTCCTTCGTGCCAAGTGCTCCGTCAATAAAATCGTTTTGCATATCTACCACTACTAGAACTTCCATTCCTATATGTTCTCCCTTCTTACGCGTATACTCTCTGTATTCTTCTTGCTTTTCACTGGTTTAATCATATTGCATTTTCAAAGCGATTGCAAGATAGCTGATACAAATTTCGCAGCAATACAGCCGAATTCTACGAAAACAAGACTTTACTTGAAATACTCATTTAATCTCGTCAATGCCTTTTAACGACTGCGCATATTTTACAAGTCCTTATATGAAACAAACATATCAAAATTTCTGAAAAAGGGTATTGCTATCACGTTAGCGTGACATTGTATACTCTTTACGCAGGGAGAGGAAGGAACTATGAAGCAGACGAATGAAGTCAGCAGGATTGCAGGCATCAGCAAACGCACCTTGCAATATTACGATGATGAAGGAGTCCTTACAGCAAAGCGCTCTAAAAACAATTATCGTTTATACAGTCAGGAGGATTTGGAAGAAATATGGGAAATTATGATTTATAAGGAAATCGGATTTGATTTAAATGAAATCAAGCAACTTTTATCCATGCCCGATCAATCGCGGCATGAACAGTTGCAACTCCTGTTAAAGAAGTATGCCAATAAAATTCGAGAAATTAAGGAAAAAATGGACTTTATTTCCTTACTGATGGAAAATGGTATGCCCCAACTACCATTGGATGGAGAATCCATAACTTATAAAGATTATATTACACGATTAGTAAAGCAAGATTCAACTGATCATAACTCGTAATATCTAATCTGTATTTTGATTTAGGGACAGTTTTGTTACCAAAACACAAACTGTCCCTAGCACTCACAAAAATAAATCGCTTTATGACTGAAAATCAAATATTGCATTCATATCACAATTTAAGATATCGCAGCAGGCAAGTAGCAAAGATACCGTAGGATTTTGAGTTCCCTTTTCAATCCTATTGTATGAGTAAATTGAAATATCCACTCCATCTGTTTGCAGCTTTGCAACCATCTCTGTCTGTTTCATTTTAATCGTTTTTCTTAGATTGGCGATATTTTCTCCTATTTTCATATCACCAACCTGAATTACTCGATCAATACTCTGCTCATTCTTCATACCATTACACCTCTTTGCAATAGTTTAAGCAGATTCGTCAAAAAATAATTGCACGAGAATGCAATTTCTGTTATACTAAGTTCAGTGACTTTTGTTTTTTAGAAACTTTTGGGAGGAATAAATTGTCATGGAATATAAATGTCCTATATGCGGTGCACCCTTAGAAAATGGTAAATGCAGCTACTGTGGATATGAAACACTACAACCAACACATATTCACACAAATCCTGTTACTGGAAATGATTGTCAATAACTCGGTCATAGAATGGCCGAGCATGCAAAGTTTTCCTTGAATG
>CAVFYJ010000036.1:0-29846 GCA_963626545.1 Acetatifactor sp. | reverse complement strand
CGGCGCTTTCATCTCGGTCATTGAATGGCCGAGGATTCCCGCGCCAGATTCCTAAAAATAATTTTTTGGAACTGATCCTATCATAACAAAATATACGCGTTCTTTTGGTGGCATATATACCACATCTATGTGGCGAATTTACCACACTTTTTTGCAAAAATAAAAAATGCCATTCAGCTTTAAAGGCTAAATGGCATTTCAGCTTATCATCATAGCTTTATTTTCTTTACACAAATATACGTCAATTGTTTCGCTTATTATGTTTTGATGCACAGGATTTAAGTGATCATATCTCTTTTGTATCGAAGTTCCTATCTTCAAGTTTTCTTTTTCGTCCCTCATCAACTCATCCATTGTTACCCCAAGTGCTTCTGCAAAACGTTTTAGCTTTTTACAGTTCATCGCACCATTTGTTCCATTTTCATACTTTGAGATATCAGCACGATCAACATCCACAGCAATCGCTAACTGATCTTGTGTCCAGTGCTTTTGTATTCTATATTTTCTTATATTTTGCCCCAATATGTACTCTTGGTAATCTGTATTGATCATGCCTTATACCTCCTTTCTCATTTGTACGTTTGTCCTATGATAGCATTTTTTGTCTTTTTTGACATAAAATCTTTTCGCATAATTCGCACCGCTCTATTTTCTTATTTGCCGTCAAGGAACATATGTTCTTTTTTTCATTTGTTATATCGCATTTTTATTAGTATGTCAATACTAATCCGAGTATTTGTTCTTATAATTAAGACTAAAAATATAGGGAGAATATCCAATTATATTCTCCCTGCACAAAAATTTGTTTAAATTACTGCTTCCGATTACTTATTTACTTATAAATATTTTGGGAACCGCTTTGAACTTTTTAATATTTCACGGCGCGGAAGCGAATTCTCACATAATCAATGT
This sequence comes from Acetatifactor sp., assembly GCA_963626545.1. Classification (GTDB taxonomy): domain Bacteria; phylum Bacillota; class Clostridia; order Lachnospirales; family Lachnospiraceae; genus Anthropogastromicrobium. The sequence goes on along the minus strand of CAVFYJ010000036.1, from coordinate 28,934 downwards.
ACCAGCTGCCGTCATGATACAGCTTCTCTTTTGCTTCCGTCTCTGCCTCTGCGATGATCTCAGCCTTCAATGCTTCGTCCATTCCTTCAAATGGCGCTTTATCAAACATGTTTATCCAATCTTTAAAGCCATCCTCTGTCTTCTGCTTCGTTGGGCGGTCAAACAATACCGCATACTCAACGCGAAAACCAGCTCCCTCCAAAAGCGGTGCATACTCACCAATAGTCGGAAAATAAAAGACTCTCGGATAGACCAGTCCTCTCTTAGCAAATGCACGCTCTAGTGCGGCATGAACGGTCTCTGCGCAGCCTTTTCCGCCAAATTCACAGACAAGCTCTCCACCTGTCTTTAACTGATCGGCAAGGTGACACAACATATGCGTGTGCTTTGGTGCATCAATCCAGTGAAATACCGCATTGGAAAAGATGGCATCGACAGGCTCCTCAAGACGAAAGCTGCATGCATCGCCCTTTATAAAATTCATCTGCGGATACTGTGCTTTTGCGGTTTCAAGCATTGTATCAGATGCATCCATTCCAATCACCTGATAGCCTTTTTCGGAAAGCTTTGCGCTCAGCGCACCGTTTCCACAGCCTAGATCAAGTACAGTAGCACCCTTCGGACTTTTTAACAGGCTGATTACATCCTCACCGTATTCATGTACAAATGAAAAGTTTTCTTTGTAGCCTTTTGCATCCCAGTTGATATTCATGATACACCTCTCTTTTGTTTTCCTTTATTTGTATTTGCCCCGCCTTTATTATATCTTTTTTCTAGGCTATGACAAGATACAGATTTATCGAAATCCATCTGTTTCGATTTCCATTTGCTTGTCAGGCATGCTATTCTACGATTTCTTTGTCGAATTCTGCGCACTTTTTTTCTTGCTTTTCGGACATTTTTCTGATATCACTGTAACATATACCGAAAAATAAGAACGCAAAATAAACGGAGGCAAAACAAATGGAGGCAAGACAAATGCGAAACATTCCGAAGTTTGACTCCCGAGAAATCGGTCGTCATCTGCATGCACTTATGGAGCAGCATGACATAACCGTAAAAGACCTTCAGAAAATACTAGGACTTTCCTGTCCTCAGACAATTTACCACTGGTTAAACGGCGATTCCATTCCCACGATTGATCACCTCTACAATTTAAGCCGCCACTTTGATATCTGCATTGATGAGCTGTTGTTGGGAGGCTGCCCGAAAGGTTGATCTTTTTTCTATTTTTGTGCTCATTTTTGTTGCAAATCAGTCAGACTATGCTATACTGAAAAATGGCTTGTCTGGACCACAGACGGGTACTCTACTCTATATCAAAGGAATCTTGTTATGAGCGCAATTTTCACAAAAGACTTTTTCACTCACATGTACCGAAGAAAAAACTTTGTTCCCCGTCTGCTTCTGGTACTCTTTGCCGTTATTCTGATGGGTTTTTGCCTGTCCTGGCTTGTTTTATGTGACATGGGAACTGACCCATGTACGATGATGAACCTTGCTATTTCCAATAAGCTTGGCATGGCGATTGGTAACTGGCAGGCACTGCTAAACATTGTTCTTCTCGTTTTTGTCATTATCTTTGGTGGCCGAAATCTTGGATTTGGAACACTTGCCAATATGTTTCTTGTTGGTTATTCTCTTCAGTTTTTCTCCTGGCTTTGGGGCATCGTGCTTCCAGCAGGTGTCGTCACAGACGGCGTATTCACTTCTATGGCACTGCGTATCGGCGTGTTAATTCCGGCATTGATCTGCTTTATTTTTGCCGCAGCGCTGTACATGGACGTTGACCTTGGAACTGCTCCGTACGACGCAATGCCATATATCGCATGGAATGCGCTGAAAAAGAAGTTTCCTTCTCTTCAGTTTCGTTTTGTCCGCATCGGTTATGACATTCTTGTTGTCATCATTGCGCTTTTATTTGGCGGCAAGCTCGGCATCGTAACTGCACTGATGGCATTTGTCCTTGGTCCAGTCATTGATTTTGTCGGAAAGCAGCTGCAAAAGGTTATCGAGATTGATGAATAATCAACTTAGTTCCCTCTAAAAAAGTAGAGAATTAAGCAGAATTTTATCCTATTGAATCCTATTACAATCTGAAAAACAAAAATGGGTATCCGCAAGTTTGATTTTCCTGTGGATACCCATTTTGTATTTTATGTTTTTGTATTTTATGTTTTTGTATTTTATGTTTTTGTATTTTGTATTTTGTATTTTTGTATTTTACAGTTTCTCTTTGCTTTTAATTTACTGCGTCCTCTGTCGGCATTTTCTTAAATTGTCTAAGGACAAGTATAATCGCAAGCACACCGGCAACTCCATCTGCAATCGGGCCGGCAAACATGACACCCTCGATGCCAAATGCAAGCGGCAAAAGCAGTACAAGTGGGATCAGGAAAATGATCTGTCTTGTCATGGAAATGAAGATTCCCATCGGTGCCTTTCCGATTGAAGTAAAGAAGTTTGCCGTCAGTGGCTGAATACCGTTTAAGAACGTGCAGAACATGAAAATACGGAAATAGGATACTGCAAACTGCTCATACAGTTCATCGCCGCTTCCAAAGAGTGCCGTGATCTGGCGTGGAAACAACTGAAAGCCTGCAAATGAAATGACGGCTATGATGGTTGCCACCGTTGCTGCCAGACGATAGGTCTTCTTTACGCGGCTATACTTTGCGGCACCATAATTAAATCCGATGATTGGCTGTGCACCCTGTGAGATACCGATAACAATCGACAGAAACACCATGTTGACCTTAGAGCCAACGCCAACCACCGCAAGCGGAATATCGCTTCCATAGATGGACAGCGCACCGTAATGGCGAAGCACGTTGTTCATAACGATCTGCGTCACAAAGATCGCCAGCTGATTAAAGCATGCTGCCGCACCGAGCGCCATAACCAGCTTCAGGTACTGTGGCTTTGGGATAAAATCATGCAGCGTCAGCTTCACGGTGTGAAACTTTGGCAGGTAGCCAAGTACCATAAACGCTGAGAAAATCTGACCGATGATCGTCGCCCACGCTGCTCCCGCGATGCCCCACTTGAACACAAAAATAAATAGCGGGTCAAGAATCGTGTTAATGATCGCACCGGCCAGTGCCGACAGCATGGAATATGTAGGCTTTCCGTCAGCACGAATCAGATGCGTTCCACCTGTTGTCAGTACAAAAAACGGCATTCCAAGTGATGTGATTCCGACATATGTCATGGCGTAATCCATTACATACTCAGTCGCACCAAATGCCGTGATCAGCGGACGAAGAAAAATTCTTGCTACAAGGCAGATGATTACACCGGCAATCACCAGACTGCCGAACGCAGTTCCTGCGATTTTCTTCGCATTGTCCTCGTGCTTTCGTCCCATTTCAAGGTTAAAGTTCGATGCACCGCCGATTCCAAGCATCAGACCGATCGCCGTGGCAAGCGTTGTCAGCGGAAATGCAACGTTTGTCGCTGCATTTCCATACATGCCAACACCCTGTCCGATAAAGATCTGGTCTACAATGTTATACAGTGCTGATACCAGCATACTGATAATCGACGGAATCGCAAATTTCACAAGCAGCTTCCCAAGCGGCGCTCTGCCGAGTGGATTTTGTTTTACTTCCATTTTTTTGCCTTTCCAGTCTTCTTGTCAATGTCGTACTTTTGGGAAGTGCGCTCCTTTCCAAAGAAGCCCTTGGACTTCTTGTCCGATTTCTTATCGTTTTTTTTATCAGACTTCTTATCGGATTTCTTGTCAAATACGCGCTCGTACTCGTACTCTGCCTTCTTATCCGATTTTCTTCTGTCAGAACGCTTACCGAAATCTCGCTCTTTCTTATCAGAACGCTTGTCAAAGTCTCGCTCTCTCTTGTCGGAGCGCTTATCGAAGTCTCGTTCTTTCTTATCGGAACGCTTGTCAAACTCACGCTCTCTCTTGTCGGAACGCTTGTCAGAGTCTTTGTCTCTCTTCTGAGAACGCTTGTCATATGCTCTCTTCTCGAAAGACTCTGCATCCTCGCCCTCTGCCCTGCGATCAGACTTGCGTCTTCCCGGGCGGCGCAGCACATCAAGAACATCTTCATCGGTATGTCTGCGGCGACGTCTTCCACCTTCACGTCCATCGTCCTCACCACGTCTACCGCCTCTGCCGCCTTTTCGCTCAGCGCGCTTTTTCTTCATCTCTTCGATGTAGTTTTCTGCCGGAATCTCTTCCATATCATCGCCCAGATGAAGCTTTAAGAATCCTGCACACAGCTCCATTGCGGTAATGTTTTCTTCCTCGATCTTATCCTCTACCTTCTTCTGAAGCGCAGAAAGATCGTTGTTTGCGATTACCTCCATGACCTGATCGAAGATCTGGCTTGCCTTTGCCTGGGTGATATCGGCAACAGACGGAACCATTCTCGGCTTGATCTGGGTATTGCAGATACGCTCGATATCGCGAATACGGTAGATTTCTCTTCCGACAACAAGTGTGAAGGATCGTCCCTTTCTGCCCGCACGACCGGTACGGCCAATACGATGAACGTAATACTCAACATCCTGCGGAATATCAAAGTTAAATACCGCCTCCACATCGTCCACATCAAGACCTCTTGCGGCAACGTCTGTCGCAATCAGAATCTCGGTGGTTCCGTTACGGAAGCTGTTCATAACCTTGTCACGCATCATCTGGCTCAAATCGCCGTGCAGTGCGTCTGCAAAATAGCCTCTTCCCTTTAAGTTTTCGCAGAGCACATCTGCCATATGCTTGGTGTTACAGAAAATCAAGGAGCGCTTTGGATTGTAGTAATCGAGCAGTCGGCATACGACCTCTTCCTTATTCTGTCTCTGTACCTCATAGTAGTACTGCTTGACAAGCGGAATGGTCAGTTCCTTGCGCTCGATCTGGATCATCTGTGCATCCTTCTGGTAACGTCCGGTAATGCGAAGAATCTCATCTGGCATTGTTGCGGAAAACAGTGCGGTCTGATGTTCCTCTGGTACGCCTGCAAGGATGGTCTCAATATCCTCTACAAATCCCATGTTTAACATCTCATCTGCCTCGTCGAGTACCACCATGCGGATACCCTCGAGTTTCAGCGTATGTCTTCTCATGTGATCCATTACTCTTCCCGGTGTTCCAACAACAATGGATACTTTTCCGCGAAGGGAACGGATCTGCTTTTCAATGTCCTGTCCTCCATACACCGGAAGCACCTTTACTCCGGACAGATACTTTGCATAGCGGCGCAGCTCCTCTGCTGCCTGGATGGCCAGTTCTCTGGTCGGGCAAAGCACAATCGCCTGCACGCGCTCATCCTCCGGGGCGATCATCTGAACAAGCGGAATACCGAATGCCGCTGTTTTTCCGGTTCCGGTCTGTGCCTGTCCAATGATGTCACGGCCTTCCAGTAACGCCGGGATTGCGGACTGCTGGATTGGTGTCATCTCCTCATATCCGATCTCTGTTACGGCGCGGATAATCCTCTCATCAATTTCAGAATTCTCGTATCGAATTGCTTCCATTCTAATAACCTTTTTTGCTGTCTGTGACAGCGAAATCCTCTCTAAATATATTTACCTTTTTTGTTGTTTTTATTTTGCATTATTTTTATTCTGCGTTAAATACATACGCATCCAGACGGTTCATCGCTTCCTTTACCAGTGTGTGCGGAACAGCCAGATTCATACGGATGGTATTTGGATTGACAAATGGTCTTCCATCCTGCCATACAACGCCGACTGCGATTCCGGCACGAATCAGATCGTCCATCGAAGTCTCTGGATGCGCTGCCAGCCAACCAGTGCAATCTAAGTACAGCATATAGGTTCCCTGTGCCTTTGCAACAGAAACGCCTTCAAAATGCGTTGTGATGTAGTCGTATGCATAGTCGACATTGCTTGTCAGCACCTCACACAGCTCATCTACCCACTCGGCACCCTCTGGCTTATATGCGCCCATCAGTGCGCTGACAGAAAGGACATTCGCACTGTTATAATGACCGCACTTTTCTATCTCCAGCATACGATCACGCAGATATTCATTGTAAACAATGTGATAGGAACCAACCAGACCTGCCAGATTGAATGTCTTGGACGGTGCATAGAACGCAAACGTATGCTCATGTGCATATTCATTCACACTCTGAGTCGGGATATGCTTATGTCCCTTTAAGATCAAATCAGACCAGATCTCATCGGAGATTACAAGACACTGATTCTTCTCGTAAACCTCCATCGCCTTCTCGATCTCTGAGCGCTCCCACACACGACCACATGGGTTGTGAGGAGAACAAAAGATTGCCAGATGAATGTGGTTTTCCTTCAGTTTTTTGTCCATGTCCTCGTAGTCCATGCGCCATACACCCTGCTCGTCCTTCTTTAACGGGCTATGGATGATTCTTCTGCCCAGATTGTCAATCGTATGGGTAAAACCGATGTAGGTCGGGGAATGAAGAAGGACAGCCTCTCCCGGTGCGGTAAATGCCTGTAATACAGATGCTACACCGCCCAGCACGCCATTCTCATAACCGATGGTTTCCTTCGGAAGATCGGTCACACCGTTGCGCACCTTCTGCCACTCGATAATAGATGCACAATAATCATTTGTCACATCAAAGTAGCCGAATGCCGGATGCTCCAGACGCTTTTGCATTTCCTTGATTACGCTCGGTGCGGTTGCAAAATTCATATCGGCAACCCACATCGGAATCTTGGAAAAGCCTTCCTTAATCGCTGCATTTTCAAATGGGATCTTGTCAACTGCGATGGCACCTGTCCCTTCACGATCCATAATTGTTGTAAAATCGTATTTCATCTTCTCCCCGTTCCTTTCATCATTCTTACTTCATTACTTCCTTCATCACACGAAGCACGTTACCGGATGCAATCTTGTCGATCTGGCGCGGTGTGATACCTGCCTTCTCGAGTGCGTCAAATAAAAGTGACAGCTGCCTTGGCTCGCCCACTTCAAGATGACCGCCGATGCCGTCAAAGTCCGTTCCGATGCCGACGCAGTCCTCTCCACCAATCTCAATAAAGTGCTTTACGTGACGTACCATGTCGCTAATGCGGCTCTCTTCATTTCCCGGTGTGTCATCCAGAAATGCCGGTGCAAAATTGATACCGGAAACACCGCCCTTCTCAGCAAGGATACGGATCATTTCATCCGTTAAGTTTCTCGGGTGCGCTGCAAGCGCGCGGCAGTCCGAATGAGTGGCAACGAACGGCTTCTTTGAAATCTTTGCGACATCGTAAAAACCGCCGTCTGACAGATGCGAAACATCCACCAGAATGCCAAGCTCATTCATGGCTTCTATGGCTTCTTTTCCAAATGCAGTCAGACCCTTTGACATGATCTTTGGATCGCGTGAATTCGGCGCACCAAAGCAGTTCTCAAAGTTCCAGGTCAGTGCAATGGCTCTTACACCGGTCTTTGCCAACTGCTCTAAGCGGTCGAAGCTGCCGTTTACAATACGGCCATCTTCGATGGTCAGCACACCAGAGACAAGACCCTGCTCTTTGTTTTTCATCACATCGTCGTAGTTATACGCCTGACGGATAATGTCTTTATGCGCCGCTAAGGAATCCTGCATCAGCTTTACTGCCTTTGCAAACAGTTCCTCATCCGGCGGCATCTCTGGACGTCCGGACTGAAGGCGCTTTGCGCGCTGCTCTGGTGTGAGCATGTCTGGGCGCGGTGGGAAGAAGACGGCTAAAAACTGGCACAGCACATCTGCCTGCTTCAGACGCTTGATGTCAAGCATCGCTTCTGGCATCTCGTAGATGTCGTTTAGACCTTTTCCCACACCGTAAAGCAGTGTGTCACAATGCATATCCGCATACTGGTAATGTAAGCTCATATTAAACCTGCCTTTCTTTTATTATGACGAATGTTACTCGGTAGTTTTAATTACTTATTTCTTCCGCAGCAATTCTTATACTTCTTGCCGCTTCCACACGGACACAGATCGTTCGGGTAGATCTTCTTTCCGCCGATACGATTCTTTACGATCGGCATGGAGGAAGTTACGATCTCAGAAGCGTTTGCAATCTTCTTCTGACGGGACGGATCTGCCTTCTGTGCCTCTACGGTTGTGAAACCTCTGGTCTCTGGCATTCTGGTGTTGTTGTACATATCCATCATGACGGTGATGAAGTCGCTCATCAGCTCCTCATTTTCCTCGGTCAGTCCAAAACGCTCCATCTCAGCGAAGATGTCCTTCGGCATTGCACCATGACGCATAATTAACTGGATATGGGAACCGATAACAGCTGCCTCGTTCTCCGGGCGTCCCAGACGAACATTTACAAAGCGGCAGAACGCAGCGTAGGATGGTGTCTTTTCTACATAATATGGATCTGCATAACGAAGAAGCTCGCTCTTTGCCGGGATGTAATAGCTCATTGCACCCTGACGCTCTAAGAGCTGATGGTAATCAACAACCTCGCCCTCCTTCTTCTTTGTGCGATACTCCTCGCTTAACAGATAGCCACCCTCAGTAAAGTATAACTGCTGTCCGCGTACTGCCTCGCGATCCTTTAACCAGTTCTCCAGCTCCGGTCTCTTTACATTCAGTCCAGTCTGGTTGTTTACGATGGAAAGGAAGGTTGCGATGTCGATTGCACGATACAAGTTTACACATGCAGCCAGATACTCGTCCATTACGTCGATGCGAGCTCTCTTGCTTGCATACTCGCCATCTGCCTTGATCTCATTGTAAACTGCTGCGGTCTCTTCCGGTACTACAACAACGCCGTCACCTGTTACAAATACAACAGGAAGATTTCTCCAGTAATAGAAACGACCGGATTCCTCTGCGATGACTACCTTTTCAGCCATTGCCAGCTCCAACTCCTCGATCTCCTGCTTTCCAGCAGCAAGCAGCCAGGAAGTAAGCTGTGCCTTGTCTAACAGCTGTGCGGATAATGCGTCAATGATCTCCTGCTTTTTTGCCTTGGATAACACCTTTACGCCAAGTACCTGTGTCATCTCCTTTAACTCTGCGATGGTGTGCTTTCCAAGCACCTCTGCCAATGTATATACCTTGTTTTCGCTCTGGTTCTTCATAATACTTTTCAACTCCATTGTTTTTTTACTGAAAAATCATACCGCTTGCGCGCTCCTCCAGCTCGCACACGGTAAGCACCTGCCCCTTCACATGAAAACGCACGTCAAATCCGGCGAAATCAACACCGTAACGACGCGTCTCATCGCGCTGATAGGCAGGACGCGGGTCCTGCTGCAGCACGTAGATCACAGCCTCCCGCTTCTCCTCTGGAAAATGTGCCAGAAGATGCGCCGGAAACTCGACCTCGAGTGCATAATCCCGTACCGCATCAGAGAAACCACCTTTTGCATCGGGATGGCTGTCCGTGAACGGGATATAAGGCTTGATATCATAAATCGGTGTCTGATCCATCAGATCAACACCTGCCACGTAGAGCATCGGCCCTTTCTTTTCATCGAGGACAACTCGCTCTAACTTTACACAGGAAAGACCGATATCATTTGGACGAAACGGAGATCTCGTCGCAAAGACGCCCATCCTCTTGTTGCCGCCCAGCCGCGGCGGCTTTACGGTAGCCGACCATCCCTGTCTGTGATTCTCACTAAATGACCACAAAAGCCAGATATGGCTGTATCCGTCCAATCCGTACACACCTTGAGGATTGCGGTACTTCGGCTCAAATGTAATGATTCCTTTTAGGGACTCCACGAGTCCGCTCTGTCTGGGAATCCCGAATTTCGTAGGAAAATCGGTCTGTATTCTTGCTATAATCTCCATTTTCTTTGTTTCCTTTATGTCCGTCTTCCTGTTGTTTTCTTTTCAGATCGTTTTCAGAAAAATAAGCTGCCGCAGAAAACGGCAGCTTACTTTATTATATTGCGAAAGTAACTCTTTTGTCAATCGCTTAATTTAACCACATCTATAATCGTTACTGTTTAGGCGTGAATACCGCGATTCTCATCGCCTTTTTCATTGGTTCCAAACTCATAATCGTTTCCTGGCAGAATCGCATTCATAACGATACCTGCGATGGCAGCGATTGCAAGACCAGTCAGGGTAATGGAAGCGCCTCCGATTGTGAAGGTCAGTCCATCCGAAAAGCCCAGTCCGCTTACAAGGATAACCGCAGCGATAATCAGATTTCTGGACTTAGTAAGGTCAACCTGATTCTCAACGACATTTCGGATACCGATTGCAGAAATCATACCGTACAGCATGAAGGATACGCCGCCGATGATCGCAGACGGAATGGATGCGATGATCTCCGCTACCTTCGGAATGAAGCTTAAGATAACAGCAAAGATTGCTGCGATACGAATAACGCGCGGGTCATATACCTTGGAAAGCTCCAAAACACCGGTGTTTTCTCCGTATGTTGTGTTGGCAGGACCACCAACAAGCGCAGACAGAGAAGTCGCCAGACCATCACCGATCAATGTGCGATGCAGACCCGGATCCTCGATAAAGTTTTCACCAACAGTTGCAGAGATTGCAGACATATCACCGATATGCTCCATCATAGAAGCGATTGCGATCGGTGCCATTACAAGGATGGCGGTCAGATCAAACTTGCACAGCTGGAATGGCGGCAGACCAACCCAGGAAGCCTTGGACACTTCGGTAAAGGTCATGATGGCAGAACCGTCCGGATTCTTTACACCAAAGGCATTTAAAATGAGTGCAAACACATAGGAGCCAACAACACCGAGCAGAATCGGGATAATCTTGATCATACCCTTGCCCCAGATGTTGGCAACGATGATGATTGCCAGTGCAACAAGTGCAAGCAGCCAGTTCTGAGATGCATTGGAAACAGCACTTCCGGCTAAGGACAGACCAATCAAAATGATCATCGGTCCAGTAACAACAGGCGGCAGGAAACGCATAACCTTCTTGACACCAACTAATTTTACGATCAGCGCCAGAACCAGATACAACAAACCAGCAACGACGATTCCTCCGCAGGCATACGGAAGCTTTTCTCCCATCGTCATGTCGGCAAAAATGCCTGTATCAAGTGCAGCAACTGCAGAAAAGCCGCCCAGAAATGCAAACGACGAACCTAAGAATGCAGGGACCTTCATTTTGGAGCACAGATGGAAAAACAGTGTTCCAAGACCCGCACAGATCAGTGTTACCTGAACCGAAAGTCCTTCTCCCTCAAAATAGACGTTTGTCAAGATCGGAACAAGAATCGTTGCTCCAAACATTGCAAACATGTGCTGAATTCCAAGCAGCAGCATTTTCGGAATTCCGAGCGTTCTCGCGTCGCGAATTCCCTTGGTTCCTTGTGATTGTTCACTCATACCAAGTACCTTCTTCCTTTTTTATTAGCTTTTTAAGGACTCCTCGAACGCATCGAGCTCGGCACTCGCCTGCTCCCATACCTCCATCAGCCCATTGAGCTCCTCTTCTTTGGCATCGACCTTCTTTTGTGCCTCCTGCAGCTTGCTGTAGCTAGCTGCAATCGCCGGATCGTTTAACTCATCCTGTAGCTTAGAAAGTGCCTCCTCGCAGACCTCGACTGCTGCCTCCGCCTTCTTGACCTTCGCAGACAGACGGGAGCGCTCCTTACCAGGATTTGCGTAAAGTGCCTTTTTCGCTGCCGGATCCGCCTCTTTTTTCTCCTGCTCAACGGCCAGCTTTGCCGCCGGAGAAACAGCCGCATATTTGCCGCCTGCTGAATTAAAGGATACCATGTCCTCTTTGTCGACGGTTGCCTCCTCGTACTGCTCGTAGCCAAACGGATAATACGTGGTCATTCCACCATCAAAGCTTAAGATTTTATCGGCAACCTGACGGACAAAATAACGGTCATGGGAAACAAATACAAGCGTTCCCTGATAGCCTTTTAACATCTGCTCAAGCGCTTCCTTTCCTACGATGTCCATATGGTTCGTCGGCTCATCGAGGATTAACAGATTTGGCTTTTTCTTTAAAATCTTACAAAGTGCCAGACGCACGCGCTCTCCTCCGGAAAGCATGCTGACCTGCTTAAACACATCGTCACCGGAGAACAGGAACGCACCGAGAGCGTTTCGCACCTCGGTCTGCGTCAGGTTCGGATACTCTGCCCAATAATCGTCCATAACGGTGGCATCGCTTGTGTAGTGCGCCATCTGCTGATCAAAATAGCCGATCTGCACGCGAATTCCGTACTGATACTCGCCTCCAAGCGGCTGGATCATGCCCATCATCGTCTTTAAAAACGTAGACTTTCCGAGTCCATTTCCGCCGACGATGCCAAGCTTCTGTCCTCTCTCCATCGTCAGATTGACCTCAGAGAGTACGCGATCGTAACCAATCTGAAGATTTCTTGCGACAAAGACTTCCTTTCCCGTCTCGACCTCCGGCTGGAAGTTTGCGTGGAATGCCTTTAAATCATAACGCTGCGGCGGTGCAATCTTTTCCATGTGCTCGATCTGCTTTAACTTGGAGCGTGTCATTGCCACCTTTGTCGGCTTGTTCTTAAACTTTTCAACAATCTCCATCAGGCGGGCAATCTCTTTTTGCTGTGCCTGATAATCCTTCTCCTGCTTGTCCCACGCTGCTTTTTTCTGCTCAACAAAGGACGTATAATTTCCACTGTAACGGTGTGTGATGCCATACTCGATCTCGTAAACAGTGTCTACGATACGATCAAGAAACAGTCGGTCATGGGAAACGATGACAACGGCACGATTGTATGCCTTTAAATAACTCTCAAGCCACTCAATCGTCTCGATATCAAGGTGGTTCGTCGGCTCGTCGAGCAGCAAAATATCCGGCTTTGACAACAACATCTTGATAAAGCCAAGCTTTGTCTGCTGTCCACCGGAGAACTCACGAAGCGGCTTCTTCTTGTCGGCCTCGGTAAAGCCGAATTTGCGAAGCATCGTCTCGTACTCTTTCTCGTAGTAGTAGCCGCCCATGTCCGTAAATTGTTCCTGCATCTGCGTGTAGATGCGGATATTTAACTCAGATGGATCTGCCTCCATAACCTGGCGCTGCTTTTCAAGCTCGCGCTGCTTTTCGCGGTACGGCTCAAATACCTTTCGCACCTCGGTCTCCATGGAGATATTCTCATCTGCAAATGCGATCTGTTTTAAATAGCCGATGACTGGATTGCCGCTCTTTGCGATGTAAATATCTTCATCGCTGTCACGCTTTTCGAGGGCGACCTCGCCCTCAATCAACTTCAAAAGAGTAGTCTTTCCGCAACCATTTCGTCCGACTACGGCGATCTTCTGACCTGCATTGATTTCAAAATTAATATTCGTTAAGATGTCGTTTGCCCCGTAGGACACCGCACCGTGATTGATCATGTATAACATTATAAAACCTTTTTTCTAAAACCTTTCCTATCCTGACTTCTTATCAAAAACACTGTAATTCAATTAAGCGTTTTTCTTCTTTGCAAAAAGCCCCACGAAAAGGGTGTCAAAACTGCTTTTGACACCCAAATCGGTCTTTTTCTTTATGGGTGGATACGAAGAATGGTCAGGGAATACGGCTCAAACGTGCGCGTAACTGTGCCGTCTGCAATCTGTTCTTCTGCCGTAACTGGCACTACCTTTTTCTTCCCCTCCATTGTATTTTCATCCGATGGCGATGCCACCATCTTCTCTATTTTTACATGATGTGCACCGCTTATGCCATCAAGTGCAATCTTTGCCTCCTGCTTTTTACCAGTGATGTTGACTGCCTTCACAATCACATCACCTGTCGGTTCATCAAACACTGCCGATACATACAGTGGCTTTGCTACTGGGACCTTGTCAATCGTGTCAAGATACTCCACGCCATCGACATATGCCTTCATGGTACGTCCGCTTACGATGAGCTTTAGCTCATACTCATGGTCCTTCTCTGCCGAGAACATTGCCTCACTTAAACAAGCGCCCTTTCCAAATTTAAAGTGTTCCAGACTGATATCCAGATTTTGCCAGCCACCAAGCGTCCACAAAATATTGTCGTGTGGCTCACCGATGCAAACCATAAAGCCCTTGCGGCCCGCTGTCTCCTTCGCCTTCATCGTAAGTGTATAATTCGTCCAGTCTGCTGGAATCACACCTGCCTCTACCCCATTTTCATAGGTTGTCGAAAGCTTCTCTAAATCTGCCCCACATACGCAGTCGGTAAAGCGATGCAGCTTTCCAGTCTCATTATTCTGTACGGTTACCTCAAAGAACACGCCCTGTCCCTCGTTGACCTTAAGACGCACCGGACCGCTGATGGTCTTCGCACCCGCACGGATTGCTTCCTCCTCCTGAAGACGAAGTGTCTTCTCTGCTTCTGGCTCGGAAACGGCAAAGTCTAAGCGATGCGTTCCCTGATGGCGCATGAACATGCTCTGAACATAGTAATTGACAGAACCGTAAACCTGATGATTGTCAAACCAAATCATATCCGGACGCCAGTTTACATAGTCCACATTGGCAAACATCGGCGCATAGCAAGCCAAACCAACTGCATGCACATTTTTCTCAAGACCCGTCATAAAGGCAGCCTCTGCCAGACCGTTCTGCCACTGGTTACCCCAAGATGCGTACTCGCCTAAAAATACCTTCGGGTCATCTGCTGAGAAGTTGTCGTAACGATCCACATTTGCGATCATCCAGTCCGTATTCATATAGTAATGCTCGTCGATCAGGTCACAGCCGCACTCTCTTGCACTCGCCCAACCACGCTCATACTCGCCGCCTGCGGCAAATGGGCTGGCGGAGCCGATCAACTTGATCTCTGGATATTTCTCGCGGATCGCCTTGTGGAAATATGGATAACGCTCGGTAAAGCCCTCGCCAACCTCCTCATTTCCGATCGCCAAATATTTCAAGCCAAATGGCTTTGGATGGCCCATCTCGGCACGCTTCTTGCCCCAAACAGTCGTCTCATCTCCATTTGCAAACTCGATCAGATCAAGTGCATCGTCGATCCACGAACCGAGCTCATCAAACGGCACCTTTCTCTGGTGATGCGGGTCATATGCCGCCGGAAGCACTGGAAGCGGCTCTGCGCCGATATCCTCTGCCAACTGGAAATACTCAAAATAGCCAAGGCCAAGTGTCTGATTGTAGCCCCAGTTGTTTCGTCTTGCCGGACGCTCCTCGACCGGACCGATCGTGTTCTTCCAGCGATACATAGAATCTCTCGCATTCGGATCGAGCTGTCCGTCGTGTACCAGACAACCACCTGGGAAGCGGATAAACTTCGGATGCATTGCCTCAAGCATCTCGCAGAGATCTTTACGTAATCCATTTGGACGATTTTTGTAAGTATGTGCTGGGAACAGAGAGACAAAATCAACTTCTACGCTGCCAAGTGTCGTGCAGACAAGTGCCAGACGTGCGTCCGTGCAGCCCTCGCCCGCTGGGATTACAAGATCAGCAGTGTACTTCTTCCAGTCGGATGAATCTGAGATCAGCTCACAGGATGCATACTCTTTGCCATATTTTTCACCATTTCCATCTGCGCTATTTTTTCCAACCAAGCATACCTTTACGTTCATCGGCTCGTCCACTTTTCGTAAATAGCAGGAGAAATGATAGGTCTCGCCGCCTTCAAGTGCAATGCCGCTGTTAAAACCGATATTTTCTACACCAGCGTATGGAGTCTTGGCCGTGATGCGAAGATAATGTGGATTTTTCTGTGTATATGGACTCTCTGTAAGGATATCCAGCAAGACAGCCTCTGAATCTGCCCCATCCTTTTTTTCTTCGGCATTCAGGCAGCATTTCTCCCACGCATAAAGTGCATGATACTGCTTGTTGTCGATCGGGTCAAATTCAAATGCGCGGTTCTGGATCAGCTCTGCATAGAGGCCTCCGTCTGCCGCATGGTTGATATCCTCAAAAAATATACCAAAGAGATCGCCAGTTGCTTCTCTTTTTTCCTTCGTGTGGATCTGAAATGTCTGCATGTCTCACCTTTTCCTCTCTTTTTCATTTTTTCTGTCACAGCACGAAAACCTTTTTCAAACAGCACCGCTAGCTGCTGTGACACACTGAGTAAACCATACCACATTCTGGAGAAAGCATCAATGATTTTAATTAAATTTGCGCAAAAAAAGAGACAACTCCGGGCAAACCCGAAGCTGTCTTCTCTATGTTTTTTGTCTTCTCTTTCGCGAATTGCTGTAAAGAATTACTCAGCTGCGCTGGAGCTTTCTTCCTCAGAAGAAGCTGCCTCGCTGGAAGCTTCCTCAGAAGATGCCTCCTCAGACTTAGCCTCAGTTGCCTTCTCGGTCTCCTTCTCAGTAGCTGCCTCAGTCTTAGCTTCGGTCTGTACCTCAGCCTTTGTGGAAGCTGCGGTGGTCTCCTTCTTGTCACTGGACTTGCTGCCGCATCCGGTCATCATTGCTGCTGCCATAGTGATTACTGCGATAGATGTAACGAACTTTCTCATGATTGTGTTCCTGCTACTAAAAACATATACAAAAATGTATACGCCAGATGATTTGCTACAATCTCACGATTTGTAGTTACTGCTTCATCGTGTATGCTTTTGATGAATCGAAATTCTATCTACTTGCAAGTTCTTGTACACTCCACAGTCGTAAATTCCCCGGATAGCCCCGGGTACATATCTGCCTTTCCTTGTAAATGGAATAAGGCAAATTATCCATCTATTTAGCTTTTCCTTTCTTAATATTTTTTGCCACTTGGTTTTCGTGGACTTATACCATTGCCCAAATGCCACCATCAAGGTTCTACCCTATAATTAGCAAGACTATTTCAACATGCACTGGCTTTTCTTCTCGGCATTTCCGGCTGTTATTACGTCAACATAAACGAATACTCTGGATTTTGAGTATCTTTGAGTACTTCTACTCACTTGTAATATTGCTATTACTTACCTTTTCTACAGGCAACTGCTATACTAGTCCTTTTTGTTAGCGATGTCAATAGGTAATGTAAAAATTTCGTGAAAATTAAGTAAATCTTAATCTGTTTTTCGTCTCTTTTGTTTGAGTCTTTTTACTTTTACTTATATTGACAAATTTTGCAAAAAACTTGAAAACACGATCATGATCGCTTACTGCATTCGAAGCATCTTACTGTGCACTTTCTTCCGTCTGCTGAATGTTCTGTACCTGCAAATGAAGAATGATTTCTTCCTGCGTCTCGGTATTGGTCAGCTTCATAGTATGCTCATCTGCATTGTAACTTACATCATACGTGATAACCGTGTCTGCATTCGCCTCATCAATTCCGGCAAATTCCATAGTGAACGTATTCTCATTCTCGCCCGGCTTGCAGCTGTAGCGATAATGCGTTTCGAGTCCAGCATCTGGTGCCACCAGCGACTGAATGGACACAATTCGGCTGTAGCTGTCAAACTGGTAAGCGTCCTCCTCTGTCGTCCAGGTATCCTTGATGGATTCAGAAAGCTCACGCTCCTCTACGCTCTCATACACATTGATATAACGGCCATCGGTGACCTGCTCACTGGAACGAGTCTGTGCAGCAATTCCATAATCATTGTCCGAATTGCTAAGAAGTACGGTCACAGCGCCGTCCATCATACCCGTTGCAGTGTCGTAAGAATCAAAGAAATAGTAGCCACTTCCATTTTGTCCCTTTGGAAGATAACCCTTTGTCAGACTCGTTTCAAATACGGCCTCATGGATGTAATACCAGCCATCTGCATAATAGACATCTTCTACACCAGTATTTGATGGGCAATACTCCTGCATCCAAAGACCGGTCAGATTTAAGATAGCTCTTCTTGTGCTAAGTTCTGGGATACGAATCCAGCCTTCTGTTGCCTGCTCTGCTGTAATGCCAAGTAAAGTAGCGGCCTCGCCGCCTGCCTTTGCGCTGACACCAAAACGTCCGATCAGACTTGAATACAGTGTGTCATCTGCCTCTGTTGCGTTAAAATCTGGAACAAGTTTGCAAACCATCTGTAAAAATGCTGCCTTTTGCTCATCGTTTACTGCGCCGCCGGTGAAGGTAAGGGAGCTGATACCGCTGCCCCAGTCGGATACCCAGCCAGATGCCAGTTTGCTCATATAAGTGGTACGGCTAAATGCACACGCAATTGCCGGGGATGCGCCATCTGCAAATGCCTGACTGCCCATCTTTCTGACATCCGCCGGAATGGTGAGTGAGGTCAGACGCATACAGCCTGCAAAGGCACGCGTTCCGATGGTGCGAAGTGCGGATGGAAGTACCAAACCGGTGCCGACGCCGCTGCCCTCAAAGGCATTGTCACAGATCGTTAAAAGAGACTGTGGAAGCACAACGCTCTGAAGCGATACCGCATTTTGGAATGCGGCCACGCCAATATAACGAATGCCCTCCGGGATGGTGACATTCTTTAACTCGGTACAATTGCGGAAAGTTCGGTCACGAATAGCCTGAATTGCTGCCGGAATCTGTACGGTGGTCAGTGCAGTACAGCCAGAAAATGCGCCTGCGCCAAGGTATGCTACGCTCTGCGGCAGATTTGCGTAGGTAATGCCCGAGCCCGAAAAACTCTCTGCACCGATTGAAGTAAGTGTCTGCGGAAAATTAAATGTAGCGAGTGCAGAGGTTCCTGCAAAAGCACGGCTTCCGATTGCGGTAAGGGAATCGGATACCTGTACCGTGTTCAACGCACTGCAATTTTCAAATAATCCAGAGCTGATTCTTGTGATGCCCTGTGGCAGCGTCGCGGATGTCAGACTGGTGCAGCCCGAAAATGCGCTTGCTCCAAGATAACTTACGTTCTGCGGAATGGTTATGCTTTGCAATGCGCTGCAATTTTGGAATGAACCACTTTCAATAAACGTTACGCTATCGGGAATCGTAATCTCACGAAGCTGCGTACAATTCTGGAATGCACCGTAACGAATCGTTGTAAGTGTTGACGGAAACTGTACGGTCTGAACTGGTGTATTGGTAAATGCCAGTGTACAAATCGTGGTGGTTCCTCCCTGAACGATTACATTTGTATTCGGAACAATCTGTGTTTCCACACCTGACTTTGCCATTGCGGCTGCATCCTGATCACTTAAGGAACCGGTCGGCTGCTCGCCCGATACAATAATTTCTGCTGGCACACGATACAGCAGATCATTGATATAAATCATCTCATGCTTTCGTTCTTCATACCATTTTGTGCCATCAAATGCGTTTGCTACGATATCGCGCACGCTCGTTGGAATCTCGATCTGACTAAGAGCACTACAATCTTTAAATGCATTGGAGCCAATATAGGTCACGCCATCTGGTACGATAATCGCTGCTAAGTTCACACGGTTAACAAATGCCTCTTCTGCAATCACAGTTGTTCCCTGACGGATGGAAACGGTTGTGGCATCACTCTGGCAACGGTACAAAATTGTATTGATATAAACAAGATCACCTGTCAATGTGGAATCATACGGTGTACCCTCAAACAGGTTCGCTCCAACCTGTGTCACGCTTGTTGGAATCTGCACATGAACAAGTGCGCTGCAGCCTGCGAAGGCTTCTCTTCCTATATAAGTAACACCTTCCGGGATAATCACATCGGTGATCATTGTCTGTCCACGAAATGCGCCTGATGCAATGGAGGTCACTTTTGCACCGCCGTAGGTCTGCGGAATCTCAACGACACTTCTGGAGCCATCAAATCCGGTGATGCTGACGGTCTGTCCATCTTCACTGAATGCGAAGGTAAGTCCTCTTGTGTCCTCTGCCGGTGCTTGCTCAGACCATTCCGGTTCCTCAGTTGTAGTCTCCTCCGGTGTAGTTTCCTGCGTAGTCTCTTCCTCGGTGGATTCCTCTTCGCTGCTCTCTTCCTCTGTACTTTCTTCCTCCGTGCTTGCCTCTGCACTGCTTTCTGGTGTACTCTCCTGTGTGCTTTCAGAAGATTCCTGGGAGGAGGTCGGTGTTACGCTCTCGCTCGGTGCCTGAGAGGACGTCTCCGATACGCTCTCAGTCGGAATCGGAGTCGGTGTTTCCGGAACCGTCTCAGATGTGTTTGAAACACCTTCGGTTGATGCACTTTCTGATGGAATGCTAGCCTGTGGCGTCTCACTCTCGGCCAACACCTGTGTCTGCACTTCCTGATGTGTAGTCTCTTCTGCTGATGCGTATTGTGGTATGTAAGAAACGGTCATCGCAGCAGCCATCGTCCATACGGACGCTTTCTTCTTCCATGATCTTTTCATAAGTTTCCCTTCCTTTCGTCAACAACAAGGGCCGGCTCCTACGAACCGGCCCTGCAAATGTTCCGGTAGCAACTCTTTGCTTAGGTTTATCTTACCAGATATTGCGTTAAATTATTACTTTCAAAGTTCTTACATCTCTTAAGAATCTCTTACGGAATGAATCCTCTTACAGAATGTATTGTTTTACAGAATAAATTTTCTCACAGAATAAAAGCAATTCGTCTCACTACCAATTCAAGTTACGACGCCTGATCGAACTGGCTGTTGTAAAGATCGGCATAGAAGCCCTTCTTTGCGAGCAGATCTTCGTGTGTTCCGCTCTCGATGACATCGCCATCCTTGAGCACCAGAATCAAATCGGCATTCTTAATTGTGGAAAGGCGATGCGCGATGACAAACGAAGTACGGTTCTTCATCAGCTCATCCATTGCCTTCTGAATCTGAAGCTCGGTTCTGGTGTCGACGGAGCTGGTGGCCTCATCGAGAATCAGCATCGGCTTGTCGGCGATCATTGCGCGGGCGATAGTTAACTGCTGCTTCTGACCCTGTGACAAATTGACCTGATCATTTAATACGGTATCGTAGCCATGCTGCAAGGTCTTTACAAAATGGTCAAGACCAACAGCGCGGCACGCCTCCTCCATGCGCTCGTCGGAGACATTCGGCGTGCAATATACCAGATTTTCCCGCACGGTACCCTCAAACAGCCACGTGTCCTGAAGCACCATACAAAACTGAGAATGCACATCCTCACGTCTTACTTCGTTCGTCGGAACACCATCGATGCAGATGCGTCCGCCCTGAAGCTCATAGAAACGCATCAGCAGATTGACAAGTGTTGTCTTTCCGGCTCCAGTCGGGCCTACAATGGCGATCTTCTGACCAGGCTTTGCCTCGGCTGAAAAGTCGTGAATGATCACATGATCCTCGTTGTAGCCAAACTTTACATGTTCAAAGCTGACTTCGCCCTTTACATTTTCCAAGCGCTTCGTCTTACTGCTCTCGTCTTCCATCTCTGCTGCCTCAAGGAACTCAAATACACGCTCACCTGCGGCTGCTGCGGACTGCAAGGACTGTGCAGCCTGTGCGATCTGAGACAGTGGCTGCGTGAAATAACGCACATACATCATGAAGGCAACGATAACCTCAAAGCCAATCTTTCCCTTCATGGTCAGCACGGCACCCATTACGCAAACTGCTACGTAGCCTAAGTTTCCGATAAAGGTCATGATCGGTGGCATCAGTCCTGCGAGGCACTGTGCACGGAATGCGCTTTCCTTTAAGTTATTGTTCATGCGCTCAAAGGTTTCGGCCGCCTTTGCCTCGCCATTGTACGCCTTTACAACGGTATGACCAGCGTAGATCTCCTCGATATGACCATTGATCTCACCGAGGCAGCGCTGCTGCTGAACGAAATATTTGCTGGAATGTTTTGCAATCACGCTCATCAACACAAATCCAATGATCGTTGCCGCAATCGCGGTGAGTGTCATGATCACATCGGTCTTAAACATCATAAACAACGAACCAACAAACAGCGTAACTGCGGAAACCAGATTTCCGATACTCTGGTTCATGGACTGTGAGATGGTATCGACATCGTTTGTGACACGGGACAGGATATCACCAGTTGTCGAACGGCTGTAATAGCTCATCGGCAGACGGTTGATCTTTCCGGAAATGTCCCCTCGTAATTTCTTTGAAATGTTCTGTGTGACCGTTGCCATAATCCACTGCTGGCAAAGCGACAATACGGCACCGCACACATAAAAGACAACTAATGTAAAACCAATCTTACCGACCGCATCCATATCCACTCCGGTCAGAAGACCGTTGCTGATCTCTTTTGTCATCTCAGACAATTTATCTGGTCCAAGAAGCGTCAGCACCGTGCCTCCTGCGGCACAGATCAATGCGATAATCACAATTGGAAGATAGCTTCTGCAATAATAAATTAACTTTGACCAAGTTCCCTTAAAATCGGAGGCTTTCTCAGCTGGACCTCTTCCCATACCAGGGCCGCCCATACCGCCTCTTCTGGCTGAATGGCCCTGTCCAGGCGTATATTCTTTCTTTTCCATTACGCAAGCTCCTCCTTTGACAGCTGTGAATATGCGATTTGACGGTATACCTCGCAGGTTTCCATCAGCTCATTATGTTTGCCCATTCCGGCAATCTTTCCATCCTCAAGCACAATAATCTTGTCCGCATCGCGGATGGTTCCGATTCGCTGTGCTACGATCAGACGTGTCGCATCTGCGCAAGTCTTATTTAATGTGTCACGAAGTACACGGTCGGTCTTGTAATCCAGTGCGGAGAAGGAATCATCAAAGATTAAAATTTCCGGGTGACGGCAGATGGCTCGCGCGATGGAAAGACGCTGCTTTTGTCCACCGGAGAAGTTCGAGCCACCCTGCGCAACATAGGCGTCAATGCCTCCCTCTGTCTTATCAACAAACTCCGATGCCTGTGCAATCTCAATGGCATTTTTCACATCGTTGTTGGTAAAGCCAGAAGTTCCATTGTCACCGTAGGCAACATTGCTCTTGATATCACCAGAAAACAGAACCGCCTTCTGGGAAACATAGCCGATCTTGTTGCGAAGCGCCGCCTGACTGTACTCTTTTACATTTACACCGTCAACAAGCACCTCACCCTGCGTTGCATCGTAGAAACGTGGAATCATGTTGATCACGGTACTCTTTCCACAACCGGTCGCACCGATAAAGGCAATCGTCTCGCCCTTGTGCGCGGTAAAGGAAATGTTCTCGATGACATCCTTTTCCGCATCCGGGTAACGGAAGGAAACGTTACGAAACTCAATCTCACCTTCCTTGCCCACCGGTACACTCTCGCGTGTTCCATCCTTGATGGAAAGCGGCATGTCAAGCACCTCGTTGATACGCTTTGCGGACACGCTCGCACGCGGCAAGAGCACAAAGATCATAACAAGCATCATAAAGGACATAACGACCTGCATTGCGTACTGGGTAAAGACGATCATATCTGAGAAAATGGTCAGCTTGTCAAACATCTCCGCCTTGCTGATCAGGTAGGCACCGATCCAGTAAATTGAGAGTGTCAGACCATTCATAACCATCTGAATACCAGGCATCATCGTACCCATCGTACGGTTTGCAAACAGCTGCGTTCTTGTCAGCTCATCATTTGCCGCATCGAACTTCTTCTGCTGATAGCCTTCTGCATTGTAGGCACGAACTACATTTAAACCAGTCAGATTTTCTCTTGTGACACGGTTTAAGCCATCGGTTAAGCTCTGTAACTTCTTAAATTTTGGAAGTGCAATCGCCACGCACACACCAACAAAGCTAAGCAGTACAACGACAGCCACACCAGTCGATGCAGTCCACTGCCAGTTCTTTGTTGAAATCTTGCACAGCGCCCAGATTGCCATGACCGGAGCCTTTAATAAAACCTCCAGACCCATAACAATCAATGTCTGAACCTGTGTAATATCGTTAGTAGAACGTGTAATCAAACTTGCCGTAGAGAAGTTTCCGATCTCTTCCATGGAAAAGGACTGTACCTTATGGAAAACCTGTCCTCTTAAATTTGCGGAAAAGTTTGCGGAGATTCTTGATGCACAAATGGATGTGCAGACCGCAGATAATAGACTTCCGAGTGCACACGCAAGCATCTTTCCTCCTGCAAGTAAGATGTCGCTCATCTCGCTTCCCTGTGTCTGGACAAGTTTTGTGATCTCAGACATATAATCTGGCATTGTCAGACTCAGCCACACCTGCACGATGATAAATGCAAATGCGACGACGGCCAAAAGCCAGTCTTTCAATGTCAGTTTCTTTAAAAGTTTTAACATTGTTTGCTGCTCCCTTCTTTTTCAATACCTTTTTAATACCATTTCAATATCATTTTTTGAAATTAGTATCTTATCGAACTATTATAACGGTCAAATTCTGGCAGTCAATACATTTTAGATAAAGTTTATACTCTTTATAAAAAGTTGTTACGGACAACTCAGTAGGGGGGGCAACCCGGTAGTTTCACAAAAGCGGTTCGACGATTGTTTCCCAGAAAAAAAAGACTCCCCGAAGGGAGTCCCATTATAAAAAGTTTTAGTTGTTAGCTTTGCTCGTGCACGCCCGTCACGGAAAATACAACCCACTCCGCGATATTTGTCGCATGATCACCGATACGCTCAAAATACTTTGCGATCATGAGCAAATCAAGCGCATACTCGCCGTCTTTTGGATTGTTGGAAACCATCTGAATCAGTGAATTTTTCACCTTTAAGAAAAGATCATCCACCATATCGTCGTGGCGAATCGTTGCCTCTGCCATAGAAACATCACGCTTTACATACGCCTCAACGCTCTCTGTTACCATTCGCATTGCTGCGACTGCCATCTGGCAAATATACTGGGCATCCGGTCCGATACGTCCATCCAAAAATCCGATGATTTCTGCGATATCCGATGCCTGATCACCGATACGCTCCATATCGGTAATCATCTTCAATGCCGCCGAGATCTGTCTCAAATCTCTTGCGACTGGCTGCTGCTGAAGCAAAAGCTTTAAACACAGCGACTCAATTGTACGCTCCATCTGGTCAATCTCGCTGTCAATCGGCCCAATCTTTACTGCGATGCTGGCATCTGCATTCGCCAGTGCTTTCGCTGCCAATGCCAATGCCTCCTCGCAAAGAGAGCCCATCTTTGTCAGATCACGATTTAGAAGCGCTAACTGTTCGTCAAATCTGCTTCTCATTTTTCTACCTCACTTACTCTTTTTGATTTAACCAAAGCGGCCTGTAATGTAATCCTCAGTACGCTTATCCTTCGGCTGCTCAAAAATTTTCTGCGTCTCACCATATTCAATCAGATCGCCAAGTAAGAAGAATGCGGTATAATCCGAAATACGAACCGCCTGCTGCATGTTATGAGTAACCATAACAATCGTATATTGAGACTTCAGCTCAGATGCCAACTCCTCGATCTTGGAGGTGGAAATCGGATCAAGTGCACTCGTCGGCTCATCCATCAAAAGCACATCCGGCTCTACTGCCAGTGCACGCGCGATACAGAGTCGCTGCTGCTGTCCACCAGACAGGCTGAGCGCAGATTTCTTTAAATTATCCTTGACTTCATTCCAGATCGCTGCACCCTTTAATGAGCTTTCTACGATCTCATCAAGCTTTGCGCGGTTTGTGATTCCATGGGTACGTGGTCCGTAAGCAATGTTGTCATAAATGCTCATTGGGAACGGATTTGGCTTCTGGAACACCATTCCGATGTTTCTGCGAAGCTCGTTGACATTTAACTTCGGGTCAAAAATATCTTCACCGCGATAACGGATGTCGCCCGTAACCTTTACGCCCGGCACCAGATCATTCATACGGTTTAACGTCTTTAAGAAGGTGGACTTTCCACAGCCAGAAGGGCCGATCAGTGCCGTAATGCTCTTTTCCTCAATATTGATATTGATATTTTTTAATGCCTGTACCTGTCCATACCACAGGCACATATCCTTTACGGTAATTACGCTGCTCACTGATTCTTCCTCCTCTGAAAATACTTGCCTGCAAAGGTTGCTGCAAGGTTAATGCACACGGTTAAAATCATCAGAATGGCGGCAATGGCAAATGCTACACCAAACTCACCCTGCTCCTTCGCATACATATACAGTGCTACGGTAAGCGTTGCACCAGCGCTGTGAAGTCCGTCGATAATGCCATTTACTGCATGAGCAAGACCTGCGGTAAAAAGCAGTGCTGCCGACTCACCAATGATTCGGCCAACGGAAAGAATACATCCAGTTACGACACCATCGATACATCCTGGAAGGACAACGGTGCGAATGACTCTCCACTTTCCGGCTCCCAGTCCGAATGCACCTTCACGGTAGCTTTGTGGAACGGTCTTCAAACTCTCCTGCGTGGTACGCATAATGGTTGGCAGATTCATGATAACAAGTGTCAGCGCACCTGCTAACAGAGAGGTCTGAAGCTTACAGAACTGGCAGAAAAACAGCATTCCGACAAGACCATATATAATAGAAGGAATACCGGAAAGTGTCTCTGCTGCATACTCGATCATGCCGACTATTCTTTTGTTGGACGCATACTCCGTCAGATAAATGGCTGCGCCAACACCTAGTGGCAATACAACAACAAGCGTTGCGATTACGATATAAATCGTATTTAAAATATCTGGCAGAATACCAATGTTGTCATCCAAGTAGCTAGGTGAGGTGGAAACCAGCTTCCAGCTAATGTTTGGAAGACCTCTATATAATACATATCCGATCAAAAACAACACAAGTCCACATGTGATGGCAACTGAGATTCCCATTAACAGCTTCATAGCGCCAATGTAAATCTTTCTCTTTGCGCCCGGGCCATTCTTTGCTGCGGCACGTACTGCCATTGTCGGTCTTGCCTTTGTGGTTTGTGATGCGCCTATTGCATCCTGTTTTGTCATCTTATTCGCTCCCTTTCGCTATCCTGCGATCCTTTATTTTGATCTTTTATTTTGATTTTCTATTCGGATCTTTTCTTTCGATCTTTTATTTCAATCTTTTATTCGGATCTTCTATTTTACTCGTTTCGTTATGCTTTTACTCGTTTCGTTATACTCTTTATGCCTTCTCATGCTTTAAGAAGAAATTCAGTGTTGCGTTGATCAGCATGATGAACAAAAACAGCACCAGTGCGATGGAAAACAGCGCCTGTCTTTGCAGACCAGCGGAGTAAGACATCTCACTTGCAACCGCTGTGGTTAAGAAACGCACACTCTGAAACAGTGACGGCATATTTGGAACATTTCCGGAAACCATCATAACGGCCATCGCCTCACCGATTGCACGGCCAACACCGAGTACAACGGCTGCTGCAATACCACTCTTTGCTGCCGGAACCGATACCTTAAAGTAGGTTTCAATATCGGTTGCGCCAAGTGCGAGGGATGCGTCCTCATATTCCTTCGGAACTGCCTCAAGCGCGGTCAGTGATACTTTAATGATGGACGGTAAAATCATAATTGCAAGTACGATAATCGCAGATAACAAGCTCGCGCCGTCCGGTACATGAAACAGTGTACGGATACCCGGCACAAGAACTAACATACCAACAAGACCATATACAACAGATGGAATACCAGCAAGCAGGCTGACGGCTGTCTCAATAACGGCGCGAACCTTTGCCGGTGCAATCTTTGCCAGATAAACAGCGGTAAAGAAGCCGATCGGCACACCGATCAGGATTGCACCACCTGTTCCGTAAACACTCGTCAGGATAAACGGCAGGATTCCGAAGGACGGCTCTGCTGCTGTTGATGCCCATTTTGTGCCAAACAGGAAATTAAACAGACCGATCTGCGTGATCGCCGGAACACCCGACACAATCAGGTATACCGTGATTAATAGTACACAACCGACCGTGATCAGTCCCAGAATCAAAAAGATTCCATGCACCACTGTTTCCAATAAATTTGCTTTGCTTTTCATAAAAGTCTTCAAGTCCTTCCATAACCTGCCGTAGCACATTTGCTCTGGCGTTTGTGTAATCGAACGGCAGAGCTTTGATCCTTTAATTTTCAAAACTCTGCTGTTTTTTCTACTGTATGTTGTGAATGGGCATCTCATGAGCCCCTTCTATTGTCTTATTTACTCTGCTACCGGAACTGCTCCTGCTGCTGTAATGATATCAGCTGCATCCTTTGAAGTTGCATAATCGAAGAATGCCTGTGCTGCTTCGGATAACTCAGTACCATCCTTTGTTACCAGAACGAATGGACGCTGTACCTTGTAGGAACCATCCTTTACGGTATCCTCAGTTGCCTCAACACCGTCAACAGAAACCTTCTTTACGGTATCCTTTACTGCTGCTAAGGAAGCATAGCCGATTGCATTCGGATTACTAGAAACGGTTGTGATCACATCACCAGTGGAGGTTAACTCCTGACGATACTTGCAGGAATCTGCTGTTCCAGTGATGGACTCAAAACCATCTCTTGTACCACTTCCTGCCTCACGGCCGATCAGAACGATCTCTGCGTCGTCTCCGCCAACCTCGCTCCAGTTTGTAATCTCACCAGTGTAGATCTTTGCGATATCATCCAGTGACAGATCCTCTACTGGGTTGTCATTGTTTACTATAATTGCGATACCATCGAGTGCTAATGTGGTCTCAACTAATCCCTGACTCTTCTCATCGTCCTTTAATGCACGGCTGGAAAGACCGATATCGCAGCGGCCCTCGGATACAGCGGTGATTCCTGAACCAGAACCGGTCGGGTTGTATGTAAAGGAAACATCCGGATTTGCCTTTGAGAAAGCCTCACCCAAAGCGCCGATTACCTTCTCCATAGAAGTGGAACCATCAGTTGCAACGCTTCCTGATACTGGAGTCTGTGCATCAGCCTTTGCTTCACTTGCTGCCTCGGTATCCTTTGCTTCGGTCTTTGCTTCAGTAGAAGCGGCCTCGGTTTTCGCCTCGCTTGCTGCGGTAGAAGCGGTTGTTGCTGCGGTGGAAGCGGTTGTTGGCGCTGTAGTTTCCTTTTTATCTGTCTTACCGCATGCGGTTAAGCTTGAAATTGCAAGTGCTGCGGTTACTGCCATAGTGATCATCTTTCTCATAATTGGAACTTCCTTTCTGATTCATGATTTCATACTCATCTTTATTTTTTGTTTTGTACGAGAGTACATTGTTTTTTCCTCTTGACGCCACTAATCATATTGTTTTTTTGTAAAATCAGAAAGCAGTCGTATGTCAAATTTATGTAAAAAAATGGATGGAAGCGTTTTGAACAACCCCGCCCGACGTGTCGGACGAGGATTCCATTGCAGCCGTCAGGATT
>CAVFYJ010000035.1:27309-30379 GCA_963626545.1 Acetatifactor sp. | reverse complement strand
GGCGCTTTCATCTCGGTCATTGAATGGCCGAGGATTCCCGCGCCAGATTCCTAAAAAGCGATACAGCTGTGGTGCATTCGCCGCCAGATTTTCTAATGCCGCCCGATGATCTGCCACTGCATCCGAATATCCTTTTCCAAACCATACAAATGCCTCTTTCATGCTGTTAAAGGTGGACACCGCTCGAACTTCTGGTGATATCTCCCCAAGCTCGTCTAATTCGCCCAGAAAAAAGTCCTCCGCCTTAGATCCGATACGAACGGCAACGGTTTTCCCCTCCAAATCAGATAGTGAAAAAATAGCACTGTCCGCTGGCACCAATACGGCCTCCTCGCTAGTCAGATACGGACCGGCCCACTGGTAGGAATCTTCACGCCCATCCATGACAAAGCACCTCCAGATGCAGTCGATGTCTCCATTGTTTAACATCGTATCTTTTTCTCCCCACAAAATTTCCTTAAATTCAGGCTGATAACCCATGCGCTTGCACGCTTCCTCTGCAATCTCTTTGTCAGTGCCCGTGTAATAGCCATCCTGACCCATGTAAAAATAGGGGGCAAAGATCGGACTGCCGATTGTAAGCACCGGAAGACTCTCTGACGTTTTTGATTTTTGTGTTGGAGAGATCATCCCGCAGGAGGCAATCAAAAGTGCTGTACTGACAATTCCTGCCGTCGACAGTCCTGTAATCCATTTTTTTCTCATAGTCCCTGCTCCTATCGTTATTTTTCGTTGCTTTCAGTCATTTTTTGCATACTACCAGAATAGCATTTTCAAGCGTTTACGTCAACACAAAGCCCTTTGTTCTGACACAAAAAAGCGGATGCTACTACACATCCGCCTTCCTACTATTTTTTCTAATTACATGCCCTTTGCCGCATCCGCACACGCATCCATCGCCTCAATAACCGCACTGCGAAGTCCTGCCTTCTCGAGTGCACGGACGGCCTTAATCGTAGTTCCCGCTGGGGAGCATACCATATCCTTTAACTCGCCCGGATGCTTTCCGGTCTCAAGCACCATCTTTGCACTACCAAGTACAGCCTGTGCCGCAAACTGATAGGCTTGTGCTCTTGGCATGCCCTGCTCAACCGCTGCATCGGCCATGGCCTCAATAAACATAAACACATACGCCGGGGAGCTTCCGCTTACTGCCACAACGGTATCCATCAACTTTTCACTGATGACCTCTGCCTTGCCAAAGCCACTTAAAATATCGCATACTAACTTGACTTCTGCTTCTGTCAGCTGATCATTCGGTGTCACACCTGTCATTCCCTCGCCAACCATTGCTGGCGTATTTGGCATCGTGCGTACGATCTTGATCTTTCTTTCAGCGCCAAATTTTTCTGCTAGCCATGCAAGCGTCTTGCCCGGTGCGATGCTGATGATGATCTGATCGGCACGGATATGATCTTTGATCTGAGTGATCACTTCCTCATAATACTGAGGCTTTACGGCAAGCACCAGAATATCGGCGTTATCTGTGACCTCTATGTTGTCCGCTGTCACATGGATGCCATACTGGTTGTAGACACTCTGTCGGTCTATTTCCTTACGATTGGAACCATAGATATCCTCTGGCGCTGCAATGTTGTTTTTGATGATGCCTCCAATCATGGCCTTTGCCATGTTGCCACAACCGATAAATCCAATTTTCATGATGTCTGCCCTCCATAGTTGTTATAATTATATTTTCTGAATCATAGCACGGTGCGAAAATGTTGTCAATTAAAGTATCAAAGGTTTTACAAAACACCCATTTGATGATCATTTAATGTGTCAAATCTTTCACCCATTTGTACTTACGAAAATGATGCAGTACCCATGGCAACTTTCCCACCTCGTCGATACAAGTACACGCATATACCAGCACAACTGGCCAATGGAAAAAGTAGGTACCGGCCGCAGCAAGCGGAATTGCGAGACACCACATGCACACGGCAAGACTATACATATCAAATAAGGTATCACCGCCTGCTCCGAAAATACCGTTAATCGTAACATCGTTGACTGCACGACCAATCATGTAAAAGGCGATAACTGCAAACATGCCCTTTAAGTAACTTTGTGCCTGCGGCGTGAGCTTGACAAAGTGAAGAATCACCGGTGCGGACACACACATAAGAAGTGATGCAAAGATACCGCATGCAAATGAAATCTTTAACAGACGAATGCCGTAGCGCTTTCCCTTTTCAAGATTTCCGGCACCAAGTTCATTTCCAATCATGATGCCCGCTGCACTGGAAATTCCAGCACTAAAGCAGCAGATGATATCGCGCACAACAGCTGCCACGGAGTTGGCGGCGGCAGCATCCGTTCCGAGGTGTCCCATAAAGGACGAGTAGGAAGTAAAACCAATTCCCCAGAACAAGCAGGCTCCTAAAAGCGGCAGACCACATTTCCAAAAATCTTTTGACAACTGCTTGTTATGCTTGAACAGATCACTCATCGATGGATGAAGGTAATCTGGCCTATACGAAATTGCAATTGAAAGAACCAGCTCGATGATACGCGCGATCAGTGTCGCAAGTGCTGCACCTCGCACGCCCATCGGCTCCATGCCAAGGCCACCGAAAATAAAGATCGCATTTAAAATGATATTAATGCAGACAGTTGTGGAGCTGATAATTGCGGTTGTTCTGGCATGCTCACTTGTCTTCATGATAACCAAGTAACACTGAGAAATACCCGTTATCAGGTAGGAAAAACCTGCGATTTTCAGGTAGCTGATACCATAATTGATCAGTACCTCTTCGTTCGTAAAAATCAGCATCAGGTAGCGTCCGAAGAATACACAGCCGATAAAAAATATGGCCGATACCAATCCACACAGACGAAGTGCCATACAAAAAATCTCGTCGAGTGTTTTCTTATCTCCCTTTCCCCAATACTGCGCGCCTAAAATACCAAGGCTGGCAGTCGCCGCCGATAAAAACATGTTTTGAATAAACTGAATCTGTGTTGCCAACGATACAGCCGACATAAAATTCTGATCCATGCCGCCAAGCATGAACGCATCGGCCACTGCCACCATCGCAAGCATCAAATTTTGAAGCACAATTGGAAC
>CAVFYJ010000035.1:0-27299 GCA_963626545.1 Acetatifactor sp. | reverse complement strand
GAACCATCAGGCTCCATAACTTCTTATAGAATGCTTCGTCTTTTTGTCTTTTGCCCATCTCATTTCCTTCCCTTTTCTAATGAAAATCTTCTTTTTGAAGTTTTCTTTTATTTGCCTCATTATACTGTTTTTATCCGTGACTGTCTACCAGTTTCTTTTCAGCAAAAAGAGCGCGCCTTTCGGCGGTTCGCCAAAGGGGCTGGGCTTCCTTATCAAATCTGTGAATTTGGCTTCAGAGTAACCACACCCGTTTCCTTATTATAACTACAATAGGCATCCGATGTATACGGTGTAAACGGTACTGTCGTGCCATCTGTTCTTGACGCATCGAGCACATAGCCCTCGCGTCCAGTTGCGGTATTGTACTCGGCCTCCAGATTCTTCTTGTCGCTAATTGCAAAAATATATTCTCCATCCGCCCCCTGACTTTGCCCTGGGCGATGAACCACAAGACCCAGACGAATCGCGGAGGAAATCGGAGAGCTGTCGCTGCTGTCCTCAAATCCGATATCCGACAGATAAATATCAAGTATTCCGCCTGTTGTCCTCAAAAACAGACTGGTATGATAATAGTCGTTTTGTTCACCGCGTCCAAAGATGCTCGCCGCCAAGCCTGTCCTTGTCTGATAGCCATCGGCAAACTCATTTTTTTTCAAGGGCGATGGTGCGTTTAGGGGGGCAAAAACGTTCGTATTTTACAAAAAAAAGGAGCAGCAATCCATGACCTTTGTCATAGACCACTGCCCTTTTCAAATTGATTTTCTGATCTTTTTACCGAATATTACCAGATGAACAGTTCCTCACCGGTCAGTTTCCAGATTGCCTCGATGAAATAGTAATCTGCATAGATAATCGGGAAGTTATGCTCTTTATCCTTGTAAGCTGCGGTACACTTCTCAAGCAGCTCGTCCACATTCGGATCGTAGTTGCAGCTCTTCTCATCCATTGCCTTCAGAAGACGAATTGCTGCATCCATGTACTTCTGCTTGTTCCATTCCTTTGTCACCTTACTCAACTCAATCAGACCGCAAGCTGCGATGGCTGCTGCACAGTCATCTTCCCAGTCACAGGACGGATCCTGATAGAAGTCAACCGGAATCAGGCCGCTCTCTGGAATGCAAGAAATGAAGTAATCCGCAACGCGCTCTGCTGTCTCCAGATAACGCTCCTTCTTGGTGTGCAGATAGCTTAAGGTAAATCCATACAGTGCCCAGCCCTGTCCACGAGTCCAGGAAGAACCATATGTCATACCCTGTCCGCCGTAAGAACCGTTCCAGTCGCCTGTTACCGGATCAAACTCAACAATATGGCGTGAAGATCCATCTGGGCGGATAAATACCTTTGCTGCAGTATCTGCATGCTTCATTGCAATATGTAAGAAGCTCGGATTTCCACTCTCCTCATATGCCCAGTACAGAAGTGGCAGGTTCATCATACAGTCGATGATTGCCCATCCGTCTACCTGATGATTCGGGTTTGAATTCCATGCAACGATATACTCGCCCTTTGCATTGTAACGTCCTGCCAAGTTGGAAGCAGCTAACATACCTCTGTTCTTGGATTCATCAGAGCCAAACAGACGATAATTTGCTACTGCTGTCGGCAGCCAACGAAAACCACTGTCGTGATCCATTACATGATAGTTCATCAGCGCTGCATCCAGCTTCTTCTCAAGCTCCTCTGCGGACTCCTTGTAAATCGGATCCTTTGTTGCCTGATACAGCTGCCACATCATACCGCCCCAGAAACCATTGGTCCACCAGCCGATCTTCTCGCCAGACCAGTCATCAAACACACCATCCTTTGCGGTGTACGGAACCTTTCCAACGCTTCTCTTTGCAACCGCGATTTCCTTTTCCTTAATCTTTTTGGCAACCTCCTGTGCCCATGCCTTGTTGTCCATAATACTCTCCTTCCCATTTTTTCACAGCTTCTTTTTCTGTTTGCTTTTGTTTTATTCAGCTTCATTTTTCTTTGTGCTGCTTTTTGTGTTGTTTTCCTGTTTTGTTTTATTTTCTTTACATTATTTTTCCAGCTAAGGCAATGTTTAATCTGCTTTTTGGATGGACATTTTTATTGTACAATCTTTCCTTGTCTCATCCTCGCCATGTGGCACTTCCCAGCTGATCCGGTTATCAACTGATCTTTCACACCATAGCTGACATGCTTCTCCTGACTAATCTGAAACTCCCCAATTTTGTTGCTGATCTGCATCACCATGTTATGCTTTTCGCCATGGATGGTCAGCTGATCGAAGCTATCTTTTTGCTCCTCTTGTTCCTTTTGACCCGCTTTCGTTTCAATATCCTCTAAATACGTCTTTGTCCAGTACCAGCCTGTGTAAAGCTCATTCCAATTCCAACAGCGATCTCCTGTAAAACCTCTCGCATAGACCGGATCTGGGAAGCGAATCCCCTTATATAAATCCGCCAAACAGCAGGTCAGTCCCATCGGATATTTTCCCTTGCCACTGCCATCGGAAAAGCTGATGGTGCGTCCATGTGCGAAATAGCACTTCTCCTGAAAATGAGCAATCGCCTCTGTCTTTTTGAGTGCCATCAGATCATATCTCGGATCGTATTTTCTTTGATCCATCGCAAAGACAACCATGTTTAGAAAGCCGTAACCCCAGTAGCCAAGGCCTTCCTTACATGCTCCGTCATCGCCAAAGCCTGCCCGATAAAAGGTTTCAATCGCATAACGGATACGCGCCAAAAACGCATCCTTCTCTGGTCCTTCCTCCAAAAGATAGATCGCAGTGCTTCCGATGTTTCCACAACAAACTGCATTCCAGTTATTGGTCGCATCCTCCCACCAATATGCCGGCGCCTTTGCCTTCATAAATGGTGTTAAAATGCGTTGAAAGACTTCACTTCGAAGAATCTCTTTTGTTTCATCAAACAATTCTCTCGACAGCTGCGGCATTGTTTCACCCCGCAGCTGATTTGAGATTGTACGCACATCGTTTTCATACTGTGCGGCATACGCTTTTAGTTTTTCAAGCATTTCCATATCATTCACACACCAATTTTTAACCCTTTACGGAACCGATCATGACGCCCTTTACAAAGTATTTCTGTACAAACGGATAAATGATCAAAACAGGAACCATACTAACCATAATCAACGCATACTTGATTACGCCGACCATATCCTGCAGTCTTGCCTGCAGCTCTGGATCCTGTACAGTGGACGGATCAATCTGGCTCGCCATCAGAATTTCACGAAGGAACAATGTCAGCGGATAAAGTGCCTTGTCATGCAGATAGATCATCGCATTAAAGTACGCATTCCAGTGACCAACACCGTAAAACAGAACAAGTACGGCTAAAATTGCCTTCGAAAGCGGCAGAACCACCTTGATATAATATTTGATATCCGAGCAGCCGTCGATCTTGGATGCCTCAAGTAGTTCGGCCGGAATCGTGTTGCTGATGAAGGTACGGCAGACAATCAGGTTATACACACCAATTGCGCCTGGAATTAACAGTGCCCATCTGGTATTGATCATGTTTAACTGCTGGATAACCATGTAGGTTGGGATCAGACCACCGCTGAAGAACATGGTAAACGTGAACAATAACATGATTCCATTTCGTCCTGGAAGGTCCTTTCTGGAAAGACAATAGCCAGCAGTCATTGTCATTGCTACGTTAATCGCAGTTCCGACAAAGGTATAAAACAGAGAGTTTGCAAATCCGATCCATACGGTCTTCGTATTGAAAACCGTCTTATATCCTTCCAAACTAAAATCAACTGGGAACAATACAACCTTTCCAGCCTGAACAGCAGTACCAGAAGAAAATGATGCACTGACTACGAAAATACATGGATAAAGCACCATGATAAAAAAGATCGTCAAAATCAGGATGGTAATGATATAAAATGCTTTGTCATTCCAGCTATAGCGTTTAAATTTATGCATATCCTACCTCCTTAGAAGATTCCGCTTCCGCTTAATTTTTTACTCAGCGTGTTTGCGATGATCAGCAATGTAAAGTTGATTACCGAGTTGAACATACCAATCGCAGTTGACAGTGAAAAGTCTGTGATACCACTTGCAAGACCAATCTTGTAGGTGTATGTAGAAACGATTTCACTATAGTTTAAGTTCAGGTCGTTCTGCATCAGAAGAACCTTTTCGTATCCGACATTCATGATATTTCCAACTGCCAGAATCAACATAATGCTGGCGGTCGGCTTGATGGACGGAACATCAATATAGAGAAGACGCTGGAAGCGGCTGGCTCCATCAATCATTGCTGCTTCATGAAGAGACTGATCGACACCTGCGAGTGCTGCTATATAAATAATTGCACTATATCCGGTTGTCTGCCATACAGCGGACCACACGTAAATGTGCTTAAACATTTTTCCATTTGCAAGAATATTCGGAGCCGTCTTTCCGGTAAACAATGCAAAAAGGCTTCCCCAAAGACCATTACGATAATCCAGAACCTGGAAAATCAAACCAACCATAACAACGGTGGAAATAAAGTACGGAATATAAGTTACTGTCTGAATTACTTTCTTATAACGACGTCCCGGCATTGCATTCAGAAGAAGTGCAAATATAATCGGGATTGGGAATGTAACAACAAGAGAATACAGAGAGATCGTCAGCGTGTTTTTCATAACGATCGGGAATTTAACGGATTTGAAAAACTTTTCAAAATTCTTAAAGCCAACCCATTCGCTTCCCCAAATACCCTGTCTTACATTATATTTCTTAAATGCGATTACCAAGCCGCCCATCGGAACATAGGCAAACACAATCAGCCATGCAAGCGGCAGCAAAAGCAGCAAATACAGCTGCCATCTGGAACGAATGCGCTTTACCAGTGTCTTTTTGTTCTGTGCGCGAACCTGTGACGAATTCTTTGCCATAGATCTGCCTCCTTTTTAATGCAGTATGGATGGGCAGACATACTATTCATGTAGACGCCCATCCATACTGTGGTAATTAACTATTAAAAATCAAAATTTCTTATCCTGAATTTTATTTTATTCTTTTTGTTCTTCTTTATTTTGTTCTATCGTAAGCAACCTGTGCAGTCTCAAGCCATGTGGAAAGTCCCATTGTTTCAAGCTCATCCAGATAAGTATTCCAACCATCATCGTCCAGAGATCTAGCACCGGTGATGAACTCTGCCATACACTGATCAACAAATGTTGGAAGTGTGGTCAGCTGTTCCTGGATTACTTCAGTCTCGTCCAGTGTATACTTTAACTGTGGCAGTACATACTCTGGATGCTTGTTGTAATACATTTCGTAGCACTTTGCATTCAGCTGAGTCGGATCATTTACATCAAACTTGTTCCCAGAAGAATAATCATAAACGGTGTTTCCCATCTCAAGACTTGCATATCTCGGCCCATGATTTCTCCATGTCTGGCTCTGGTTATCTGCCCAAATCGTAGAGATAACAAGCATTGTCAGTCCATCATACAGTCCAGCCTCTACATATGCATTGGTCTGACCTTCCAAGTCCTTTGGATCTCTTGTCCAGTCAACACCTTCCTCACCAAAACGCTCGATCAGACCAGTATCAATATTGAAGAATTCATCTGCAAACTTCAAAGCAAGATCCAGCTTATCAGTTCCATTGATGATGTACATTTCCTGTCCTGGGTTATATGGATTAAATGGTGTATACTGTACACCTTCTGGTCCACTAATTGGCTCGATCATTTCCAACTCTGCAAAGTTTGCATTGTTCTTTACATCTGGCCAGTTGCTTAAGGAGCCTGCTGTTGTCAGTCCAACGATTGGTGTCTCCTGATTTAAGATCGCCTTGAACTGCTGTCCGTCATCGGTAAAGATGTTTGCAGACAGAAGACCTTCGTTATACAGGTCATTCATATAAGTTAAACCTTCACGCCATGCATCCTGTGTGAATGGTGCGATAACCTCAGTTCCATCATCGGATAAGGAAAGTCCGCCATTCCAGAAGATAAATGCATTCATCAGAGCATCTACTGTATTCTCACCGTAGCCGCCGCCTGCGTAACCATATACACCAATCTCATCCTGAATGCCATTGCCGTTTGGATCGCCATCACGGAATGCCTCAAGAACAGTCTTTAATTCATCGGTTGTGGTCGGAACCTCAAGTCCTAACTTATCCAGCCATGCACGGTTGATAAACATACGGTTTGGTGTCAGGTTCCAGGTCTCCGGCTCATATGCTGCAAATCCATAGATATTGCCATCTGCCATTGTAGTTGCCTGTAAAATTGCTTCTCGATCTTCATCAGGGATTGCATTGAAATTTGGCATTACCTCCGGGTCATTCAGATAATCATTCAGCGGCATAAAGAATCCGCTGTCACCAAGCTGTAAAAGCATCTCATTTGTTAAGAATCCATCTGTAATCATTACGTCCGGTAAATCATCGGTACTAGTTGCCATCAGATTCACCTTTGTTCTAGTCTCTGCGCTATCTGCTGGAAGCATATAAAACTCGATGTTGATGTTTAGCTTATCCTCGAGATACTTTGTGAAGTAGTTGTTCTCGTAATCGGTAACCATACTACTCTGTGTCAGCGCAAGCTTTAAGGTTTCACGCTCTTCCTCTG
This sequence comes from Acetatifactor sp., assembly GCA_963626545.1. GTDB lineage: Bacteria > Bacillota > Clostridia > Lachnospirales > Lachnospiraceae > Anthropogastromicrobium. Next base: position 20,720 of record CAVFYJ010000035.1, on the reverse strand, counting down.
CTGCTGCCGGGATTACGCCGATCATGGATGTTCCCATTGCTGCTGCCATCATCATCGCTGCTGCTCTTTTTGTTTTTGTCATGTTGTTCCCTCCTTGTGTTATGTTTCCTTTTTTGTTTCTTTTGTTCTTATATACTTAATCCTGTGCATGGTCAATCACGATATGACCACCTGTCCATACTTTCTTCGCAGACCACACTTCGTCCGGTGCGCTCCAAAACGCATCCTGTGGAGCCAACCCGAGTGGAAGAAATACGGCACTACACAAATATAAGCTTCCTATATTAATATAACCTTCTGCCAATTCCGGCTGATAGCCAAATACGCCTGGTCGTAACCATCCATTCTCATCAAATAGATCGGATGATGACATCACACGCGCAATCACGGCGCTCAGTCCGCATCGAACCGATGCTGGTGAAATATGAGACTCAAGCATATACTCAAGTGCTGCCTGTGATAACATCTGGAATGCACCAAAGCGATAACAGATCGAACGTCCAATAATCGGATAGCTGCCTTCCGGACCAATCATTCGCTCAAGCTCTGATGCATAACGCGCGGCCCTCTTTAATACAACCGACTTTATCTCGCGGATCTCTTCATGCTCATTTTCAAACAGACGAACCAGATCCACATACATTGGCTGAATCACAAAGCTGTTGTAATAATCCCAGTGGAACATTGCGCCATCGCCATAAATGCCATCGCCCTTGTACCACTGCTGGAATACACGCATTGGATAAATCACTCGCATGATATCATACGGCTCACCGATCACATACAATCCAGCCTCTACCATTGCAGAGAAGAACAGCCAATTGGAATTGTACGCTGGAATTTTTCTGGAACTGCGAAACGCATCTGCCAGATGCTTTCTCGTTTCCTTTGGAAGTGCTCCTGCAAGTGCTTTCGGTGCACGTACCAGTGCATGTGCCAGAAATGCAGCATCGACAAGTGGTTGTCCACCCTCATCAAACAACATAAAATCAGGGGACTCTGGATTTGTCGCCATCTCAATACAACGAATGGCTTTGACCCGATATATTGCCTGACGTGCACGCTCTTCTTCATCTAGTGATTCACTGTCTGCTTCAAGCCATGGTGCCAAGCCCAACATGCTTCTTCCAAACGCCTCTAACGGGGCAAATGCTTTTCGTTCCTCATGGAATGTTAGTGGTAATGACTGTTTTAGTTTTCCCTGTTCCAACATATCCAACACAGGCGTCACAATCTTACACATTGCATCAACCCATTGTTTTCGGCTACCGTCCATTTCTCCCCTCCTGTTTTTGTTGTATTTTCCCTCATACTCACACAGTTTTAATCTCTTTATTGTGCTTTCTGTAAGATTTCGTCTTGTTTTTCATTTCTTTTATGATACATCATTGACAAATCAGATACAATAACATAAACTAGAGAAAAAACTAACATATTCTATTATTTTGGTTTAAGGAGGTAATGTGTTCTATGATCCGAGCAATTACTGGTGGTTATGAAACCAACCATCCTCGCACCTATCGCATGAGTCGTCCCAAGGGGCTTCCCCATTTTGTTTTGCTTGTTGTACGTTCCCATGGCATCTTCAATATTGGTTCTAAGCACTTTTCTGTTGAACCACCCCAGATTATTGTCCTTGCACCGCACACGCCAAATTACTACGGAAATCCAGATGGTGACTATATTGATGACTGGCTTCACTTTGATACAGACGAACCCGATTTGATTGCACGTCTAAATGCAATCAGCAACCATCCTTTCTCTGTTGAAAATACGGATATCTTTTTCTTTTGTATCCGCCATATTCTGCTGGAACAATCTTTCGGTCAACCTGATTTTAAAGATGAAAATATGCGTGCGCTGTTTACATTTTTGTTGAACAGTCTTTCTACTGCCCATGCATCCTCTCAAAGTCATGCATATATCACACCACTTGAGAGCCAGATAAAACAACTTCATCTGGAAATCTCAAACACACTCGACCAAAAGCATTCAATCGCAAAATGCGCCAAACAATTAAACATCAGTGAGTCCTATTTTCAAATGGTCTACAAAAAACTATTTGATCAGTCCTTCCAACAAGACCTGATTCTGATGCGTGTCACCCGTGCAAGATTCAACCTTTCCACCAGTAGCCTGCCGTTGTCACAGATCGCAGAAATTTGTGGCTACAATAGCGAGGTTCATTTTTTTCGCCAGTTTAAACAGCTGACCGGCGTGACACCCGCGCAGTATCGGAAGCATCCATTTTAAAAATATTTAAAAATAGCGATTTTAAAAAAAGCAGAAAAAAACAGAGACAAATCATTTACTTGATTTTGCCTCTGCCTTTTTTAATCTAATTTGTTTTATTGCATTTACTTTTATTTGTACTTATTTTACTTTTTCTTTGCAATCTTATATGTTTTTATGCCTGTGGCAATATTTCCTTTAACGCTGCCTCAAGTGCTTCCATCTGCTCATCGGTACCGATGGTGATACGCAGATAATTGTCAATGCCTGGCTTATTAAAGTAGCGGACAAAAATATTGCGCGCCTTTAACGCGGTAAAAATCTCTTTTGCTGGCATGCTCTTATGCGTCGCAAAGATAAAGTTCGACTGTGAATCTGGGAAAGAAAAGCCAAGTGCAGATAACGCTTTCTTTGTCTTTTCACGGGTATCGCAGATCATTTTTACATGCTCCTCAAAGTATACACGATCGTTGACCGCCTCCACACCACAAAGAAGTGCTGCACGACTCATCGTGTAGGAATTGAACGAATATTTTACATCGTTAAGAGCCTTAATCAACTCGGCATTTCCCATCGCATAGCCGATACGCATGCCAGCCATCGAGCGTGACTTAGAGAAAGTCTGAACAACAAGCAGGTTTGGATACGTCTCGATTAGTGTGCGTGCAGACGGACCATTTGCAAAGTCCACATACGCCTCATCGACAATCACAACGACATCTGGGTTCTTCTGTAATATCTCCTCAAAGGTCTCAAGCGGCTCATACACTCCAGTCGGTGCATTCGGATTTGGAATTACGATACCGCCGTTTTCTCTGAAATAATCCTCTTTTTTGATTGCCATCTGATCATCGAGTGCACAGGTCTCATACGGAATGCGATACAGATCGGCCCACACATCATAGAAGGAATAGGTTACATCAGGAAACAGGATCGGCTTTCCCGAATTAAAGAAAGTCAAAAAGCTCATGCTCAGCACATCATCGGAACCGATTCCCACAAAAAACTGATCCTCATTCAACTCGTAATAATTAGCTAATGCCTTTACCAGGCAGCCGTTTGTCGGGTCTGGATACAAACGTAACAGATCCGCGTTCATGCTCTTTAAAACGCGTGCTACATCAGGTGCAGGAGAATATGGATTCTCATTCGTGTTCAGCTTAATCACGTTTGGATTCTGTGGCTGTTCCCCCGGAACATACGGCACTACTTTTCGGATATTTTTTTCCAATGCTTCTGTCATTTTCAATTCCTCCTGCTGTCCTTATATGATGTCTTAATTTTGTCTTACTTCTCTATCCTAATTTTCTGTCTTACTTTTTTGTCTGCCTCTGCATTTTTCTTGCAAATTTTCTTACGATGAGCGCCATAACTGCCAGTGCAATCAAACATCCCACTGCGACTCCTGAGCTGTCTATGCAGACATCTCTCACCTGTGGGGATCGTCCACCGGTAAACATCTGGCGAAACTCATCGCTCACCGCATAGAGTGTACCCGTGACCCATGCAACAAGCCAAATACGCCAAGAACAAAGCTGTGATTGCTTATCACCTTTTTTCTGTATTTGAAAAATCTTTGGTTGCCACTGATAAAATAAAAAAAGAAGCACGCCCAGAATCATATATTCTGTAAAATGTGCACCCTTGCGTACAAAAAATGTGACCATACCCCGAAAGCTGATCTGCTCGCTCTTTGCAAGGCTGTTAAAATCGGGTTTTATTACAGTAATTACTACCTTTACCACCCGTCCGCTCGTCTCTGACGACGCAGCGCCGTTCTGACTGGAGAACGCAAAAATCACGCCCATCCAGACAAGCACCAGCGCTGCCAGTAATATCACACGATATTTTCTTTTCATCATTTATTATTACTTATTCTAATTTTGTTATTCTATTTTTATCGCATCTTATTTTTTACTTATCAATAGTACTTACTTGTCGATAGTTCTTACTTATCGATAGTTCTTACTTGTCGATGTACTTTCCATTCATGATATCTAACAGATAAGCACCGTACTGGTTCTTCTTGTAGATCTCATAAACTTCCATCAGCTGATCCTTGGTGATCCAACCGTTTAAGTAAGCGATCTCCTCCAGACAAGCGATCTTTCTGTGCTGATGAGTCTCAACGGTACGTACAAAGTTGGTAGCGTCTACTAAGGACTCATGTGTACCGGTATCCAGCCAGGTAAAGCCCTGTCCCAGAAGCTCGACATTCAGCTCTCCATTCTCTAAGTAGATACGGTTCAGATCGGTGATCTCCAGCTCGCCTCTTGCGGACGGCTTTAAGTTCTTTGCATACTCAACAACACGGTTGTCGTAGAAATACAGACCGGTTACGCAGTAGTTGCTCTTCGGATGAGCTGGCTTTTCCTCGATGGAGATGGCCTTTCCGTTCTTGTCAAACTCAACAATACCAAAACGCTCCGGATCGTCTACATAGTAGCCGAATACAGTAGCGCCCACCTTGCGGTTTGCCGCTTCCTTTAATCTCTTTGTCAGACCATGTCCAGCAAAAATGTTGTCACCCAGTACCATCGCTACATTATCGTTTCCGATGAAGTCAGCACCGATAATGAATGCCTGAGCCAGTCCGTCCGGGCTTGGCTGAACGGCGTAGGACAGCTCGATTCCAAACTGATGACCATCACCTAACAGTGCCTCAAATCTCGGTGTATCGTCTGGTGTGGAGATGATTAAGATCTCACGGATGCCTGCGTTCATCAGAACAGACAGCGGATAATAAATCATCGGCTTATCGTAAATCGGAAGCAGCTGCTTTGAAGTTACTCTGGTCAGCGGATACAGTCTTGTACCGCTTCCACCTGCTAAAATAATTCCCTTCATAATAAAATAATACCTATTACCTTTCTTTTTTTTGTGATGCTCTTTGAGCACGAACAACACCAATTTGTTGTCGTTGCCAAAAGGGCAATTTCTAACCGAAGTATAGCATAAGCCTCAATGGTTGTAAAGAAAAAACATATTACTTCTCTTTTCGAATTCCTTATTTTGTGCTATACTGACGGCAGTTTGGTGGATGATACTACATACATATACAGATGGATATCCTCATACAGCAAAATCCTACAGCAAAATTTGCCAAACAATACTTGTCTTTGGCAGAATGGAGTCTTATGTTATCAATACAATCGGTTTCAAAATCCTACAAAAAACAGCAGGTTTTACAAAATGTGTCATTTGACGCTGTTCCCGGCGAATGTATCGGACTGCTCGGCCCAAATGGCTGTGGAAAATCGACGCTGTTACACATTCTTTCCGGCACAGATACCCCTGATGGCGGAACGATCCTTTTCAATGGAAAAGACTTATTGAAGAACCCATCCCTGCAGGCCAGCCAAATCGGATACGTTGCGCAAAATAATCCACTTTACCCAGATATGACCACTATGGATCATCTAAAGCTCTGGTACAGTGCGACCGACTATTCGATCGAAGATGACTTGAAGGACGGCTTTCTTTCTCTATTAAAGATCGAACCATTTCTTCACAAAAAAGTAAAAGCACTCTCCGGCGGAATGCAGAAGCGTCTGAGCATCGCCTGCGCACTGGCTTGCCGCCCGTCACTTCTGTTGCTTGACGAGCCAGACGCAGCACTCGATCTTGTCTGCAAGGAGGATATCCGAAATTATATCCGCTGGTACTGCTCACAGGGCAACACCGTTCTTCTCGCCACACATGACGAGGCCGACTTCGACTTATGCAGCAAATTGATTTTGTTAAAGGGCGGTCAGGCAAGAGAGCTTGCCGCTGACACACCAGTAAAGGAGATTATTGAATACTTATCATGATTCCAAATTCGAACCAGTCAAATCCGTCTACTAACTCGAATGAATTCAATCATTCGAATCCGTTCAATCATTCGAATGAGTTCGGTTCTCACAGTTCTCATTTGCGACTGTCATACCTGAAATTCACATGGATGCGCTGTTTTCGTCGCCTCGGAAAACTATTATGCGGCCTGCTCTTATTGGGTGTGATCTGTGCCGCCGCAATTTACGGTCTTTCCTTTGTAAATAAAAGCGATGACACCGCAGCTGCCTCCCGCTTTAATGTTGTGTTTGTTATGCCAAAGAATGCCGGCCTGCACTACTCACTCGCGCTCGGCATGGTCTCAAACATGGAAAGTCTGTCCTCGATGGTCACGATCAAGCAGACCACCTCAGAAGAGGAAGCGAGAGCCATGCTCGACTCCGGTGAGGTCAAAGCCGCCGTCATCATCCCAGAGGGCATGATTCACACGATCATGAGCGGCACCAACGATCTTCCTGCGCGCATCCTATACCCGGGCGAGCCAAGCATCGAGACGGTTATCTTTCGTCAGATCGTAGACAGCCTGTCTCAAATGGTCGCCAGCTCCCAGACGGGTGTTTATGCATTATACGAAATCTATGATGATTTTGGTGCCACCGAAAAGCAGCAGGACAAGGCCAACTCCCAGTTAAATGACCTGTATATCAACACGGTTTTAAAGCGCGACGCACTCTTCTCGGTGCAAGCAGTAAATGCAAATGACAACGTTGGTTCAAATGACACCACAAGCACCGATAATACTACAAATAGCAATCGTACCATTCGTTCCACGGATCTCGTCCTCGTTGGCTACCTGTGCAGTGGTCTGGCACTTTTATTCTTGCTTTCTGGCATTAACCTGTGCTTTTTCTTTGTGGCACCAAACCGCGCTGTCCCAGCTGCGCTTATGCGCCTTGGGCTGTCGGATTCGTTCTGTGCACTAGCTGATTTCTCGACAGCTACTGTCTGCCAGTGGCTAATCTTCTTAGTCGGCTGTAGCTTGGTCGGTAGTATTGGCTCCATTATGGGCATTATCCCTTCCTTTTCGATTGGACATGCGCTCGTCTCCTGCTTTGTCTGCGCCATCTTTTCATGTGCACTCGCACTTTTGATCTGCCGCGTCTGCCGTGGCAAACAAGCCTGCATGATCACGACCTTTGCGATCTCACTGCTTGTCATGTATGCCTCCGGCTGCCTGATCCCGTCTGCATTTTTGCCAGATATGCTGCGCCGCATCAGTGCACAGCTTCCAGGAAGCCAGTTAAAGAATATAATTTTCTGGCAATTTGGTCAGAGCATTTCTGTGTCGGACATTCTTCTCTTGTTCGTTGAAGCAATCGTTTTGGTACTTGCCACACTCCTTATCGGCTCATACAAAAAATGCAAACGAACACCTCTGCGCAAAGAAAGGAGTACCATATGAATTTAAAATCACTTCGCGCATGGTTCTCATTCCTTGCACGATACACACGAAAAAAGAAATCGCTCTGGTGTATGGCCGCCATTCTCCTGCTAATTGGAATTGTTGCCGCACAGAGCGCAAATCGTCATGAAATCATCCAAATTGGACTTTACTGTGAAAATCCTGATGCGATGACGGACACAGTATTAAAGCAGCTTGAAACACTTAATGACGGACTTTATCGCTTCTACCGTTCTTCATCGCTCGACTATTTGCAGGAGGACATCTCGCTTCGCAAGGCCGAGTGTGGTTATGCATTTCCAAACGATTTAGAAGCGCAGCTGCAAGCGGGCACAGAGAACTGTATTACAGTCTACACGTCCCCTTCGACCGTTCTCACCGCTGTTGTAAATGAGGCGATCTACAATGCGATCTTTCAAGAGTACGCAAAGACTATGCTCGCTGACTACATTGCATCGCACGATGTTGTCGCAGGAAGCAAATCCAGTACACTTACATCCAGTGGACTCACATCTGATGAAACCACATCCGATGAACTCTCATCTGACGATCTTAAGCAGCTCGTTGACGAACATTATGCCTACGAAAAAGAACATACGCTGGTCTTTCATGTTGTCTACGAGGAAATCCCGAACGACTTCTATGATGATCAAGCGCTGTTTCAGATTCCAGTGCACGGACTAGCGGTTCTTCTTATCATGCTGACGGCACTTGCTGGCGGTTCCCAGTATCGCCACGACACGAAAAAAGGGCGCTTCCTGCTTCGCCGCCCGGATGAAAAGCTGTTTGTTCCATTTCTGTATAGCTTCCTTCCGGCGCTCTTTCTTTCAGTCGCTGCCCTTTTCTCTCTTGTGATCAGTACCACCGCACCGCTCAACGCTCTTTTGATTGCAGAAGCGGCGCTCCTTATTGTCTTTGCGGCTCTGTGCAGTTTCATCTGCACCGCATTTACAAAATTCATTCGCTCATCCATCGTCTACGATGCGCTGATTCCGGTGGTGTTACTGTTTTGCCTATTATACTCCCCGGTCCTGATGGATCTGTCTGATTTTATTCCGGGGTATTCCGTACTCTCGTGGCTTGCGCCAACGAAGTGGTATTTCGCACTATACAACCTGTTTTAATATCACTTTCGACTGGCGACTTTATTTTAACACAGCAACATTTTTTCATTTAAATTGATCGCAGAATACATGATTCCCGCACAACTAGCTCGGGTTCAATCACGATCTGGCAATCCGCAGGTGTTAACGGCTTTGCCTGCATCAGATCAAGTAACAGCTTTGCGGCCCGCTCGCCTAATTTTTCATGCGGGTGCGCAATTGTCGTCAGTCCGACCTGATAATTCTCTGCAAGGAATGAATTGTCGTATCCAGTCACAGACACATCCTCCGGCACACGAAGGCCAAGCTGTGCCAGCGTCTGAATCGTTTTGATTGCGATCTGATCATTGTAGCAGACTACACTGTCAAATGTCATGCCCTGCGCCGCCATCGAACGAAGCCTTGCAAACGGCTTTACTGCACGGTCCTCCGTGTGAAACCAGATGATGCGATCCGGGTCGTAGAGCACGCCATACTCCTGCAGCGCACGCACATAGCCACGATGACGCTCCATGCCCTGGCGGTCATCCGCCTTAAACATACCAAGGATCTGGCGATGACCAAGAGACAGCAAATGTTTTGTAATCAGATAGCCGCCCTTAAAATCATCCATCATCACATATGGACGATCCTTTAACTGCTCCATCGTCCCCTGTATAAACACATACGGAATGTGAAATTCCTCGAGCTTTTTGTACAGCGCGACATGGCGGCAGTAAATTTCACTCTTACTCGGCTCGATAATCAGGCCTTCGATATCCTTTGAAAGAAGTTCCTCTAGGCATTTTCCCTCTGCGCTGGAGGAATTTTTTGTATTCTTTAAGATGATGCTGTAACCATTGTCCGTCATCACCTGATCGATTCCCTGAATGACCGCTGGGAAAATATAGTCCGAAAGGTATGTCGTCACAACGGCAATGTTACGCGATGTCTTCGTATGTTTGCCCATCTCCGAGCAAAACGTACCCTTGCCATGAATGGCGTAGATGTAGCCCTCGCGCTCTAAAAGTGCCAACGCCTTGCGTACCGTATGGCGGCTAACCTGATACACTGCCGCCAGCTCATTTTCCGACGGCATCTTATCCCCTGCCTGATACTGCGCGTCCAATATTTTCTTCTTTAATTCATTCATCAGCCTCCAATATTTTAATTCCTGGCTGTCTGGATTTGCCATAAGCTGTTCTCCTTATATTCCGTATATCTCCTACACATCACAGTAATAAACTGTCATTAAATTTGAAGTGTCTCTGCATATTTAAACTGAATGATATCTCATGAAAAAATGCCCCTTTCTCCGACTATTCGTTTTGACTCATTTACTTACTAAGTATGGTTATTATACGAACAATCGAAGAAAAAGGCAAGATTTCAAAAATTTCAAAAAGCGGTCCGTTTTTACTGGAACTTCTCCTCTATTGTTATAGCATCAATCCGGCAGGCGCTGCCATCTTCCATCTGTGGCCATTCCTGAAGATAGATATGATCGCCCTCATGCAGCGGATGAAGCACAGCTGTGATCTGCGTTGGAAAATCAAAGTATCCAAGGCTAAATACTGCCTTTTGACCGGTATAGAAATAGTCATTTACCTTGCGGCCGTTTACATACAGATCCATGCTCTCGCATGCATAGTCAAAGGTGAGAATGCAGTCGTAGCCAGCGATGCGATCTGTGCCAACAAGATGATTGGACCGCCCCCCTTCTGTCTGTACACCACTTTCTCTTTCATACTGCACGTTGATCTCATAGATTTTCTCATCGCCTTTGAATATTTCTGGCTGACCGCAGCTGTTTACAAGCTTTCCAGACAGTTTCTCTGGTGTCTGTGTCTGTGCTTGCGCTGCCTGTACAAATGAAACCGTTGTCTGTGCATTTGTATGATTCTTTGCTTGGCTTCTCCTATAGACAGTAAGCTCACCCTCGCTTCCAATCTCCTCAAAATCAGCTGGCAGCACATCTGCTGAAAGCTTCGGGAAAGTGCGGATGATGGTTTCTGTGCCGCCCACTACTTTGAGTGCGCCGTCTTCCTCCCAGACAAAATCATCGGCAAGTACGAGATATTCCTGTCCCTCTGCCACTTTCTCTGTTTCTTTCTCTGTTTCTTTCTCTGTTTCTTTTTCTGCCTCTGTATTCGCTAACTTTGCCTTCTTATTTTCCTTTAAGGTGACACGGGCTGCGGACAGCGCCTGTGCACGGCTAAGCATCAGCACTTTTGCCGGTGTGCCGTCCCATGTAAACTGCGGATCCTTATCGCTGTAGAAGACATATGTAGTCTCTTTCTCACCCGCATCTGTCTTGTAGGTTAACTTGCAAAGCGGTGTTGCCAGTGCGCTCACAAGAGTGGACTCACCTAACTTCATATTATAAGGATAGAATGCGTACTCGCCCGGTGCAATATTCGTTGCCGGGAAGCGCACGGACTCTCCTGCTGTTTTTCCTTCCAGCACCACACCTTCATGTGCATCCATTGCCTGACGTCTCTGATAGTTATTTACAAATACGTATCCATGCGTATCGTCGTGACGGGTAGACAGACGAAGCGTGTGGGAATCGCCCGGCTTTACAAACTCTGGATCAATATCAGCTGGAAGAACAGCCAGATCTGCACCAAAATCCTGTAAGAAATACGCAAGCAGACGAATCTCACGATAGGTATCGGAGATGGTGCCGTACTGGCGAATCGGCGCATTGAAATCGTAGTTGATCTCTGGAAGATCATTGGCATATCCGGTTGCGCGGCTCTCCTGAAGGGTGGACAGCTTGCTGTCCGGATTGCTGCCGCCGTGATACATATAGTAACCGAGCAGCCCAACGCCACTTCCAAGCTTCGTAAGTGACATCGCGCCGACATCGGTTCCCGTTGCGATCGGGCGTCTGTGCTGTGTTACCTGAATACCGCCGCCAAGCTCTGCTGTCAAATATGGGAAATCATCCTGATTGAAGGTAACGGTATCGTCCACATGATGGTCACTTGCGATCAAAGAATCGTTTCGGATATGGCTAAACACATAATTGGAGTTTGGTGCAATCTCAACAATGCTTTGATCCCACGGTGCCTCACAGTAGCCGCCCATAACAGGAAGGAGTCCGCCTGTCACAGCGCCGCCCCAGCCGGTAGCCGTATAGAGCGGCAGATCAAAACCAATCTCTTTTGCCAATGCTGCCAGTGTGCGCATATGCTGCTCACCCTTCTCGCCACGGTAACCGCCGACATGACCATACTCATTTTCAATCTGGGTACCGATTACTGGGCCGCCGTCTTTGTATAACAGACCTTTCGCCTGCTCATAAACCTGCTCCCAAAGGCGTCTGACATAGGCCAGATACGCAGGGTCATCGCTTCTTAAATCAATCGTGTCACTCTTTGCCTGAAGCCAATCCGGAAAGCCTCCGTTTCTTGCCTCGCCGTGAACCCACGGGCCAAGACGAAGAAATACAGAGATTCCAACCTTCTTTGCGGCCTCCAAGAAGCCTCGCAGGTTACGACTTTCGGTAAAGTCAAATTTTCCTTCCTCTTCCTCGTGATGAATCCAGATCACATAGACGGATGCGATCGACAGACCGCCTGCCTTCATCTTGCGCAGGGATTCCTCCCACAGCTCGGCACGGTAGCGGCTGAAATGAATCTCGCCCATGACCGGAAACCACGGCTGCCCATCCTTCGTCAGATATTTTGTTGTAAAACCATAGGATGTACTCATGTCATTCACCTTTCTTTTTTATCGCTGATCAATTGTTACACAAGCGCTTCCAAGTGCTGCATCTGCCCCAGTGCCGCTTACAGTAAGTGCCAGCTTATCCGCAGTCTGTCCAGCACGGATTACCGCATAGGCCATTCCGTTGAATGCATGACGACCTTGTGTCTCCTTCCACTGCTCATGGCATGCTGGATCACCGTTGTCGATACCGATAATCTCGCCGTCACCTTCCAGTGTAAAGGTAAGCTCTGGGCACGCATCCGGTACCAGACGACCACTTTCATCCACGATGCGAATCTCTGCCTGAACGATGCTTCTGCCATCCGCATCTACCGTTGTCTTATCGGCTGTCAGTACAATATTGGCAGCAGCACCTGTCGTCTCTACCGCATAGCGGCAAACCTCTTTTTTGTCATGATAACCGACTACTTCGATCTTGCCAGCTTCGAACGGAACATCCCAGCTAAGGAATAAATCATCGGTATTTGCCGGTCTACGCCAGCGATCAAAATGACCATAGCGCTCAGTCATGCCATAGCACGGGAAGCCCTTTGATTTCATACCAAAGGAATGCCCATTGACAAACAGCTCGGCATCCTCACAATTGGTATAGCAGATGACCGGGACTACGGTTCCCTTTTCCAGCTTTAAATTCCAGTGCGGGCACAGGTACGCAAATTTTTCCTTCTGGTTCCATACGCTCCGATAAAAATAGAATGCATCCTTCTCAAAACCACAGGTGTCCAGACAGCCACAGCCCGCTGAGCGCTGCGGCCAGTTTGCCTCACCCAGATAATCAATTCCGGTCCACATATAGTCACCGGCCACAAAATCGTGCACCATCGTGTAGCGAAGCAGCTTGCCAACGGTTACGGCCGCTGTATAATATGGCTTATTCCAGAAGGAGTCTGGCTCTACCTCAAAGTTATATTCGCTGCGAATATAGCCTGCGGATGGGTTCTCGGTTCCAATCACGCAACGGTCCAGATGCTCCTCGCGGTCCGCATCGTATAACAGCTCGGCGCGCTCTCTCCATCTGCCGACATAATTATAACCGACAACGTCAATCTCGTCCATAAATTCCTGTCTGGCAGAGTACGGCTCTGCTGCGATCTGATCATGTGCCAGTGTGATCTTTCGTGTCGGATCAATGGTATGGCAATAATCGCGAAGCTCGATGGCAAGCGCCTCGCCGCCCTCTACGACCTCTTCTGGAATTTCATTTCCGATGCTCCAAAGCACAATGCCCGGATGGTTGCGGTCACGGTACAGCATGGTCTTTAAATCCCACTCATGACACTCATCGAAATACATCGAATAGCCATGACTCTCATGTGTGTTCGAGCCAATCTCTTTTGCCTTCATCAGACGCCACTCGTCAAATGCCTCGTCCATCACATAGAAGCCAAGCTCATCGCACAGATCAAGCAATGCCGTATCTGGCGGATTGTGCGAGCAACGAACCGAATTGACGCCCATATCCTTTAACTTTTCGAGACGACGTCTCCAAATTTCTGGCGGCACAGCAGCACCGACACAGCCACCGTCGTGATGTAGACACACGCCGTTTAATTTCTCACGTCTTCCATTGATTAAGAAGCCCTTCTTTGCATCAAAGGTGACCTCACGAAATCCTACCTTATCGGTACGCTCATCAATCACAGCACCATTTTCCGTTAAAACGGTAACAAGCTCATAGAGATACGGATGCTCGTGATCCCAAAGTGTTGGATCTGCAACTGGCATATCCACTTTCGCTTGCAGCTGGCAAAGATCGGCTGACACCTTTCCATCAATTCCCGATAATACCGCTGCATCACCATCTGCGTCTGTCCAGTCTGCTCCCAGCGTAATTTTCTTTGTGGCTACAGTCTGTCTCGCCGCATCCAATAAGGTAAATTCAGCAGTCAATTCATCGGATGCCACGGCCTTTACTGTCGCCTGCGGTGCATGAAGTGTCATGGAAACATGAAGCATGGCCTCTTTGTCTAAATCAGCAGAATCATACGCACAAACTTTTGCCACATCGGTTGTCAGATACATGCCGTAACGCGCAATGTGAAGCGCATTTCGCGTCTCCAGCCATACATCTCTTGTGATTCCAGAACCCGAATACCAGCGGGAGCCCGGCTGCATGGAGTTATCCACACGCACAAGAATGATATTTTCTCCACTGTGGACAAATGATGTGATCTCCACCTCGAATGGGGTATAACCATAGATATGACCACCCGCATAAGTGCCGTTTACAAAGACGCTGCTCTTCATGTAAACGCCCTCAAAATACAAAATGATCTGCTTGCTTTGAAGATCCGCGTCTGAAATGGTGATTGTTCTCTGATACCAGCCGATTCCAGCCTTCGCATAGCCTCCAGAGCCACAGGTTGGCGACTCTGGGTCAAACGGATAATCGGTGCTCCAGTCGTGCGGCAGCGTCACCTGGCGAAAGCCCTCCTTCGGTGCTACCGTTTCTTCTTTTTTAGTTCTCTCATCCAGGCAGAATGTCCACCCGGTATGCAGTCTATAATTTTCCATCTTCGTAACCATGTCCTTTCTCTCCATTATTCATTCTCCGCTTCCGTGAAAACGCGGTCTGTCGATTTTCGCACCAAAAGCTCATAATCCACATAACTCTTTTTCTGGTACTCTTTTCCCTCCAGTGAATTGAGCAGCTGGCTGCAAACCATGTGCCCTACCTTTGTGGTCTGGACATTGACAGTTGTCACCGCCGGCGAGAAGCAGCTTAGATTTCGACTGTTATAAAGCGACGCAATTCCGATATCCCGCGGGATGCGGTATCCCTCTGCCAGAAAGGCCGACAGCAGGCTAGTACAGATGATGTCGTCACCACACACCACGCAGTCGATTCGCTTTGTCATCAACTCACGTACCAGATTTTGGATGATTCCATACTTTGTGATGCCAAATTCCAGTGGGCTCCACTCGTAGGATAACCCACGTTGATACAGTGCCTTGCAAAAACCGTCATAGCGCCGCTTATTGACCGTGTACTCCATGTAATCCAGCACAATTGCAAAGTGACGGTATCCTTTTGAAATCAGATAGTTGGTTAAATCCTCGGACGCACGCCCATTGTCCGTATCGACCTGAATCACAAAATCATTTTCATTCTGAAGCGTTCCCGTTACTGCCACTGGAAACTGGATATCTGCCAGCCATTCGATCATTCGGTCATGCTCCATTGTTCTTGTCAGAATCACACCGTCAATCTTTTTCTTACGAATTAATCGCTCCACGCCAGAATAATTGCTGCCTGTCACATCAGTAATCATCACATCATAATCACGCGAGGACGCCTCCTCGCAAATTCCGATCAGGCATTCATGGAAATATTCGCCGCCCGTGCGGTACGCATCCGTTGGAAGCACCACTGCAATGTTTCCCGTCTTCTCTGGTACCTTCTTTGGCTTTCGCGTCTCAGTTTGTGCTAATGCTAACACGCGCTCTCTCGTCTCTTTTCCAATTCTTCCTTTTCCTGACAGCGCTCTGGACACAGTGCTCTTTGACACACCAAGCTGTTCTGCCATCTGTTCGATTGTCATTACTCTCCCTCCCGCTGTCTTATTTTGAAGCGTTAAAGCTCGCTTTTCGTCGTGTTTATTATTTTTATTGCTTTATCGTTTTTTGTTTGGTTGTTCAAAAGAAAAGAGCCGACCGTCTGGCCGACTCTTTTCTAATCTGACAGATCTTTTCCCGTCAGTATTTCATGCCGGTTTGTTTTTATCTGTTGCTTACTTGCATTCTATTCACAGGTTTGATACAGATTTGATCTTGCTGTCTTGATCTTACTGTCTGCTCTCAAGCCATGTATTGTACTGAGACTTGAACTCGTCGATTACATTCTGAAGACCTGCATCGTAGCACTTCTGGTTCATCTCATCGATTGTTGCATCGACATCATCTACCAGACCTAACTCGATCATTGGTACATAATCGTTCAGGATGGATATAACGGCATCTTCATATGGCTTAATGCTAGAATCATCAAATACGAAGGTAATAGTCGGATTGGATACAACGCGCTCTTTCCAAGCATCGGTGATTGCTAACTCACGCTCTGGAGTTCCAGACTCGGTCAAATCACCATTCTTAACGGCCCATGCTGCAGAAATGCAGTTCGGAGCATAATCACCAGTCTTGTCTAACTTGGTATAGTTACCTGCATCGTCGATGCTGTAATGAACGCCCTCAACACCTAAGATGATCAGACGATTCAGATAGGTATCAAACTTTAACATATCAAGAACCATTGCGGCACGCTCTGGATTCTCAGATCCTGCTGTGATTGCCATATCATTGTTGGAATATGCTTCTGCATTTACCAGGTTGTCCTTTGTCAGATCATATGCCATACACTCAACGCCCTCAGCCTTCTCAGCCTGCTTCATATAAGTAAATACGGATGCGTTCCATGCGATGGATGCGCCCTGCAGAGCACCAAATGCATCGTCATCGGTTACGGTATTGGTTAAAGCACTGCGGCTCCAGCAGCCTGCATCTGCCATTTCCTTCATATCGTGTGCATACTGTCTGAATGGCTCATACTCATATACAAACTGGATATCGTCTGCGCTCGGCAGTTCACCTTCCTTGTACTCATAAATGAAATCCATGTAGTTGGAATCAAGTGCTAACATGGTGTTTGTCTGCTGACGATATACATCCCACAGCTCGTTGTTGTTACCAGATGCTGCCAGTGCGTAGATACCACTCTCCGGAGTCTCCTTCTCAGCGATGGTCAGCATGTACTGCTTGTAATCATCCCAGTTGTTAAGTTCTGTCATATCGTACTTTTCCATCAGATCCTGACGAACAGCAACGATCTTTCCCTGCGGCTGTGCAACGTTTGACGGAACAGCGATTGTCTTTCCTGCAAGAGTAGTCTCATCCCAGCTCTCCGGTACCTGATACTTGGAAGCGAGCGGCATGTAGGTGCTAATAAAGTCATCACTCAACTCATAGAAGGAACCCTTTGCAGCCTCGGTGTACATGTAGCACCATGGAGCAGTAAAGATTAAGTCAACCTGCTCACCACCTGCTAAAACAAGGGTATACATGGTTCCATAATCAGACCAGCTCATGAAGGTAACGTCTAACTGTGTGTTGAATGGTTCCAGATACTCGTTAATCTTTTCCTCCACCATATCCCAGTCGTTCGGTGTATCACCGACCAGATACATGTTTACGGTATACGAATCGCTTAAGTCCGTGTCTGCGTACATCTCCGGTGTCGCGGTGATGGTGCCCTCTCCTACCTTATCTGGAAGATCAGAAAGATCTGCTGCAAATGCCGGTACACTACCGAGCATTCCTGTAAGCATAGCTGCTGCCATTGTGAGTGATACTACATTTCGTTTCATAGATAATTCCTCCTTTATTTTATCGCTTTCATTGTTATTGTTTGTTGTTTTTGTTATTATTTGCCGTTTTTGTTGGTACTTTATTTTTTAATGATTATTTTTTTGACTCTCATTTTGCTTCCCATTTTTAACCCTTTACGGCACCGATTGTAAGGCCCTTTACAAAGTAGCGCTGTACAAATGGATACAGTAAAACGATTGGTCCAGTTGCAACAACGGTCATCGCCATCTTCATACTCTCAAGTGGCACCGTATCTAGTGCAATACCCGATTTCTCTGCAACGAGTCGCATCGCCTCGGCGTTTCCAAGCATTCTCTGCAAGTAATACTGAAGGGTAAACATGTTGTCTTTTGTGATAAACAACATACAGTTGTACCAGTCGTTCCAGTAAGCCAGTGCGGAGAACAAGCTCAATGTTGCAATTAATGGTTTACTAAGCGGAAGGATCAGCTTTACGAAGATTACGATATCGTTCGCACCGTCGATCTTTGCCGACTCGGTGATTGCCGCCGGAATGCCGCTCATAAATGTCTTTGCAATGATCATGTTCCATACGGAGAACATCAGTGGAAGGATCAGTGCCCAAATGGAGTTCTTCATATTTAAGTAACGTACACACAGGATGTACCACGGAACAAGACCGCCATTAAACAGTGTTGTGAAGAAAAAGAAGAATGAAAATTTATTTCTCCACGGGAAATCTCTTCTGGAGAGAACGTATCCGGTCATGGCTGCAAGCATTACTGCAAGAAATGTACCAAATAAGGTAACACCGATTGTAACACCGTATGCCATCAGGATACTGGTTGGATTTTTCAGTGACAAATGGTAGCTCTCAAGGCTGAAGTCCGTTGGAAACAGCGGATAACCGTTTCGAATCAAGGACGCCTCATCGGTAAAGGATGCTACAATAATCAGGTAAAATGGAATTACACAGATCAGGGCAAACAGGCCGATTAAGATATAGCCAACCGCACGGATCGCGATGTCATCTTTTCCACGAACTCGTCTTCCACCTGTGAGTTCTTCATCAAAATTCTTAGCCATTGTGCTTCCTCCCCTCTTAATACAGTGCGTAATCCGGATCTGCCTTCTTTACCAGGGCGTTGCAGACCATAATGGTAATAAAGCAAAGTACGGACTGATACAAACCTGCCGCTGCCGATACACCAATATCGCTGTTTGTGATCAGAAGACGGAATACATACGTATCAATTACATCAGTCATCGGCTGAAGAAGTGCATTTGATTTTACTGTCTGATAGAACAGACCGAAGTCTCCTCTGAAGATGTTTCCGATTGCCAAAAGAACCAGAATAACCATAGTTGGCTTCAGACACGGGATGGTGATGTAGCGAATCTTCTTCCATGCGCTTGCACCGTCAATGGATGCGGCCTCAAACATTTCCTGATCGAGTCCGGTAATCGCTGCCAGATAAACAACGGAACCGTATCCGGTCTGCTTCCAGATCTTTAAGAATATCAGTACAAACGGCCATGCGTGTGGGGTATTGTACAGATCAAATGGAGTTCCGCCAAGTGCCTTAATTACGTGATTTACGATACCACGCTCATAATTGAAGAAGTTGTACATAACTGCACCAGCAACAACCCAGCTGATGAAGTATGGAAGGAACATGAAAGACTGTGCAATCTTTTTGAAGTACTTGCTCGTAAGCTCGTTGATCAAAATCGCACTTCCCATCTCAAATACAACACCAAGGAAAATAAATGCGATATTATACAGCAGTGTGTTCCTCGTTACCATCCATAGCTTTCCGGCAATCATCAATGACTTGAAGTTCTGCAGTCCAATCCATGGGGAGTGATAAATTCCACCTTTATACTGGTACTGCTTGAACGCAAGGATGACTCCTGTCATCGGTATGTAGGAAAATACAATTACATAACATACGGCCGGTGCCAGCATCAAAAGAAGCATCCAATGTTTTTTAATTACCTTAAAAAACGATTCTTTTTTGACTTCTGGCTGACCAGTTTTCTTTCCTTTTCCCATCGTTTCCCCCATTCTGCCGCTTTTGCGACGTTTTTTTTGCGCATCTTCTGCGGCTTTTTTGCTCTTGTTTCCTTTGCTGTCTTTTTGTTTTTGTCGTTTTTAACTATGTATCTATTATATGTGCTTTTTGTTTTGTTGTCTATTTGCACAATAAACATCATTTTTATTTTTATTTTATATATTTTTTATAATTTATATCTGGTTTTTCTGCGCAACTTTTGTATTATTTTTGCGCAACAGGTTTTTAACAACTTTGTGCAGGATATTTCTAACAAAACTTTTTAATTTTTCTACTGATATCTTTTGTATTCTGATGTATAATAGTCCGTAACTTAGATCAAATAAGTTAAAATATGCCAAATGTGTCTATGTAAAACTCTACAGAAAGGAGATTTTTTTAATGCAACATTCGAATCAAATCAATCAATCGCGCAAAACAATCTCGATTCTTGTTCCTGTTGTCTCGCTTTTGCTTCTTTTGTTCTTCTTTTTGCTCAGTGGCCTGCTCTCTCTTGGTCAGCAAATGAGTTCTGTTCATCCGATACTCGGAGGCTTCTACTGGCTTGTCGTACTTGCTTGTCTGGGGGCGGGCATTGTCTGGCCGGTGGTTAGCGTCTGGCGGCGACCGATCTTTTCGATGTACATGCTGCGTGACCGCGAGGGACGCGCACGCTTCTATTGGTGCCGCAAGCTCACCGATAATTTAAAGAAAAACACTGAGCTTACGAGTGACGAGACTGCGCAACTTGAAGATTTTTTGAAGCAGGGCAACCAGGCTGATGATCTTTTGATTGAGTTCTTTACAGAAAAGTTCTCACCCGTCATCGACAGCGAAATCAAAAGTGCCGCAAAGACTGCCTTTGTGACAACTGCCATCTCGCAGACTGCTTTTTACGATATGTTCTCGATGCTCTCCGTCAATCTGCATCTGATCCGCACAATCGTGGAGTCCTGCGGCTACCGCCCGAGTGGCGCGGCGCTGCTTGGTTTATATGTAAGGATTGTCAATAACTCGGTCATAGAATGGCCGAGCATGCAAAGTTTTCCTTGAATG
>CAVFYJ010000034.1:0-30901 GCA_963626545.1 Acetatifactor sp. | reverse complement strand
ATTTGACACCTGTGTTACAAATCACTGGTACATAAAACGAATGGAAACGGATCAGAATCATCCATCAGAATTATCCATCACAATTATTTTACAATTCTATAACAGATCATTAAGGACTCATTACAGAAAATGAGGTAAAATAACAATTACACAGCTGAATATGGCATTGCAAGTTGTTGAATTATGTTGTATAACTAGGTGGAGGAAATGAAAAGTGACAAAAATGTCATTAAAAAGCAAGATGATAGTCACTTAGATTTGTTAAAGCACGAGTATCGAGAAAGAGGAGGAAACTGTGTATGAACAAACGGCAGTTTGGCAGGAGTCGAAAACAGGCACAAGAGTGGGTTTACCGGTATCGGTTTGCACTCGCGTTTATCCTGCTGATCTTATTGGTATCGTTTAAAATGAACGGTTCATCAATGGGATGCTGGCAGGTTTTTTTAGGTGATGCACCAACGGGAGTGCTTTTGGGCGGACCGCGTGCATTTCGAAGTGATGAGTGGGGAACATTGACTCCACTTTGCTTCAGGCAGCAATATAATGCGCTTGGCGCATATAATCGATATAGTCAGACAATCGGTCTGGTTTGCACAGACAATTTGATTGTATATGGGCAGCCGGCGTGGGATATCCTTACTTTATTCCGGCCTTTTTATTGGGGATATCTTTTCTTTGGAAGTGAGAGAGGTCTTTCGTGGTTTTGGTGTGCACGTCTGATTGTATTATTTTTATCGTGGTTTGAACTTGGAATGCTGATTAGTGACAGGCAAAAGAAATTGGCGGTGCTGCTTAGCATTTGTGTGAGCATGGCACCATTTTTGCAATGGTGGTTTGCCATTAACGGTCTTGTGGAAATGTTGATTTATGGAGCATTCTTTGTACTCGGAAGTAACTATCTTGTATCGCATGCATTTCATCCCAAAAAGATTGCCGTGGCGATAGGCATGTCGGTATGTGCGGTCGGATATGTTTTGACCTTTTATCCGACTTGGATGGTGCCGGTGGCGTGGGGTTTTGTTCCGCTATTTTTGTGGGTACTCATTTGCAAGACAAAAAAAGACAATTTATGTCGAAAGGACATTGTGCCATGGCTTCTTATTGTTGTGATTACAGCAGCTGCCCTTATAATACTTGTTGTCACTTCATGGGATGTGATAAAGGCAGTATTAAATTCGGACTATCCGGGAAACGCACCGCAGTCAGCAGGTGGAAAAGGTCTTTGGTGGATAATGAAGTATCCGATTTCATTATTGGGGCGAATCAATAAAAATGATGCATTGATTATAGAAAATTCATCCATCATTTGTTTTTCTCCGGCAGAATTTTTGCTGGCATTGTGGGTGCTCTTTAAAGAAAAGAAAAGAGATCCGTTATTGATTCTTTTAGCTGGAATGAATGTATTTTTGGTTTGGTACTATTGCATTGGAATACCGATGTGGCTGGCAAAGATTACACTTCTTAGTTTCACAAATTCAAATAGAGGACCGCAGATGCTTGGATTTCTTCAGCTGACGCTTTTAATCAGGGCACTTTCATTAAAAGAAAAATCACCAAACAGAATAGTGGCAGTTCTGGCAGCATTTTTTTTCGCGGCCGTGCCTGTTTTTATGGCATGGGGATTTTCACGGTATGATGAAAGCGGATGCGTAAGTGAATACTTTGATACGGCATGGAAAATTGTGGGTGTATGGTTGATTTTAGCTGTCTTGTTTTATCTGCTGTTTTGTGCGCGCAGAAAAAAATATACAGCTGTAATGATTGGCTGCTGCGCAATAGTGGTATTATCTTCAGGTTGGATTAATCCGATTGCGCAGGGAACAGATGCTGTCACAAAAAGTGAGACGATGCAGACGATGCGTGACATTGTAAAGTCGGATCCTTCTGCAATCTGGCTGACAGTCGGGTTAGGATATCCGGGAACAAATATTCCGGCAATGGTGGGTGCAGATTGCTTTAATACGACTCAGACATATCCGCAAAAGGAACGCTGGACGGTATTAGATGAGACTGGTGAATATGAGGAATTTTACAATCGCTATTGTCATATCAAAGCCACACTTGGAAGTGAAGTTTCATTTGAGCTGCTCAATACGGATTACGTGAATGTAACGCTTTCACCAGAAAAATTCAAAGAGTTAAAAATTAAATATGTTGTAATCAGTAACGAGAATAAGCTTGATGAGAAAATTACAAACGGCACAGTGTTTGATGAGAATCCGAACGGCGTGTCCAATGGAGGAATTGAATTTAAAAAATACTACAGTGGTGTGGCGTTGTCGATCTATGAGTGTATTTATTGACAGCGACTTACAATAGTTTAAGTTATTTGCTGCGGAAGGAATAAGATATGATGCAGCAATGCAAAAATAGGAGCAGAGAATGAAGGAAGATATGATGAAGAAAAACAGCATAGATGAAAGCAAGACAAAGAAGAGTCGAATGGATAAGGTTGCCGTATTGATTCCGTGCTACAATGAGAGTAAAACTATTGAAAAAGTAGTAACGGATTTTAGGCGTGAGTTGCCCGATGCGGTAATTTATGTGTATGATAATAATTCAACGGATAACACAGTTGAAATTGCAAAACAGGCAGGTGCGGTTGTTCGTCATGAATACCAACAGGGAAAAGGAAATGTTGTAAGACGAATGTTTCAGGAAATTGATGCGCATTGTTATATACTGGTAGATGGAGATGATACATACCCGGCAGAGTCTGCCGGTGAAATGGTGCGTTTGGTAATGGAACATAATGCGGATATGGTAGTTGGAGATCGCTTATCATCAACCTATTTTGAGGAAAACAAGCGTCCGTTTCATAATCTTGGAAACCGTCTCGTAAGAGGGATGGTATCGAAGTTTTTTCACGGAAGCATACGTGATATTATGACCGGATATCGGGCATTTAGCTATCGATTTGTAAAGACATTTCCGATTCTTTCCTGTCGTTTCGAGATTGAGACAGAGATGAGCATTCATGCAATTGATAAGCGTATGCAGGTGGAAAATGTGATTATTCCATATCGTGACCGACCGGAAGGCAGCGTATCAAAATTAAATACGTTCTCGGATGGCTGGAGCGTGATTAAGACATTAATGCGTTTATTCCGTATTTATAATCCATTTGCATTTTTCGGGACAATCAGTGCGGTGCTGCTTCTTGTTGCGCTTGCATTATTTATACCAGTGCTTGTCACCTATTTTGAAACAGGTTTAGTGCCTCGTTATCCGACCTTGATTGTGAGCGGATTTTTGGCAGTTGCTGCGATACAGCTTGCAGGTGTTGGCATTTCCTTACAAAACATGCTGCATAAAAATCGACAGGACTTTGAGCTTGAGCTGCATCATGCAGAAATTCAAAAACGACAGGAGGAGCGTTGACAAAATTTTGACTGGAAGAGTGCGTCCTCATTTGTTATAATAAGTCTTGCAAAGACAAACACATGGAGGACGCAAGGTTATGAAAACGATGCAGGGAAAGAAAAACATTGTATTGATTGGAATGCCGGGAGCTGGAAAGAGCACCGTTGGAGTCGTGCTGGCAAAGAGACTCGGCTATCGTTTTGTGGATTCGGATCTGGTGATTCAGGAGCAGACAGGAAAGCTACTTCATGAGCTGATCACTGCACATGGAGTCGATGGATTTTTAAAGATTGAGGAGCAGATTAACGCAGAGCTTACCTGCGAAGGTGCGGTCATTGCAACCGGAGGAAGCGTTATCTACGGCGAGGAGGCCATGAAGCATCTGCGCGAGATCGGATGTGTTGTCTATTTGAAGCTTTCCTATGAAGAGATTGAGGAGCGCCTTGGCGATTTGACTGCGCGCGGTGTTGCATTAAAAAATGGACAGACACTCAGAGATCTGTACAATGAGCGCTGTCCACTGTATGAAAAGTATGCACATGTTGTGCAGGAGTGTGATGCCAAGCAAGTCAGAGAGATCGTAGAAGAGCTGGCTACAAAAGAGTAAGGGAACAAGCGAATACATAAGAGCTGCGTTCGCAAAAGAAGAAAGCGATTTGGCACGAATGTTGTTTAACATTCGCAGCCGATTAAAATACCGCCTCTTTCTGCGTAGTAGCTGCACAGCCCGCGGCAATGTCGAAATTGGACATCTGCCTGCGGGTATTTTTTATAGATTTCCTGCTGAATACTCTCGGCAAGAGCAACATTTTCGATGTGGCTGATGCGAACCTTGCCGCCATGATAACCAGCATTGTCAAGCTGCTCCATAATCGAAGCGATTAACTTCTTTGAGCTGCGGCACTTGCCGATCGGATGGATGCGTCCCTCCTCGGTTGCGGTACAAAGAATGGAGATGCCCAAGATGCCGATGGCAGAGGCAACGGCCTTATTGATACGACCGTTTGAGGCGAGGTTGTGAAGAGACTTCAGTGCAAAGAAAAGGCGTGTCATGTGAACGTATTCCTCAGCCTGGCGAATTACTTCCTCATATGGGATACCAGAAGCGATAAGTTCCTCAAGCTTTTCCACAAAGAGCCACAGCTCCGGGCCGGTGGTCAGTGTGTCAAAGATATGAATCTTTACCTCAGGATGCTGCTGTTCATAAATGGACTTTGCGGAAAGTGCGGAGTTGAGTGTTCCAGAAAGTGCGCTTGTCATTGCTGCGATGTAGATCACATCGGCACCTTCAAAGCATTTCAGCCAGCTTTCAACGCTCGGGCATGCCGTGTAGGAACGTCCCTTATAGCCAGCCAAGTAATCTAACATTTCACGGATATTCAGATTTTCGTCATCCGGGAATGCGCGTTCTTCGGTGGAAATCGTCAGAGGAGCGGTGCGAAACAGTCCGTCCTGACTATCAAATATTTCACAGGAAGAGTCGGAAAGAATTCTTGTAATCATAATGTATTAGAACCTCCACAGTTTTGAAGAAAATGGTATCTGGTTTTTGAAACTATATAATATAGTAATAATAGTATAACAGATAATTATAAAAAAACAACTGGGAAATGTCAAGAAAACAAAAAATTCATGAGATGCTGATGCGTAAAAAAGACCCGCCGCACGAGGCGGCAAGCCTAAAGATCAAATCCTGACTGTCAAATCATTGTAAATGTTCTTTTTATTACTTATCGATTCATAATCTCAGAAATACGATCTAAGATTTTATCGTGGCAACCAGTGAACTACTCGGTCATTGAATGGCCGAGGATTCCCGCGCCAGATTCCTAAATTACTCGCCAAAGTATCTCTTTAACAGACCTGCGAATGCCTTGCCATGACGAGCCTCATCACGAGCCATCTCATGAACGGTGTCATGGATTGCATCGAGGTTTGCAGCCTTTGCGCGCTTCGCAAGATCCATCTTACCAGCGGTAGCGCCGTTCTCTGCCTCTACACGCATCTGCAGATTTTTCTTTGTGGAATCGGTAACAACTTCACCTAACAGTTCTGCAAACTTAGCAGCGTGCTCAGCCTCTTCGTAAGCTGCCTTCTCCCAATACAGGCCGATCTCTGGATAGCCTTCTCTGTGAGCAACACGAGCCATAGCCAGATACATACCAACCTCAGAGCACTCGCCCTGGAAGTTTGCTCTTAAATCCTCAATGATATCCTCGCTAGCACCCTGAGCAATACCTATAACATGCTCAGCAGCCCAGGTCATCTCTGCTTCCTGCTTTGTGAACTTGGAAGCCGGTGCCTTACATACTGGACAGAACTCCGGAGCAGCATCTCCTTCATAAACATAACCGCATACCTGACAGACAAATTTAGCCATAATTGTAATCTCCTTTTCTGATGAAAAATTTTAATGCAGTGGATTCTCAGCGAATCACTCGTATTCTGCAAATTGTTTACTTATAACTTGATAACTGATGCCAGCGGGGAAACCGCTTCTTATTTGTTACCGTTACCAACTAGGGCCCGTGATAGGGGGCGGTGCCCTAGTTGATATCAGTAATTGTTACTGATATGATAATAGCATAATGTGCAGCTTCTGTCAAGCGTTTTTTGAAAAATAATAGGAACTATTTCTGATTTTGTGCTTGCGTAGTTTCGCTGGCAGACTGATCTGCGCAGTTTTTACAGATTCCTTTAAACACAAGCGTATGACTTTCCACGATACCGTTTATGTGAGCCTGAGCAAGTTGGTTTAAGGAGTCGAGAGCAGTCATTGGTACGTCCTGCACGCAGCCACATTTTCGGCAGACAAAATGGTAATGTGGCTTGACATTTGGGTCAAAACGGTCGGATTCGCCGTCCATCGGGATTTTCATGAGCTGACCGTTTTCTTCGAGCAGGCTTAGGTTTCGATAGACGGTTCCAAGGCTGATATTTGGATACGTCTGGCGCAGAGCCTGGTAGACCATTTCGGCGCTCGGATGATCGGTGCGTCCGGTGAGATATTGAACGATTGCTTCGCGCTGGCGGCTATATTTTTGCATGGTGGGTGGTCCTTTCTTTTACGAATATATTTAATAATAATTACTGATATCAGTATATAATAAACAGTTAGTTGTGTCAACCTTTTTACTCGGAAGTTTTACGAGAAAGTGCACCCCGAAAGTTTTAGTCAATTATCGGATAATAATGTCGAATTTCGTCGAATACTTTGAGAGCCGGAGGAGATAAGACGCGAAAATGGTATGAAAAACGTGGAAAGAAACACTTTAAAAAGACGTAGAAGTGTGGTAAACTGATACTGGGACACGAAAGAGTAGAAAAAGAAAAAATAAGAAACTGAAGGATATAGAAAGAAATTAGGAAATTAGTTAGGAGAGTTTTTAATGGAACCAGTCAGCGAACACCGCATAGATAAGTGGGAAACACTTATGTTTACGTACGAATCTGCGCTGAAAGAAATAGCAACAAAGATTGATATACTAAACAACGAATTTATCAAAATACACAACTACAACCCGATCGAGCACGTAACCTCACGTATCAAATCATCGGAGAGTATTGTAAAGAAATTAAAACGCCATGGTCTGGAAGTAAATATGGACAACATGCAAAACTGCTTAAGCGATATCGCAGGCATCCGCATCGTCTGTTCCTTTACTTCCGATATTTACCGGATTGCAGACCGCATCAGCAGCCAGTCCGATATTCAGGTGTTGACCGTAAAGAACTACATCGCAAACCCAAAACCAAACGGCTATAAGAGCTATCATATGGTTGTATCGGTTCCGGTGTATCTGTCAACCGGCCCGGTTAACGTAAAGGTTGAGATCCAGATCCGCACGATTGCGATGGATTTCTGGGCATCACTTGAGCATAAGATTCGCTACAAATTCGAGGGAAAGGCACCGCAGCACATCAACGAGGAACTAAAAGCCTGCTCCGATATCGTTAATATGCTTGATGCGAAAATGCTTTCCTTGAATGAAGAGGTTCAGGCATTGCCAAAGGTCGGTGTAGAGGAACTGCACCAGGAAAACGTCAGGATGCAGAAATTATGGGAGGAAACAAAGACAGCAGAGGAAACACAGCAAAATGAAGACCTCTAAATTGCTATGAGCGCCTGAGTATGTTTTTCTGAAAAAATGAGAACCCTTTAATGGGGAACATTTATTAGAGAGGAGAACAGCTTATGAACATTTTGTTTTATGGTACCAAGAAATACGACGAGGAATTTTTTGACGCGATTCTGCCGGAGTATCCGGATGTGTCGATTCACTATCTGGAAGCAAATCTGTCACCGGAGACCGCAGCACTGGCAGCAGGCTATGAGGCTGTGTGCGCATTTGTAAATGCGAATATTGGAGCTGAAACCGTTGAGGCACTGCACCGTCAGGGCGTTAAGCTCATTTTAATGCGCTGCGCAGGTTATAATAACGTTGATCTGAAAAAGACAGCTGAGTGTGGCATCAAGGTTGCGCGCGTGCCGGGCTATTCCCCGGAGGCAGTCGCAGAGCATGCGATGGCACTGGCACTTACTGCAAATCGTCATACGCACAAGGCCTATATCAAGTGCCGCGAGAACGATTTTAGCTTAAATGGTTTGATGGGTGTTGATTTATATAAGAAGACAGCTGGTATCATCGGTACCGGAAAGATCGGTATGGCGATGGCACGCATCTGCAAGGGCTTTGGCATGAAGGTACTCGGCTACGATATGTACCCGAATCCAAACAATGACATCGAGTATGTAACGCTTGATGAATTGCTTGCGCAGAGTGATTTGATTTCTCTGCACTGCCCGCTTACCGAGCAGACTCATCACTTGATTAACCGCGAATCTATCAGCAAGATGAAGGATGGCGTAATCTTAGTCAACACATCAAGAGGCGGTTTGGTCAACACAGAGGAGTTAATTGAGGGCATCCGCAAGGGCAAGTTCTTCGCAGTCGGACTCGACGTATACGAGGAGGAAAACGACAAGGTTTACGAGGATCTTTCCGATACAATCCTGCAGAGCTCCACGATGGCAAGACTTCTGTCATTCCCGAATGTCATGGTAACCTCTCATCAGGGCTTCTTCACCAGAGAAGCGCTTGAGGCAATCAGCCGTATCACACTGGAGAATGCAGATGCATTCACAAAGGGCGAACCACTTGTAAATGAAGTGACAAAGTGATATTGTAATACAGTGACACAGCAAAGAAACGCAAAAGCAGTAAGTTGTTTGTGTGACGATTGCTGTGATAAAAATGGTTCAACAGGCTGCCGGGGCTCCGGCGGCCTTTGATACAAAACATACAGAAATACATTACGACAAAAACAAAAACACTAATCAGAAGGGCGGTAAGGAACAATGAAACTGTTAGAAGAAAGAATTCGCAAGGATGGTATTGTAAAGCCGGGGAACGTATTAAAGGTTGACAGCTTTTTAAACCACCAGATGGATATCGAACTGTTTTCAGAGATGGGAAAAGAATTTAAGAGACTGTACGAGGGTTGTCCGATCAATAAGATCCTGACAATCGAGGCAAGTGGTATCGGCGTAGCCTGTATCGCAGCACAGTATTTCCACGTACCGGTTGTATTCGCAAAGAAGGCTCAGAGCATCAATCTGGACGGCGATGTATATTCAACAAAGATTCAGTCTTTCACACATCGCAGAATTTACGATGTAATTGTTTCCAAGAAGTTCCTTTCCCCGGATGATCATGTATTGATTATTGATGATTTCCTGGCAAACGGCTGTGCACTTGAAGGTCTGATTAGCATCGTAAAGAGTTCTGGTGCTACCATTGAGGGTGTTGGTATTGCAATCGAGAAGGGCTTCCAGAAGGGCGGTGATCTGATCCGCAGCAAGGGCGTTCGTGTCGAGTCTCTTGCAATCATTGACGGTATGAATCCGGAGACTGGAGAGATTTTCTTCCGCGAGCAGTAAATCTGCAAGTGTTACAAAATTATAAGACGAAAAACCAGAGGTTTGCCTTGTGGTTAAGTTCGTATGAGTACAAAAGGGGGCGGTGATGAGCCGTCCTTTTTCTGCGGAAAATTTTTGCTGAAAAATAAAGAAAGACAAGAAAACAAGATTAGAGAAAAAGAAAATAAAAAACAAAATTAAAAAAGGAATCAAAATCAGAATATGAAATTAGTAATTCAACGAGTAAATCATGCAAGTGTAACCGTGGACGGTGAAGTTACCGGAAAAATCGGAAAGGGCTATCTGGTGCTTCTCGGTGTCGGACAGGGTGACGATGAGCAGATGGTGGAGCGCTATGTAAAAAAACTGCACAAATTGCGCATTTTCTCTGATGAGGAGGGAAAAATCAATCGCTCCATCGAGGATGTGGGCGGCGAAGTACTTGTTGTATCCCAGTTTACGCTGTATGCAGACTGCAAGAAGGGCAATCGCCCAAGCTTTACAAAGGCGAGCTCCCCGGCAGAGGCCGAGCGCCTCTATGAATATTTTCTGGAGGAATGCCGAAAGGAATTTGGCAAAGTAGAGCATGGTATTTTCGGTGCCGATATGAAGGTGGCACTGGAAAATGATGGCCCGTTTACGGTGATCTGGGACAGCAGAGAGTGGTGAATTTAAGCTCATGTGTGAAATTTGCATGAAATTTTGACGAATTGGTTTTCAAATGCATAAATTTGTGATAGAATGGGTCTAAGTCATTCAAAGAAAGGGTGTCCTGGATAGAAAGTTAGGACAGGTGAAGGAAATGAGAAGAAGATTTTTAGCAGCTGCACTCGGCATGAGCATGGCAGTAGCAATGACTCCGGCAGCAGCATTTGCAGAGGAGACAAGCACAGAGGAAGCAACTGAGGTTGCTACAGAGGCAGAGACCGGTGCTGAGGAAGAATCCAGCGAAGCTGAGACAGAAGAAGCATTTGATTATAGTGCAGGTTACGATGAGAAGGGATTTTTCGAGGGCATTAAGGCACTTGATTATGTAACCCTGCCGGATTATAGCACAATTGAGGTACCGAATAGCGTAGTACCGTCTGACGAGACCGTACAGGCGCAGATTGATAGTACACTGAATTCTTATTCAAGCGAAAATCAGATTACAGATTCAGATCGTCTGATTGAGGATGGTGATACCGTAAATATTGATTATGTAGGTTCTGTAGATGGCGTTGAGTTCGAGGGCGGAAGCACAGAGGGCAACGGTACCACCGTTACCATTGGCGTAACCAGCTACATCGATGGCTTCTTAGATCAGCTGATCGGCCATGCACCGGGCGAGAACTTTGATATCAACGTAACATTCCCGGATCCATATACCAACAACGAGGAGTTAAGCGGCAAGGATGCTGTTTTCAATATCACCATCAACTACATCGAGGAAACCGTAACACCAGAATTTGACGATGACTTTATCGCTGAGAATCTGCCGGATTATGAGAGTGCAGACGATTATCGTCAGAGCATCTACGATAATCTGTACAAGCAGAACCTGTACAATGAGCTGTTCCAGTATGTGGTAGAGAATTCTGAGGTTGAAGATGTTCCGGACAGCGTTGTTGATACTGTTTACAACGAGCGTTATCAGTACTATTCCTCCATCGCATCTATGTATGGTGTTGATATGAATACCTTCTTATCTGCAAATGGTCTGGATGATGATTCTTTCAGAGAGATGTGCAAGACCTATGCTAGCAACTATCTGGTACTGCAGGCCGTTATGGAGAACGAAGGCTGGGAGATGGATGCCGATACTGCAAAGGAATCTCTTGACTTTACCGATGAGGATTATGAGAAGGCAGTTGGCGTTTATGGTGAGCCATACGTACTGTTTGCTGCAAGCACCGATTATGTTTTAGGAAAGCTTTCTGAGAATGTAACCTTAGTTACAATTGAAGAATCTTCTGAGGAAGAATCTTCTGGAGCAGTTTCTGAGGATGCATCTACAGAGGAAGTATCCACAGAGGAAGCATCTTCTACAGCAGAGTAAAATGCTTTTTATGAGTGAAAAAGATTGAAAAGGACAAGAAATTGTCTGATTGCCGAAAAGCAGGCAAAAGCCCTGGGGGAACGCAAATCGTTCTTTCGGGGCTTTCAATTCGTTTGGGGAAGATTCGATATGTCAGGCTCAGTGAAAATGCTGACTGTGAGTTGAAATGAGAAAAAAGAAGGAGAAGAAAGAAAAAGGAGAAGAAAAAATGAAAGAGGGAACAAAAGCGCAGGGCAAGACACAAAATCTGGGCACCGGCAGCATCCCAAAGCTGTTGGCTCAGCTTGCCATTCCGGCGGTTGTGGCGCAGGTTGTCAATTTGCTGTACAACATTGTAGACCGTATCTATATCGGTCATATTTCGGGAATTGGCGCGGCAGCGTTGACCGGTGTGGGCTTATTTACACCGATTCTAATGTTAATCAATGCATTTGCGATGCTGGCCGGTTCGGGTGGTGCGCCAAGAGCGGCGATTTTTATGGGAAAGAAGGATAACGAGACTGCTGAGAAAATCGTTGGCAACTGTTTTTCACTCATTTTGATTTTTGCGGTTGTCCTTACGATTGGATGCTTTGAATTGGCACCACAGCTGCTTCGCTTATTTGGCGCGAGCGATGCGACGCTTCCGTATGCAGTGGACTACGCAAGAATCTACATAGCAGGAACTATTTTTGTGCTGATCGTGCTCGGTATGAATCTGTTTATCATGACGCAGGGCTTTTCGAAGGTCAGTATGTTGACCACTGTAATCGGCGCGATCATTAACGTTATTCTGGACCCGATCTTTATCTTTGGTTTGAATATGGGCGTAAAGGGAGCAGCGATTGCCACGGTTTTGAGTCAGGCGGTCGGTGCGATCTGGGTACTGTATTTTTTGACCGGAAAGAAGACGATCTTGAAATTAAAGCTGTCGAATATGAAGCTTGATCCGAAGGTGTTTGGGCCGTGTTTGGCGCTGGGTATCTCAAGCTTTGTCATGATTTCTACGGAGAGTCTTCTGTCCATCAGTTTCACATCAAGTTTGTCCCGCTACGGCGGCGATGTGGCAGTCGGCGCGATGACCATTATCACAAGTGTGGCTCAGTTAATCTCCATGCCATTGCAGGGAATTTGTCAGGGCGGACAGCCGATCATGAGCTACAACTTTGGTGCTGGAAACAAGGATCGTGTAAAGAAGGCGTTCTTTACGCAGTTTCGCGTGTGTATTACCTTTACCATCGTAGGCTGGGCGATCATGATGATTGCACCACAGCTATTTGCTGGACTGTTTACCTCAGATACTGAGCTGGTGGATTACACCTCATGGGCACTGCATATTTACATGGCAGGTATTTTCTCTGTCGGTTTTCAGGTCTGCTGCCAGCAAAGCTTCATGGCACTTGGACAGGCAAAGGTCAGCCTGCTGCTCGCCTGCCTTCGAAAGATTGTGCTTTTGATTCCGCTGATCTTTATCCTGCCAAATTTCTTGGCAGACAAGGTATTTGCTGTATTTTTAGCAGAGCCGGTCAGTGATATCTTAGCGGCGACTGTGACGACGATTACCTTTATCACACGGTTTGATAAGATACTAGATGTCGGTGCAGGCAGTCAGATGGGAAAACAGAAAGATTAAATGCAGTAGCGTTAGATAGAAAAGGCAGATAAGAAAAATAAATTTGTAAAAAGAATACAAATATTCAATCTATTTTCTGATAAAATCCCGACTTGCCAAATTTCGACAGCTGTGCTACGATGAAAAAAACGGTGAGGGCAGAAAAAGGGAAATCAAACAAGCGGGAGGAATATGCGATGGCAACATTAAAAGAAATTGCACAGTATTGCGGAGTGTCTGTCACAACGGTCTCAAATATTGTAAATAATAGTCCGAAAAAAATGAAGGACGAGACGCGAAAAAAGGTAATGGACGCAATCGAGACACTTGGGTATCATCCAAATTACTTTGCGCAGGGGCTGCGAAGACAGCGAACGCAGACCATTGGCATTATCGCAGAGGATCTGGCACAGTTTACAACACCCAATATTGTGGAAGGCATTATGAAATATTGCGAGGAAAAGCATTATCGCGTGATTTTACAGAATCTTCGTCTGTATGCCAGATGGAAAGATAAATGGTACGATGACGAGGAACTGATCCACAGTGTGCTGGACCCAGCGTTAAAAGAGTTAGCGAGCATCAAGGTGGATGGTTTGATTTATGTGGCAGGCCATGAGCGACAGATTCATCTTTTTGAGAAGAAGATGGACATACCGATGGTGCTTGCGTACTGCCATTCGGATGAGAGCAAGCCATCTGTCGAGATTGACGATGAGGATGGCGGCTACCAGATGACAAAATATATTTTGTCTCAAGGCCATACAAAGATTGGAGTGATCAGCGGTCGTGCGGACAACATTCACGCAAAGCGGCGTTTGCTCGGCTATCAGAAGGCTTTGTTTGAGGCAGGTGTTTTGTACAATCCAGCCTGGGTACTGGATGCGAACTGGGAGGCTGAAAAAGCGTATGAGCTGGCGGGCGAACTCGTTAAGGCAGGGGTTACGGCAATCCTTTGTATGTCAGACTGGATGGCAGGTGGCGTGTACAATCGTCTTCATGATATGGGGCTTGAAGTGGGAAAGGACATTGCTGTGACGGGCTTTGATAATGATCATGGTGCTGAGTGGTATGTTCCGAAACTTACGAGCAGCAGACTTCCACTTGAGGAGACAGGAACGGCAGCCGCGAGCCTTTTGTTTGAGCAGCTCGAAGCGTTAAATGATGTCGGTGAAGAAAATGATGCAGACATAGATGATAATCAGGAGGTATGCACACAGCAAAAGCTAGCAGCGCATATTAAGATTCCATGTGAAATAAAAATACGAGAATCCGTTCCAAAACGGTGATAGCAGAAGAGGGTGCGAGAAGCATACCTCTTCTTTTTTTATGCCGTTCAAGCTTAGGTGAAATAAATTAGTAAAATGATTATGTGTAACGATAAACAAGTCTATAATGGGCGATATAAGAAGAAATAACTTGAAAAATATCTAAAAGAATGCCTGCTAAATATACAATATATACAAATAATGAGAAAAATACAAAATAGATATTGACAAAATGGCGAGCACGTGCCAGAATGAGGACAAGAGATAGGAAAAACGTTAAACCTAAGACGGAAGAGAAAAATTAGGAAAAAATAGGAAAGGTAGTGGAGCATTTGAAAAAGAGAAAGATGACAAGAAAGAAATGGAAGTCCATCAAATTGTTTTTGTATGTGGCTCCGTTTATGGCACTGGTACTTGTATTTAGTTACTATCCTCTGTACGGATGGATCTACGCGTTTTATGATTATCGTCCGCCAAAGCCATTTTCGCAGGCAGAGTTTGTTGGACTCAAGTGGTTTAAATCACTGGTGGAGAACGATATCAAGATCAAGCAGATCGTTCAGGTGTTGGAAAACACATTTGCGATGAGTGCATTAACGCTTGGAACCTCATGGCTGCCAATGCTGTTTGCCGTATTTTTAAATGAGATTCGCTGCGTGAAGTTTCGAAAATTCATTCAGACCGTGACGACACTTCCAAACTTTGTCAGCTGGGTTCTTGTGTATTCAATTGCATTTAGTTTATTCAACAGTACAGGTATGGCGAACACATTGTTAATGAATCTTGGTATCACGAAGGAGCCGATTCTGTTTTTGCAGTCGACAAAGCATGTGTGGTTTACCCAGTGGCTGTGGCTGACTTGGAAGAATCTTGGTTGGGCAGCGATCATGTACATAGCGGCGATTTCTGGTATTGATGATGAACTGTTTCAGGCAGCAAAGGTGGACGGTGCGAGCCGTATGCAGCTGATTCGACACATCACAATTCCGAGCCTGATCCCGACCTATTTCGTATTGCTGATGATTAATATTGCAAACTTCTTAAACAATGGAATGGAGCAGTATTACGTATTCCAGAATGCATTTAACAAAGAGTACATTCAGGTACTTGACCTTTACGTGTACAATACCGCGATGGGAAGTGGAAGTTATTCGGTATCCGTTGCGATCAGTATGTTAAAGAGCTTGGTAAGTGTGGTTCTCTTAGTCGGAGCCAATGCATTCTCGAAAAAAGTCCGTGGCGAGAGTTTTATCTAATTGGATCGGAGGGCAGTTTGGATGAAAAAGAAACAGGTTCATCAAAAGAAAACAAAGATGAAGGAAAGCTTTGGGGACCGCATGGTCGGCGTTGTCTGTTACATCGTGTTCAGTCTGTGTGCGATTATCTGTATATACCCGTTTTACTACATCTTTATCAATACCATCAGTGCGAATGACTTGAGTGCCAGAGGCGTGATTCTTTTCTGGCCAAAGGGCATTCATTTCCAGAATTATATCAGTGCATTAAAGATTGACGGATTGTTCCAGGCCGGAAAAATTTCTCTGGGAAGAACTGTAATCGGAACAGCCTGTACCGTAGGCGCTTCTGCATTTCTTGGTTACATGTTCACACAGCAGGATATGTGGCATCGAAAGTTCTGGTATCGTCTTTTAGTGGCAACTATGTATTTCAATGCAGGAATTATTCCATGGTTTTTAACCATGAAAAATCTTCATTTGACGAATAACTTTTTGGGATACATCCTTCCGGCAATCGTTTCTCCATTTAATGTTATTTTGACAAAGACATTCGTGGAGTCCATTCCGAAGGAACTTCAGGAGGCAGCGGAGATTGACGGAGCAGGTACCATCAAGATTTTTGTGAAAATTATGATTCCGGTTATTAAGCCGATCATGGCGACGGTAGCAATCTTTTCCGCAGTTGGACAGTGGAACGCATTTCAGGATACGCTACTTTTAATGACTGACACAAAGCTGTATCCACTTCAGTTTATTCTGTATCAGTATTTGAATCAGGCAAGTTCGTTAAAAGCACTTGCAAACAGCTCGGCAAGCTCTGGTGCGATGGCAGCAGCATCTGCAACTGCACAGACGGCAACCAGTGTTCGTATGACCGTAACCGTGCTCGTTGTCGTGCCGATCATGCTCGTTTATCCGATCTTCCAGCGCTACTTTGTAAAGGGCATTATGGTCGGAGCCGTTAAGGGATAATGGGTCAAAAGGAAAACAAAAAGGGAAAGAAAACGAAACGATGAAACCAAAGCAATAAGAGAATAAAAATCAAAGTGAAAATCAAAAAGGAGGATTTTACTATGAGAAAGAAAAGTTTTGCAGGTTTGATAATGGCAGCGATGATGACGGCTAGTGCACTTCCGATGAATGCATGGGCAGATGCCCCAGAAGTAAATCACGATGAGACACTTACCATTGAAGTCTATGACGTGGCAGCAAACTATCAGGGCATGCAGACTGGATGGTACGCAAAGGAAATCAAGGATCGTTTTAACATCGAGTTAAATATCGTGGCTCCGCAGGTATCGGGCGACGCGGCATCTCTGTATCAGACACGATGCGCATCGGGTGATCTGGGCGACATTATCATTCTGGACAATGCGGACATGCAGGATTGTGTAGATGTAGGATTGATCGCCGACATTAGTGAGGAACTTCCAAATTATGAGAATATCATGAAATATGAGGAGCAGATCAACCTGTTTAATGATGCGATGAATGAAGCGATTGGCAAGGAAGGTATCTATGCGATTCCGGCAGAGATGAACTCAAACGGACCAACTGAGTATAAGGAAGATACCGTGTACACGATGCCAAGAATGGAGTGGGATCATTATGTAGAAGTAGGTGCTCCAGAGATGAAGAATCTTGATGATCTGCTTGATACCTTAAAGAAGATTCAGGATGCATATCCGACAAATGAGGCTGGTGATAAGACTTATGCACTCAGCTTGTGGCCAGACTGGGATGGCACCAGCATTGAGAACGTAAATCAGATCACAAAGTGGTATGGACAGGAAGTAAATGGTTCTGTTTTGATCGGAACTGATAATTCCATCACACCATTGACGGATAAAGATGGCGCTTATTATAAGATGTTAAAGTTCTTATATCAGGCAAATCAGATGGGACTGGTTGACCCGGATTCTGCTACACAGGATTGGAATGCGGCATGCGATAAGATGCGTCAGGGACGAGTTCATCTGTTCTGGTACAACTGGCAGCGTGGCTTCTGGAATTCACCGGAAAAGGGTGAGGCACGTCAAAACTATTGTGCGATTCCGGTTGGTGATATGAATGTATTCCAGGCATCCGATACCTATTATGGCGATGGCCGTGTATGGGCAATTGGCTCTGGTGTATCGGATGAAGATCGAGCACGAATCCTTGAGTTTATGGATTGGCTGTGTTCCCCAGAAGGTTTGACCATGCAGCATATTGGACAGGACGGCTTCATCTACACCGTAAACGATGATGGAACCTATACACTGACGGATGTTGGTTTGACAAGATTCTCCGCAGATCCAGAGGTACCGGAGGAGCTTGGCGGTGGTTCTTGGAATGATGGAAACAATCAGGTAAATCAGTGGATGGTAGCAGGTGTTGAGATGAACCCAGTAACGGGTGAGACCTTCAGCAGCGACTATTGGGCTTCCTACATTAAGCAGAATGATACCGCGACAACCAAAGAGTGGGCTGAAAAGTTTGGTGCAGCAAATGAAGTTGAATATCTGAAGGAAAATGGAATGCTTGAACCAGTTCCGAGCGTGAACCTTGCACTTGCAATTGACACAACCGATATCGCATTGATTAGAAGCCAGTGTGGCGATCAGGTAAAGACGACTTCCTGGAGAGCAATCTTTGCAGCGGACGATGCAGAGTTTGATCAGCTGTGGGACGATATGTGTACTACACTTGAAGGTCTTGGATGGGATCAGCTGGTTGAGTTTGATACCGAGAAGTATCAGCCGGTAATCGCAGCAAGAGAAGCAGCTGAGGAATAAATCGTTGGCGGATCGAGAAAGCTTGATTGCGATTGCGATAAGGATGCAGCCACAAAAATTAAAGTAATAAAAGAAAGTGAAGTAGCAAAAGAAAGCGAAGTAACAACATCAGATTGAATCTGGCGGGGGATGGCAAAAAAACTGCCAGCCCCCGTTTTGTGTAAAAGGGAGGACAAATTTTATGAAATTATATATTAATGAAAAAAATAAAAAAGGCCATATCGAGCCGGAGATTTACGGCCATTTCAGTGAGCATCTGGGACGCTGCATCTACGAGGGCATCTATGTGGGAGAGGATTCTGAGATTCCAAATAAGAATGGTATGCGAACTGACGTAGTAGAAGCATTAAAGGCGATCAAGGTTCCAGTTCTTCGCTGGCCGGGTGGTTGCTTTGCGGATGAGTATCACTGGATGGACGGAATTGGCCCGAAGGAAAACAGAAAGAAAATGATTAATACCCACTGGGGTGGTGTCACCGAGGACAACAGCTTTGGTACACATGAATATTTTGAGCTTTGTGAGCAGTTAGGCTGCAAGACCTATGTAAATGGAAATGTCGGAAGTGGAAGTGTGCGTGAGATGAGCGAGTGGGTCGAGTACATGACACTCGATGGAGTCTCACCGATGGCTGATCTGAGAAAGAAAAACGGAAGAGAAAAGCCGTGGAAGGTTGACTATTTTGGTGTGGGTAATGAAAACTGGGGATGCGGCGGAAATATGACACCGACCTACTACGCGGATCTTTATCGCCGTTATCAGACCTATGTCAGAACGTATGATAAAAATGCACCAATTTTCCGTATCTGTGGCGGTGCCAATGCAGAGGATTATAAATGGACAGAAGTTGTGCTTCGAGAGTGTTTTGCAGAGCCAATGCCACCGGAGGCGCACGGCATGATGGATGGACTGTCGGTTCACTACTATTGCGGCGCAGAGAAAGGTCTTCATAAAGGAAGTGCAACCGACTTTTCCGAGGATGAGTATTGGTACACGATGAACCGTGCACTTGGCATGGACGAGCTGATTCGAAGACACGGGGCAATCATGGATCAGTACGATCCAGATAAGAAGCTAGGAATGATGGTTGATGAATGGGGCTGCTGGCATGATGTGGAGCCGGGAACCAATCCGGGATTTTTGTTCCAGCAGAGCACCATGCGCGATGCACTTGTGGCAGGTGCGACCTTTAATATTTTCAACCGTCACTGTGACCGCGTAAAGATGGGCTGCATCGCACAGATTGTAAACGTGCTTCAGTCCGTTATTCTGACGGATGGACCGGAGATGATTCTGACCCCAACGTACCATGTGTTCCATATGTATCGGTTCCATCAGGGAGCCGAGCTTCTTGAGAGCTGCCTGTCCGAGACAAAGAAGGTCGGAAATGATATGTATCAGATGGATAACATTCAGCAGTCTGTCTCACAGGACGTTGATGGTGTGATTACGATAACACTTGTCAATACAGCACTTGAGGGAGAAGAAACAATCGAGGCTGTGTTGATGGAGGAGACACCGACGAAGGCCGAAGGATTTATTCTTCACGGAAAGTTAAACGATTACAACCAGTTTGGCAAAGAACCAGTGCTGTACGAGAAGCCGCTTGACGTGCAGCTGACAAGCCGCGGGGTACGTTTTGTGGTTCCGGCGTGCTCCGTTGTGACGGTACGACTTTTTCCAAATCATGAGGCGTGATGAAGCTGAAAGACTGTGAAAACTGGAGAAGTAAGCAAGTTATTTTTGATCCCTTTTTATGAGAATATGAAGTGAGAAAGGAAGGAAAAACAATTATGAAAAAACAGGCGTTTAATCCATATCTTCCGTCTTGGGAGTATATCCCAGACGGAGAGCCGTACGTATTTGATGGTCGTGTGTATGTGTATGGTTCCCATGATTTTTACAATGGATATGTATTTTGTATGGGCGACTATGTGTGCTGGTCGGCTCCGGTGGATGATCTGGGAAACTGGCGGTATGAGGGTGTAATCTACAAAAAGACGCAG
Organism: Acetatifactor sp.; assembly: GCA_963626545.1. Classification (GTDB taxonomy): domain Bacteria; phylum Bacillota; class Clostridia; order Lachnospirales; family Lachnospiraceae; genus Anthropogastromicrobium. The sequence goes on along the minus strand of CAVFYJ010000034.1, from coordinate 10,702 downwards.
GACCCGGAAAACCCAGAGGGAAAAATGTGTCTGTACGCGCCAGATGTGACAGTCGGACCAGATGGACGATATTATCTGTATTATGTGCTTGATAAGTTGTCAATTGTGTCAGTTGCAGTTTGTGATACGCCGGCAGGTCAATATGAGTTTTGGGGGTATGTGCATTATCCAGACGGAACACGTCTTGGAGAAAAAAAGACCGATGAGCCGCAATTTGATCCAGGTGTGTTGACCGAGGGCGATCAGACGTATCTGTACACTGGTTTTTGTGGAATTGGGGATAAGACGAGAAGTGGTGCAATGGTCACAGTTCTTGACAAGGATATGCTCACAGTAAAATGTGCGCCAAAGATTATTGTGCCCGGAAGTGAGTACAGCAAGGGTACGCAGTATGAACATCATGCATTTTTTGAGGCACCATCGATCCGAAAGAAAGACGATACGTATTATTTTATCTATTCATCAGAGGTGATGCATGAGCTGTGTTATGCGACAAGCAAAGATCCAACGGGCGGATTTGTTTATGGCGGTGTACTTGTCAGTAACTGTGATCTTCATATTGACACCTACAAGCCAGCAGATATGCCGACTGCATATGGCGCAAACAATCACGGAAGCATGGTACAGATCCAAGATGATTGGTATATTTTTTATCATAGACATACGAATGGTACTTGGTACAGCAGACAGGGCTGTGCAGAGCGATTGACGATACGTGAGGACGGAAGCATTCCTCAGGTGGAGATTACATCTTGTGGATTAAATGGAGGTCCCCTTGCTGGAGAAGGCTATTATCCGGCACATCTGGCATGTAACTTGTTCACAGAAGAATCCTCTATTTACGTCGATGAGCGTTTCCCCAAAATCATGCAGGATGGAAGAGATGGAGATACAGATCCTGCTTATCTTGGCGCGATTCAAAATGGAACTACGGTTGGCTTTAAATATTTTGACATGAAAGGCATCAATCAGATTTCCATTGACGTCAGAGGTTACATAAAGGGTATCTTTGAAGTAAAAACAGCATGGGATGGCGAAGTGCTGGCACAGATTCCGGTGGAGTACACAAATGTATGGGAACATTACAGTGCACCAGTTGCAATGCCGGATGGAGTGCAGGCGCTGTATTTTACCTTTAAGGGAGAAGGAAAGGGTTCACTGAAGGGATTTTATCTGGAACACTAGTAATCGGTAGGAAAGATTATTATAATAGGGATAGAGTTGTAAAGCTGTGAAAATAACGTTTTATGACGGAGAGGAGGAGATCAATTGATTCGACAGACAAAAACAGAAAATGGTCTGGTGCGCGGTATTGAAGCAGCAGATCCTCGCATTACAGTATTTCGTGGTGTTCCATTTGCAGCGCCGCCAACAGGAAAGAATCGCTGGCGTGCACCGCAGCCGTGTTCAGACTGGGAAGGTGTAAGGGAGTGTGTACACTTCGCACCGATTTCGGTACAGGATACACCAGGCATTGGCGATTCACTCTACAATAGGGAGTGGCATGTAGACCCAGAGGTACCGATGGATGAGGACTGCTTATATTTAAACATCTGGACAGGAGCAAAGAGTGTGGATGAGCGTCGCCCGGTTCTGGTGTGGTATTTTGGCGGTGGCTATCAGTGGGGTTACACGAGAGAGATGGAATTTGACGGGGAGCGTCTTGCAAGAAAAGGCATCGTTGTTGTCAGTGTTAATTATCGTGTCAATGTCTTTGGCTTTTTGGCACATCCTCAGCTGACAAAGGAACAGCCAGATGCACCGTCTAATTTTGGAAGCCTTGACCAGAAGGCTGGACTGGAGTGGGTCGTTCGAAACATTGCAAATTTTGGTGGTGATCCCAATTTGATTACGATTGCTGGTCAATCGGCAGGTGGTGCGAGTGTGATGTCACAGCTAGCCTGTGCAGAAAATGAAGGAAAGATTGCCAGGGTCGTTGTGATGAGCGGTATGATTGGAAATCCGTATGAAGAGACGCGATTTGGAAAGCCAACACCGCTCGCCAAGGCTGAGAAGCTGGGAGAAGAATTCTTTGATTTTCTTGGTGTAAACAGTCTTGAGGAGGCAAGAGCACTCGATGCGTTTTATATTCGTGATCGCTATGCGGAGTTTGCAGAAAATCATCCGCGTATGTTTACGGTCCTTGACGGCGCATTTTGTAAGGAAGATCCATACGAAAAGCTTGTCATGGGAAAGAGTATTGCAGTTCCACTCATGGCGGGCAATACGTCCGATGAATTCTTGAATTGTATAAAAGCGCAGGATCGTGAGCAGTTTTACCAAAAAGTGAGAGTACTTTTTGGTGAAAAGGCGGATGAATTTTTGACATTTGAGGAAAATCAGAAGGAAACACCAGAAGGCTTTGCACCGGTGAGTGGGATTGAGTACAGCGTAAAGCGTGCATTTTTGAAGCGGGCAGAAGCGGCTGATAAAAAGTGTGCGAGCTATTATTATCGCTTTGATGCGGATATTCCGGGATGGGACAACGCAGGTACCTTCCACTCGTGTGACTTGTGGTTCTTTTTTGAGACGCTTGCCAAGTGTTGGCGGCCGTTTGATGGCCATCATTATGATCTGGCACGTCAGATCAGCAGCTATTTTGTCAATTTTATTAAGACTGGCGATCCAAATGGAAGCGATTCCAATGGAAATGAATTGCCTCAGTGGAATCCATATACAGAAGCGGATCGCTACGAAATGAGTTTCACAAAGGATGGCGCAGCAGGAGGGAATACGGAAAGGGCAAGAATGCGTTTTGTGTTGGATTATGTAGAGTGATGCGAAATAATAGATAAAAAACAGGCAGAGGAGATCGCAATGGAGTCGCCTCTGCCTGTTGGCGTTAAAGGTTAGTTGTCATTTTTTACAAAGCGAATACTCTTCAAATCAAAGTTGCTGCCCGGCAAAAACAGAAGCGTAACGGTCTGGGAGCCAGAGAGTACGGTAACTGGGAAGCGCTTTGTCGTGTAGTCGTCGCTGTATGTAAATTCGGCGATGTTTAGCGCTTCCTCGGTGCCGTTTGAGGTGCGCACGTGAATCGTATTCTTTGCGATCGGGGAGCGTCCTGTAATTTCGATTACGGCAGAGGTTTCGTTTCCAAAATCCATATCCGTGTACTCGATTGTTACGTTATTTCCGATTCCGGTGATCGCATCGTCTGTGCGGCAGAAGGCATCGCCGTAAATGCGGTCAATGTCCGATGCAGCAAGCGTAGTCCAAGCTTTTTCCAATCTCTTGAAAGTTAGTCCGCCAATGTGAAGCTTTCGGTCGGTTACCTGTATCGTAAAGGTGGTTACACCGGTTAAGCGCTTTGGCAGCGTGAAGGTTTCCTCCTGATATTGATCCCAAACCATCGGCTTGTCGTAGTGACCAGAACAAAGAATGGTGCCAGATTGTGAGTCGGTCTTTCCTTCAAGAAAGATCAGATCAATCGGGCGGCTTTCGGTCTCGAAGATTGGAATCGTGACGGTATCGGTACCAAACGTGCCAAAATCAAATGGACCGTAGGTAATACTCGTTGTACCCTCAGAGCCGGTTGCAGCGCCGTGCGCATTTCCGTTTGCCACTTCACCTTCCGCAGATGCATACAGGGAGCCAACGGTAAAGGTGTATGGATCGAGATTCATCGTACCGATCTGCTCTGCCTTGAATTCCAACGTAGAGTAGAGGGCAGTGCAGCCGCGTCCATTTGTCACACTGCATCGCACAAAGAAACTGCCATCGGCAAAAGCGCGAATGCGCATATGAGAATCGTCAATTGGCTCAAGTACGGCGTATGGCACGACAACGCCCTCTGCATTTGTCACCTTCCAGTCAAGCGGCTGGGCGGTTGCATTTGCCGGGTGAGTGACAGCGCTGATGACAGCGCAAGGTTTGTCTGCTGTCAGAACAGAAGAATCTTCGCAGGACAGCGTAATGCTTCGAACTGGAATATCGGTGGCGCTGCTGACGGCATCGGCAAGCGGGTCGCGTGTAATGGTCATCACATGAAGATCATCTGCGCAGCGATCTTTGCTGGATGGAGTGTTTGAGTTAACTTTGTCATCTTGATTGCTGTGAGTATGGTTTGGTTGTGTAGTTTTGCTATCATAGGCAACCGTATTTAGCGTTAAAACAGCTGACGCTAATCCGTCGGAAGAGGCCGTTACGGTAATTGTTCCGGCAGTGAGTGTCGGCGCGATGATCGCCAACAGCTTTCCAGAGAACAGGCGGCGGCAGTCGCCCTTGTATGGCTCATAGTCGGTACTGTCACCATTGTCCAGTCCGGCAAGAATTCCTTCTCCCTCGACGGTAACATGGACGCGATTATTTGCATTGGCAACCACATATCCGTCAGCGTCAAGTGCATCAATCGTCACAAAGATCAGTTCGGCACCGTCTGCCGGAACGGTTACGCGGTCTGCACGCAGGCGAAGCGAAGCCGCATCACCAAAGGAGTGCTGAGTATCGCGAGCAATCTCATTTCCTGATTCGTCATAAGCAATCGCAGTCAGTACACCTTTTTCATAAGGAAGCGACCAGTCGGCAATCATGTTATCTTCCTCGGTGTGAGCAAGCTTCTTTTCACCGATTAAGGTATCATTTAAATACAGCGCAGCTTTCGGAGCATTTGTGTAGACGCGCACATCAATCATCTGACCTGGATTAAAATCCCAGTAAGGCAAAATGTGGATCATCGGATTTGTCGTAACATCTGTCCACACACTCTGATAAAAATAGTAGGCATCCTTCGGGAAACCTGCGGTGTCGATCTGACCGAAGAAGGAATTTCGGGACTGATACGGTGTTGGCTCTCCGATGTAATCAAAGCCGGACCACAAAAACTGTCCGAGTGAAAATGGCATATGAAGATCGGATACGGCGCAAAACTGCTGATTTTTTGCACCCCAGTTTACAGTGCTGTTGCCAAGGCTAGAACACTGGCCGTCATCATCGGTCAGCAGTGGCTTTGCGAGTGGAAAATGGTAAATGCCACGGCTCTGCACGGTAGAGCTGGTCTCACTTCCGTAGATCGCCCAGTCTGGATGGTCGGCGTGCTGCTTATTATAGAGACGCTCGGCATAATTGTAGCCTGCAATCTTTAAGATGTCGGCGCATTTTCTGGCGTTCTCGCCCTGCATAAAGTTCGAACCAATCGTAGGGAGGGCATGACCGTATGGGTCATGAAGGAGTACCTGCTCTTTTAAGTAGCGAGTGATTTCCTGACCGTGTTCATTGGCGTGGGTATCGTAAATCTCATTTCCGATGGACCAGAGAATGACAGATGGATGATTGCGGTCGCGGCAGATCCAGCTTTTGACATCGCGTGCACTCCACTCCTTAAAGAAGCGTCCATAATCGTAAGGCGTTTTGCTCATTTCCCACATGTCAAATGCTTCGTCTACGATCAAAATACCCATCTCGTCAGCAAGCTCTAAGAGTTCAACGGCAGGCATGTTGTGAGTGGTGCGCACTGCATTCACGCCCATGCTCTTTAAGATCAGAAGCTGACGTTTGATTGCAGAGCGGTTTACAGCAGCGCCGAGTGCACCGAGATCGTGGTGCTGGCAGACGCCTTTTAATTTCATGTGGACATCATTTAAGAAAAAGCCTTCGTTCGGGTCAAAGCGTGTCGTGCGAAAACCGGTCGTGATCGTCTCGGTCTGGATTGCGGTGCCATTTTCGGACAGTGTGCAGACGATCTGATACAGGTTCGGGTCGCTTACGTCCCATGGCTTGATGTCCGTTAGGGTGACAGGGGTGTTATCACAAATTCCAGAGTGGATTATTGTGCCGTCTATTGTCTGTACGCAGAAGGAAAGGGAGAGAGAAGCCGATGCCAAGAAATCGTTTGCGGGCTTTTGTACGCCATCTGCCTCCAGCGTGGTGTGCATACAAAGCGTCCAGTTGCCGTCAGCAGTGCGATGTGTTTTTGCAGCGATGCCGTCCGATGCGATGTGGATGGCTGGCACCTTTTTTAACCAGACGCTTCGATAAATGCCTGCGCCGGAGTACCAGCGGCTATTCGGGGACTGGTAGCGCACATGCACAAGGATTGTGTTGTCGCCTGTTTTTAAAAATGGAGTCAGGCGCACCTCAAATGAGGAGTAGCCATATTTCCATTCACCAGCCTGCATTCCATTTACGAAGATGGTGCAGTCCATGTAGACTCCTTCGAAGTAGAGGAGCCAGTCATCGCTGGAGGATGCGTCAAACGCAAGGACATCGCTGGAAAGTGTTTTTTGATACCAGCCTTCGCTGTTTTCGTAGTGGTCAGCGCTGTTTGAGATTAGCCAGTCGTGTGGCAGATTTACAGGCTGGAAACGTGCGTCATTTGGGGACGGAAGTTCCGATGAATGCCCAGATGAACGCCCGGATGGAAGCTCAGTAGGAGTGTTGGTGTCGGACAGTGGCTGCTTGAAGAAGAGCCAGTTCGAGTTGATGCGTCTGCAAGTATTCATAAAAAACCATGCCTTTCTGTGGCCCGCTGGGATATCGGCAGGCACTATGTATTAAGGCTACTTTAACATACAACTCCTTAAGGTGCAAGGGGTGTATGTGCAATGCAACCCGGAAGGTTATTGCAGCCGGGAAGTTTATCGCAACCCGGAAATTTATTACAGCCGGAAGTGTGTGAAGATGTAGCCCGGAAATTTTATGAAGGACGGAAAGTGCAACCCGGAAGGTTTACGAAGGATGACTCGACGATTGTTTTGTCGACGGGCCCAATTCCGCGGGTCCCCACTACACGTTTTTAACGTAAGTGTATTTTGACAACGGGCCCGCTACAACGTCCCGTCTCGTAAAAGCAACTCGTCTCGCCGTCCACTACATAACGCTTTTGCCCTCAACATAATGGCTTTATATTATGTCTCATAAAAGTAGCTTAATTACTTAACGGTGGCATTTCCACACAGTATATGGTATAGTCATGTTAGCGGATTTTCGATAAGCTCAAAAATTAATTTTATAAGGAAGAAAAAGGAGATCACAAAATGGCCAACGTATTTTTTTACTTAGCAAGCAGCCTTGAAAAGATATTTCCGGGACAAAGCAAACCTGAATCATGTGATTTATTGGGACAAAATAGCGTAAATTCTGTATCTATTTTACGAGGAGAGTTGCCTGCATTTCAGCTCGTTTACGGAAAAAGAAAAACGGAAACAGACGAGGAAGATCGCAATGAAAATACATTCTTTGGAAATGGTTTCTTCTATGAAATAACGGGTAGTCCGGTACCAGTGCGTGTACGTGATGTAGAGTTGGTGTCATCTGCATTTCCGTGTTACGAAAAGACAGATGAATGGTATTTGACGGACCAACCGGGTCTATTCCCTGATTTATTATGCAAACGAGATTCGGATTTTGTACGATTTATTCCGGGACAGACGCGTGCGCTTTGGATTGATTTTCCAGATACGACACAGATTCCAGCAGGTAACTATCCGATCAGTATTTCCATTTATGCAAATAAGGAAAGCAATGAAGCAGAATCGAGTAGGGTAAAGCAAGCGCCTTACCAGACGCTAATCTTTACGTTAAATGTACTTGATGCAGCACTTCCGAAGCAGACACTGATTCATACAGAGTGGTTCCATACAGATTGTCTGGCAGACTACTATCATGTTCCTGTATGTAGTGAAGCACACTGGGATGTGATTGAGGAACAGATTGCGCTAGCGGGGGAGGAAATTGGAATTAACATGCTTCTGACACCAGTATTTACGCCGCCGCTTGACACCGCTGTAGGAGGTGAGCGCACAACCGTACAGCTCGTAAAAGTAAAATTTGAAAAAGATAAACCAGATTGTGAATCTGGTAAGTATACCTTTGACTTTTCTGATCTGGCGCGCTGGTGTGAAATCTGCCGTAGACATGGTATTTCCTATTTAGAGATTCCCCATTTATTTACGCAGTGGGGTGCAAAGGCAGCACCAAAGATTGTGGTAACAGAAGATGGAAAAGAAATTAAAAAATTTGGCTGGCATACGCAGGCGCTGGATCCAGTGTATCAGGACTTTTTTAAACAATTTATACCAGCATTACAGGAAGCACTTATAGGATTTGGCTACGATCGAGAGCATATCTATTTTCATATTTCAGACGAACCGGGTCAGGATTGTCTGGAAGGGTATAAAGCGGCACGCGAGAGCGTAGAGACGCTGTTGTCGGGCTGGCAGGTAGTAGATGCACTCAGTGATTATGCTTTCTATGAAAAAGGAATTGTAAAAGAGCCGGTCGTTGCGAATAATCATATCGAAACATTCATTGATCATCAGGTGCCAAATCTGTGGACATATTATTGCTGTGGACAGTCCATTGACGTGCCGAATCGCTTTTTTGCAATGCCGTCATGGCGAAACCGCATCATGGGCGTATTAATGTACTTGTATAATATTAAGGGCTTTTTGCACTGGGGCTTTAATTTTTATAATTCACAATATTCGATTAAGCATATTGATCCATTCTTTAACACACATGCGGACTATGCATTCCCATCAGGAGATGCTTTTCTGGTTTATCCAGGAGCAGATGGAAAGCCGTTGTCCTCAATTCGTGCGCAAGTGCAAAGACAGGCGCTTGATGATTTGCGAGCATTACAGGCAATCGAAGCTTTGATTGGGCGTGAACGCACCGTAGCACTGATAAAAGAGGGCTGGAATGGGCCATTCGATTTTTCGCATTATCCGCGAACAACAGATTATTTTACAAAACTTCGTGAGAGAATCGGGTTGCAGTTCACGGGTCATAACTTGAATGAGCGGTCAGACGAGTTGCTTTTACGAGGTGAGCCGCTTTTGAAAAACTACCCCGTGAACAAGTAATACAAGGAAAAAGAAAATGAAATAAAGGATGAATCAAATGAGAATTTTATTTGACAGCACAGAACCAGAAAGTATGGCACTTCTGGCGGATGAGTTGAGTGATAAGGTGGAAAAGCTGAGCAAGGTTTCGATAAAGGATGTGTTTGAGACTTACACGCCGATTGTGGTTGACTACTTGCTTCGCATCGCGCTTGTAGTGGCAATCTTTTTTATCGGGCGAAAGCTAATTCGCTGGGTTGTAAATTTGTGTGATCAGGCATTAAAGCGCCAAAACATAGAGGTGACGGTGCGTCGTTTCTTTTGCAACGTAGTCAATGCACTCGGTTATATTGGAATGTTTGGAATTTTGTTGCAGACAGTTGGTCTGACGGCAACCTCATTGACAGCAGTGATTGCTTCGGCAGGTGTGGCAGTTGGCCTTGCGTTGCAGGGCAGCCTGTCAAATTTTGCCGGAGGTGTGCTGATTCTTTTATTAAAGCCGTTTGTCATTGGCGATTACATTGTGCAAGGCAATACAGAAGGCACAGTAAAAGAGATTGGTCTGGTGTATACAGAGCTGCTTACAATTGATAATCGCTTGATTGTAGTGCCGAATGGCACGCTGGCGGACAGCAGCATTATCAATGTCTCTGCTAATCCGCTGCGCCGATTGGAACTGACAGTCGGAATTGGATATAGTTCTGATTTAAAAAGGGCGAAAGAGATTCTGGCGCATCTTGGGGAGACAGATCCGGCGCGAGATCCAGAAAAAGAAGTCAATGTGTTTGTATCAGAGCTTGCAGAAAGCTCAGTCAATCTCGGATTACATGTCTGGGTAAAAACGGAGGAGTATTGGAATGCAAAGTGGCGTTTGACCGAGCAGATTAAGTTGGCGTTTGATGAAAATGGAATTGAGATTCCATTCCAGCAGATTGAAATATCAAGTAAGAAATAATTGAATTAGACAATACCTAGAACAGCGGTGAGACGAGTTGCTTTCACGAGGCGATTCCCGTGTGGGAGCGGACTTACGCAGTAACTGAGACAAAAAGGTGCGTGGAAGGTGCCGCGGGAACAAGGGGCGCCGACGAAACAATCGTCGAGCCGCGTCCGGGCTACACACCGTCCGGGTAGAATTAAACGTTCGGGTTGCACCTAACTTCCGGGGACACACACCGTCCGGGTAGCACTTAGCGAATTGTCACTTGACAAAACGTGTGACTGCTGTAAAATTAAACCATGTGATTTCTATGGAAAAAGAGCAGTATGGGCAGGTAAAGATAGTATGAAGATAATGATGGAAGAAATTCTCGAAAGCAGAAGCGAATCCCCCAAATGGGAGCGGGAGCTGTGCTTAAAGCTGTATTCTCTGGCAAAGAAGAATGAGGATCGCTATGCAAAGACATTTGCGCGGACGTATCTGGCGGATGCGTACCAGTCAATGGGCTTTCCATTTAAGGCAATGAAGCTGTGCCAGCGGGCCATTCGCTCAGCGCAGGAAAATGGATTTGAATCGCTGCTGCTCATACTGCAAAATCTTTTGGGCGTTGTGTATACCGACGTCGACGATGAGCAGGGGGCAATGGACTGCTTTTTAGAGGGAATGCGTCTGGCAAAAGAGCAGGGAAATGATATGATGCTCAGTGCACAGATGGCTAATATTTCCTATATTTATCAGACGGTTGGTTCCTATGAGAAGGCAAAAATAGCACTCGAGGAATCATATCATGTCTTCTTAAATTCATCAGGCAACGATTCGCATGTCATGATGAGCGAGGAATTTTACCGGCTGCAATTTGCAGAAATTCTGACAAAGCAGGACAGGGTGGATGATGCACTTGCAGAACTAAATAAAATTACGATTGTAACTATTCAGAACCCCTTAATCAAAGATAAACTCAGGATTACCTAAGAGTGCA